>DAOLIZ010000056.1:0-15582 GCA_035328285.1 Gemmatimonadales bacterium
GGAGCCGCGGGGCTCGACGGCGGGACCGCGGGGCTGCGGGGCTGCGGGGCAGGCGTTGGGCTGGCAGCCTTCGGTGCCGGGGAGTCTCCACCCAGCAAGTCGCTGATGTCCTCGCCCGCCTGCCCGATGATGCCGACCAGCGAGGCGACCGCCGCGGTGGTCCCGGCCGGCACCAGCTGCTTCAGGAGGATGCCCTCGCCCCGGGCCACCAGCTCCATGACCGCCTTGTCCGTCTCCACTTCGGCGATGACGTCGCCGACGCGGACGGCGTCGCCCTCGTTCTTTTTCCACTCGACGAGGCGACCCTCTTCCATCGTCGGCGAGAGCGCTTCCATCAGGACTTTTGAGGCCATGCGTCGGATCCCGGATCGGTGCAGTGAAGTGGCGACAGCCGTCAGGCCAGGTAGAGCACCTTCTTGACGGCGGCGATCACCTTGGCCGGATCGGCCTTGGCCGCCCGCTCGAGCTGCTTGTTGTAGGGCATCGGTACGTCGGCGCCCGTAACCCGCAACACCGGCGCGTCGAGTTCATCGAAGATGTGCCGCTGGATCTCGTCCACCACCTGCGCGCCGACGCCCGCGAAGGCCCATCCTTCCTCCACCACGACGCAGCGGTGGGTGCGTCCGACGGAGCTGAGCACCGTCTCGGTGTCCATCGGCCGGATCGTCCGGAGGTCCACCACCTCGGCATGAATCCCTTCCGCCGCGAGCTGGTCCGCCGCCTTGAGCGCCACCGTCACCGTCTTGGAGTGGCACACCAGCGTCACGTCGGACCCGGCGCGCTTGACCTCGGCCTTCCCGATCGGCACCAGGTGCTCGCCCTCGGGCACCTCGCCCTTCACGTTGTAGAGCATCTCCCCTTCGATGAACACCACCGGGTCGTCGTCCCGGATGGCGCTCTTGAGGAGCCCCTTCGCATCGGCCGGCGTGCCCGGTGTGAGCACCTTGAGGCCGGGGATGTGCGCGTACCAGGACTCGAAGGACTGCGAGTGCTGTGCGGCGAGCTGCAGTGCCGCACCGCCCGGGCCGCGGAAGACGATCGGGCAACCCACTTGCCCGCCCGACATGTAGCGCATCTTCGCCGCGCTGTTGACGACCTGGTCGATGGCCAGCAGGGCAAAGTTCCAGGTCATGAACTCGATGATCGGACGGAGGCCGACCATCGCCGCCCCGACGCCGATGCCGGCAAACCCCAGCTCCGCGATGGGGGTGTCCACCACCCGCAGCGGACCGAACTCCTTGAGCAGCCCTCGGCTCACCTTGTAGGCGCCGTCGTACTCGGCCACTTCCTCGCCCATCAGGAACACCCGGTCGTCGAGGGCCATCTCCTCGCGGAGCGCCTCGTTGAGGGCGTCACGGTAGGTCAGGAGCGCCATCTCACTCTCCTCCCGCGAGCACGTCGGTCCAGAGCGCGTCCGGGGCCGGATCGGGCGATGCCTCGGCGAAGGCCACGGCGTCGTCCACCTCGGCCACGATCTCCTCGTCGAGCGCCTTGAGCCCCGCCTCGTCGATCATCCTGGCGGCCACCATGTGGGCCTCCAGGAGCTTGATCGGATCCCGCTGCCGGAACTCCTCCACCTCTTCCTTGCTGCGGTAGGTGCCGTGCGCCGCGTCGGACATCGAGTGACCGACGTAGCGGTAGGTCCGCATCTCCAGCAGGGTGGGGAGCGACTCGGTTCGGGCCCGCTCGACCGCGCGGTCCATCGCGCTCCGGACGGCGAAGACATCCTGGCCGTCCACGACCTCCTCGGTCATCTCATAGGAATAGGCCCGATGGGCCAGGTCGAGGAGGGAGCTGGCCCGCGCGAGCGCCGTGCCCATCCCGTAACCGTTGTTCTCGACGATGAAGATGGCCGGCAGCTTCCAGAGCGCGGCCATGTTCAGCGTCTCGTGGAACGACCCGATGTTGACCGCCGCCTCGCCGAAGAAGCAGACTGCCACCTGGTCCGTCTTGCGATACTTGGCCGCGAACGCCATCCCCGCCGTCAGCGGAATGTGGCCGCCGACGATGCCATGGCCGCCGAGGAACCCGAGGGAGGCGTCAAAGAGGTGCATCGACCCGCCCTTGCCGTGCGAGCACCCCGTCGCCTTCCCGAAGAGCTCGGCCATGACCGAGCGGGCGGTCAGTCCCCGGGCCAGCGCGTGGCCGTGGTCGCGGTACGACGTGGTGATGTAGTCGTCGGCGCGAAGCGCCGCCATGCTGCCGACCGCCACCGCCTCCTGCCCGATGTAGAGGTGGCAGAAGCCGCCGATCTTGCCGAGGCTGTACGCCTCGCCGGCCTTGTCCTCGAACTGGCGGATCAGGCGCATCTGCCGGAGGTAGGTCCGGCACTGCTCGGGGCTGGCGCCTGGCTTGGCGCTGCGGGCCGCTCCTTTGCCCCGGGAGGAGGCACTGGTGCCTGCCATCAGGCGTTCCTCTGTTCTTTGGCCTTGTCGACCTGTTCCCAGGCGTGGTACGACGAACGGGTCAGCGGGCTCGCTTCGACGTGCGAGAAGCCGAGCCGGAGCCCGATATCACGAAGCTCGGCGAACTCGTCGGGGGTGTAGTACCGGGCAATCGGCAGGTGGCCGCCGGAGGGCCGGAGGTACTGGCCAAGGGTCAGGATGTTGACGTCGCTCTTCCGCAGGTCCTGCATGCATACCAGGACCTCGTCCCACTCCTCGCCCATGCCGAGGATGATGCCCGACTTGGTGAGGGCGTCGGGTCCCCCCATGCGGCGCGCGTTGGCCAGCAGGCGCAGGGCGCGGTCATAGCGCCCCCCGGGCCGGGCCAGGCGATAGAGGCGCTCCGGGGTCTCAAGGTTGTGGTTCAGGATGTCGGGGCGGGCATCCATGACGAGCTGGAGCGCCTGCTCCGAGCCCTTGAAGTCGGGGATGAGCACCTCGACGCTGGTGTCCGGCATCCGGGCGCGGATCTCGGTGATGCACCCCGCGAAGGCCTCGGCCCCGCCGTTCGGCAAGTCGTCCCGGTCGACGGAGGTGATCACGACGTGCTGCAGTCCCATCCGGGTGACGGCCTCGGCCAGCCGGACCGGCTCGACCGGATCGAACGGCTTCGGGGTGCCGTGGGCCACCGCGCAGTAGGTGCAGTTCCGGGTGCAGACGTCGCCGAGGATCATGAAGGTGGCGGCCTTGTGCTCCCAGCACTCCCCGATGTTCGGGCAGCGCGCCTCCTCGCAGACGGTGTGGAGGCCCAGCTCCCGCATCATCCCGCGGATTTCGACGTAATTCTGGCCGCCCGGAGTCCGGACCTTCAGCCAGGCGGGCTTCCGGACCGGGGTCGCCGGTACGGCCGGCTGGCCCGGGGACGGGGCGGAGGGGGTGCGACTCAATTGCACGAGCGGAACGGCCACCGGCGGCTCCTTGAGGCGGCGAAGGCCGGGAAACCCCGGCCAAGTCAGGCTAGGAAACTAGTCGCCCGGAGGGGGCTCCGGAAGATGTTCCGCCGCTTTGGGATAGGCGGTGTGGGCGAGAACGCGAACGGCCCCCCGGAATCGTCCGGGGGGCCGCTGGCGGTGGCGCGGGAGCTAGTTGACGGCGACGCGGAGCAGGACCATCAGGGCCGAGTTCTTCCCCTTCTCGTCCTTGATCGCGTCCGTGAAGCCGTAGTCATAGCGGATGTCGAAGCCCCAGGCCTCCTTGCGGAAGCCGACGCCGACGGTGCCGCCAAAATCGGTGCTGGCATCGATCCCCTGGTCGGCGCACGGGACCGAAACGGTGTCGACCGCGGTGTTGCACTTCACGTTCAGCCCCACGTAGGGGCCGATGTAGGCGAACGGGCCTCCGCCCTCCGTGAATTCATAGCGGAGGAGCACCGGGATCTCGATGTAGTTCAGGTTGAGCGTGACCTCGGTGTCCTCGATCCCGGCGCCCTTGTTGACATAGAGGATTTCGGGCTCGACCATCAGCGACTTGGCGACCGGAACAGCGACGAAGAAACCGCCGGCGAAGCCGGTGGACGACCGGACGGAAATCGAGTCGACGTTCATCAGCGTGGCAAACGCGGCGCCGCCAAGGAACCCTGCCCGGGGCTGCTGCTGGGCCGACGCCGACGTGGCGGTGAGTGCGGTGGCGGCCAGGGCCAGACCGGCGAGGGTGGAACACCGACGAAACCAAGTGCGCATGAGGGCCTCAAGGTAGAGGGATTGCCGTCGAACCCGATCGTAGTCCAGCCGGAACGGATGGATAGTACGGCCGGACTCGGCGATGGGGAAGGGGGGGCAATCTCGACCCCTGATTTCGGAATTCGGGGCCGCGCAACGGCGGGCGCCCCCCCTTCCGGCACCCGCTACTTGAAGCTGTAGCGCAGCAGGATCTCCCAGGCCGCGTTCTTCACCGACCCGGCGTCCTTGAAGGCATCGCTGAAGTCAAACTCGTACCGACCCTCGAGGCCGATCCGCTGGTGCTGGAAGCCCAGTCCCACGATCCCGCCAAAGGTGACGCTCGTGGCATCAAACGGGACGCCGGCGAGTGTGCCGATGTCGACACAGTCGGTCTTGGGGAGGTCGGCGTCGCCGCTTCCGGACACGGAGCAGGAGACATTGAACGCGACGTCGGGCCCGATCAGGGCGTACGGCCCCCCGTCAGCCTTGAAGTTGTACCGCAGGAGCACCGGGATCTCGATGTACTCGACGTCAAACGTGACGTCCCCGCTGAACCCGGGGTCGGAGATGGAATACTTGGCGCCCTTCCCGATGTACATGGCCGACGGCTCGAGCATCACGGAGGCGCCGAGGGGGACGTCGACGAACACCCCGCCCAGGAAGCCTGTCAGGCTTCCCTTGTCGAGCCCCACGGAACTGAGGTTGGCGTCTGAGCCGACGAAGGAGGAGAAATCCACGCCAACCACGAAGCCGATATTCTTGACCGACTGGGCAGTGGCGGGAACCGCGGCGAGGGTCAGCATCGCACAGCCTGCCACGAGGGAACGGATCACGGATCGCATAGCGGCACTCCTTGCTGGGGAACGGCGCCCGCGGGTCTCCACGGACTCGGCTCGAAAACTGGGGCTGCGGCAATGAGGCCGCGGTGAAGGGACTGTGAAACGCGGGGGCGGCAGGGGGAGGGGGATGACGCAAACAGCCCCCCGGCGGGTGCCGGGGGGCTGCGTTGTTTCCAGCGGTCGGATCGAACTACTTGATCATGATCCGGGCGAGAATTTCCCACACGGCGTTCTTGCCGGCGGTGTCCTTGAAGGCGTCGCCGAAGTCGAAGTCATAGCGCCCCTCGAGGCCGAAGCGGTTCTTCTGGAAGCCGAGGCCCACAACGCCACCGAAGGTGGTGTTGGTCTCGAGGCCGAGACCGTTCGTGTCGTTGCAGTCGAGATCGGTGGAGCCATCGGTGAACTTGCACGAGATGCTGAAGCCGACGGCCGGGCCGGCGAGCAGGTACGGACCGCCGTTGTTGTTGAAGCTGTAACGAACCAGCACCGGAATCTCGATGTAGTTGTTGTTCAGCTTGAGGCTCGAGTTGTTCTGGTCCTGGGCGCCCTTGCTGGCGTACAGCACCTCGGGCTCGATGGCCACGCGGTCGCCCATGGGGACGGCCAGGTACAGGCCGCCGACGAAACCGGTTTTCGAGCTGGTGCCATCGAAATCGGAGCCGGTGACATCGGCGAAGTCCACGCCGGCGACGATGCCGAACTGCTTGGCCTGCTGCGCCTGGGCGGTCATGGCGGCGGACGTGAGGGCGATGGCGGTCACGGCAATAATCCGGAACGACTTGCGCATTGCAATCTCCAAAACGAGTTGTGGAACAAACCTACAGGGAACAACGACCTTCAGTCCTGAAACAACACACGCAACACAGCAAGCGCCGCGCCACCCCCGGCAAGGCGCCCCCCGGGAAGGTCCGGGGGGCCGTCACTTCGGTCGGACGAGCTACTTGGAAACGCGGAGCAAGATGGCCCACACCTGGTTCTTGCCGCAGAGATTCCCGCCACTTCCGGCGCCGAGGTCGAAACAGACGGCGTCGCTCAGGTCGAAGTCGTACCGACCCTCGATGCCGAACCGCCCGTTGCTGAAGCCGGCGCCGAGCACGCCGCTGATGGGAGACTTGACGGACACTTCGGAGTAGTCACTGCACTTGTCGGTGTAGTCCGTGTTCGATTCCTTGTCTGTGCCGGAATCCTCACAGGCCACGTTGAAGTTGATCGCCGGGCCCGCCATCAGGTAGATGCCCTGTCCGCTGGGCTTCGAGGACCACTTCACGAGGACGGGGATTTCGATGTAGTCGAGCTTCTCGGTGCCCGAGTACAGCGAATTGTCGTACTTATCTCCCTTCATCGAGTAGAGGGCTTCCGGCTCGATCATGATGTTGCCGCCGCCCACTGGGAACGCGTAGAAGAGGCCGCCCATGAACCCGGTCCTGGACGAGCTGCCGTCGGAGGCGAAATCTCCCGAGATGGTGGAGAAGTCTACGCCGGCGACGATACCCATCGTCTTTTCCTGGGCCTGGGCCGTCAGGGCCACGGCGCTGAGCGCCAGTGCCGCGAGGGCCGAAATCCGGATCAACTTGCGCATTGCTGCCTCCTTGGCTGATGGGGTACAGACCAACGACTGCCATGCAACTCAGGCAACCAGCGACGAGAAGGTCTTCTGCATAAACCTCCCACGAAGGAGGCATGAACAGCGCTGTGGCCGGGTCGCTCGGCTATCGGCTCCCGAGGATGGCGAATCGGCCCATCAGCGACCAGACGCCGTACGACGCGTTGACACCGTCAAAAGTGTCGCTGAATCCGGACTGGTAGTGCCCCTCCACCCCCAGCCGCCCGAACTGGATGCCCAGGCCGGCGATGCCGCTCCAGAGACTTGAATTCGAGGTGTCGCACTCCCCCGACGTGCCCGACGAGTTCACGGAGCAATTGACTTCCCAGCTGATGGCCGGCCCCGCGAAGATGTTCAGGTGTCCAAAGTAGACCTTCAGCAGCATCGGAACCATGAGGTAGCCCTGGGCCACGTCAATGTCGCCCGTGGTCGAGTCAGTCCCCGTAAATCCCTGGCCCTGGAAGAGCAGCTGCCCCTCCGCGGAGAACCGCTTGCCGAGGTAGATGTTCGCATAGGCGCCGCCGGCCCCGCCGGTCTTCGAGCTGACGTTGATGGCGTCGGCGTCGCTGCCCGTCAGGGTGGCGGAATTGACGCCGCCAGTGATTCCAATGGCCAGCTGGGCCGACGCCGGGCGGGCCAGGAAGAGCGCGAGGCCAAGCACAAGAACGATCCTGCCGAGACTGCGGGTCATGCGAACGACCTCCCCCTGAATGTGCGTTTTGGGCGGACTGCCGCCCCGCCGGCCTGGAGCCAGACGCCACCACGATGGGCAATTCCCTCAAAAAGCGCAAGGGCCTGCATGTGGATAACCTGCAATAGTGGTAGGGATTTAGACACCCGGACCTCAAGTAGGATATCGGGTCGGAATGCCGCCCGATCCTATTCCAAGGCCAGAAGCTCCTCGACATACGAGTGCAGGTCGGCCTTGAGTTTCGTGTACTGGGCGCCGGTCGCCGGGCCGTAGAAGCCGGCGTGGATCTTCCGGATCCGGCCGGTCCGGTCCAGGAAGAGCAGGGTCGGGTAAGCGGTGAAGCCTTCCAGCTGGGGGAGGGTGGCGGCGGTCAGCTCTGTCTCATTGAGCCCGGCCAGGAGGATTGGCCAGGGAATCCCGAACTTGTCCCGGAACCGCCGGACCAACTCCCCGTCGATCTCCGGGTCCCCAGTCACCTCGTAGGCGAGGCTCACCACCTCGAATCCCCGGTCATGGTACGCCCGGTAGAGCTCCACGAGGGTGGGTGCGGCATCCTGGCAGTTGGGGCACCAGGTCCCGAAGATGTCCACCATCACGACCTTCCCCTGGAACCGGGGATCCTCGTTGGTCACGACCTGCCCCTGGAGATCGGGGAAGGCGAACTGGAACGGCGCGGTCGTATCGGCGGTGGTGACCTCGGTGGGAGGCTTGAGGTGCTGGCGCCCGGTGGGTCGTGCGGCCGAGAAGGGTGTCTGGCTCCGCAGCCCGGCGTGGAACGTCCCGACGAGACTGTCGCCGACCAGCTTGCCCGTGATCATGTAGATGAACGAGCCGTCGAAGTGGCCGACCGAGAACTCCCGGCCGGAGGCTCCTCCCCAGAATGCGCCGTAGTCCCCGGAGTTGGAGAGGACCGTGGCCGCGACGCCCAGCGGTCCGTTGGCGAACTCCAGGATCCGCGGGGTCTGCCGGCCCTCCGACCCGAACCAGGCGTCCCACCTGCCCAGGAGTTCCGGCGGCGCCGTTTCCACCCCCCAGCGGCCACGGGCCGCCCGGAACGGGATCGTGCGCGGGCCCCTGTTGCCGACATTGGAATAGGCCCCGACGAGGGAGTCGCCGCGCCACACGGCACGAATCGAGGCCGCATAGTCGCCGATCTCGAAGACCACCGTGTCGCCGGTGACCCGCACCGCCGAGAACGGTTCGCAGAAGGTCCCGTTGCAGAGCCGGGCGGTGGGGGCGGCAGCGCTGTCGACCTCGATCGAGAACCGGAGCGGGCCGCCGGCCAGATCGAGCGCGGCCCGCCACGGGCCGGCGAGCGGGGCCGCGGCCGGCAGAAGGGCGGCGAACAGGAGGTGTGTCAGGGAAGTCAGGCTAGCTCCCGGGCTTGGAGGGCAGGTACTTCTCGCCCGCCTGGATCGACGCGGGAATGGTGTTGCCGGACCACGGGACCGGGCACGGGTACACCGAGCTGTAGGCACAGAAGGGATTGCGGGCCCGGTTGAAGTCGATCCGGTAGGCGCCCGTGGAGGTCGGCGTGAGTTCCACGAACCGGCCAGCCGGATAGGTCCCGTGGTCGTTGGACTGATCCCGGAAGTACACCTGCAACTCGGTCTCTTCCGTTCCGGGGATCGGCATCCGCATCACCAGCAGCCGGGTGGTGGCGCCTGCGAGGGTCACCGAGACATACCCGGCCGTCTCCCCCTCGACATCGATGCCGTCGAGCGTCAGCACCCGCCGCCGGACGGGCGGCTCGGCGGACTCCAGCGGAACGGTGAAGGTGAGCTGCGGGTTGACGGCGTACCAGCCCGGGACCGCGCCGCCCGGCTTGCCGTACACCAGGAGCACCGGGCTCCGCCCGCCCCCCATGACCTGCAGCGTCCAGGGCGCGATCGTGATGGGTCGTCCCGTCGGGAGCGGGCGGCTCCTGCCGTCAGGGCCCTGATAGGTGACCGCTCCGTTTCGTTCCGTCACCGACGCCGGCCCGAATCCCGACAGCGGGATGTCGGCGGTCTCCGGCCCGAGGGTGACTGTCCCGCTCAGGCGCTGCATCGCGACCGCAGCCAGCGGGGAGGTCGCGGCGGTGGTCAGCCAGTCGGCGTAGGCCTTGCGCTCCACCGCGAGCGAGGAGGAACCCTGCGCCTCGATGGTGCCCGACGCCAGGGTCAGGAGCACCAGGGTGGCGGCGGCTGGCCTCACCACTTCCAGAACCGGCCGGGGTCGAACGCGTTCAGGTCCTCGATGACGGTCGGTTCCCCGACGATGAGCTGCCGGATGAGGACCCCGGTAATGCCCGAAAGCAGGATGCCGTTCCGGCCGTGCCCGGTCGCGTACCAGAGCCCCTGCAGCGAGGGGTCCCGGCCGAGCAGTGGGAGGCCGTCGGCGGACACCGGCCGGAGGCCCGACCAGGTCCTGGTGACCGGTGACTTGGCGAGGGCGGGGCACAGTTGGCTTGCGCCCGCGAAAATCCGCGCGAGCCCGGCGGCGGTGACCTCGTTCTTGAAGCCGGCGTACTCCATCGTCGAGCCGACCGTCACCTCCTCGCCGCGCCCCATCAGGTAGGCTCCCTTGCCGTAGACGATGGTGCGTCCCATTCCCCCGGGGGCGGGCAGCGCGGCCATCTCCCCGCGCACCGGCGCGACGGCCAGCGGCCGGGGCAGCCCCTCGATCAAGCCGGACCAGGCGCCGGCCGCAATGACGACATCCGCGGCGGCATACCGTTCGGCTCCCCGCACCGCGGCAACCCTGTCGCCATGCCGCTCGATTGCCACCGCCCGCTCTTTGATGAGCGTGGCACCCATTCGCACCGCGTCGGCGCGGAGCGCCTCGACCAGCCGCTGCGGATCGACGCCTCCGCCGGCGGGCGCCCAGAGTGCCCCGCGGGCCGGGCCCAGCCAGGGCCAGCGGGTGCGCGCCTCCTCGGCATCGAGCCAGTCGACGTGCAATGATTGCTGGCGCTGGTGCGCCACCCGCGCCCGCAATATCGTCTCGTCGGCCTCGTCGAATGCCGCGTGGGCAATCCCGTCCTGCCAGAGTCCGATGTCTGCGCCGATCGACTCCTTCAGCCGCTCCGCCAGGACGACCAGGCGATCCCGGCCGGCCACCCCAAGCGCCACGGTCGGATCGTCGCTGTCCCGGGTCTCGACCTCCGGTGCCAGCATCCCGGCCGCGGCGCGCCACGCCTGGCCCTCGTCGCCATCGGGGTCCATGAAGGCCACGGATCGACCGGCCCGTGCCACCTCCCGGGCACAGGCAGCGCCGATCGCGCCACCACCCACGATTATAACATCAAATACAGTAGTCACTTACAGCTCCACGAAACTTTTTGAAACATCCCGGCGTATAGGTGCCACGAACGTCAACCTGAAGGGGTGCACCATGATCCGCTCAATTACAGGCTTCGCAGCGTTTGCAGTGATTGCCCTGATCGTCCTGAAGTTGCTTGGTTCGGTGTTCGGAATCGTCCTGAGCCTCGTCGGCACGATCATCTACTTTGCCTTCTGGGGCTTCATCATCTATCTCGTCCTCCGGGTCTTCAGCCCCAGCACGGCGGACAAGGTAAAAGAGACCATCTCAGGCAAGCCCGCCGCCTGAGTCCCGACTGTACTCCTTCAGGTCCTGACGCGCCCGGTGATGCCGGGCGCGTCTTGCGTTCCGGGTACGCGCGGCCTCACGCCGGCAGCTGCTCGAGTACCGCCCAGTAGAGCATCGGGAACATCAGCTCGTGGTGGCCGGTGAGCTGGATCCCCGTGCCTCCGGCAAGCGTGGGGCGCTGCACCACGTTCATCCGCGGCCGATAGTGCCGCTGCATGTCGAAATCGGCGGCCAGGAAGTGCGTCGGCTTGCCGCCGCCGAGATTCCGCGCCACGGTCAGCGCCTTCAGGAACACCTCCGGCATGATGACCGCACTGCCCCAGTTCATGACCACCCCGCCCTGATCGATGTCCGGGAGTGACCCGGCCAGCCGCAGGAAATCGCGATGGCTGGTGGCACCCATGGCGGCGCCGTCGGCCGTCGGGTGCTGATGGATGATCTCGGCGCCGACGGCGGTGTGCACCGTCACCGGGATGCGGTGCCGGAGGCACGCGAGCAGGACGGAAACGTCGTTGCCCGGGCGCTCCTTGAGCGCCGCCAGGTGCGCGGCGAGCCCCTCTCCCATGCCGATGTCAGCCCTGGCGGCGGCACTGATCGCGGCGTTCATCTCCCGCCCCGTCTCCTCGGCCATCCCGAAGGTGCCGTCGGTGAGGCCGGCCGCCACATCCTCGCTCGTCCCGCCAAACGCCGCCAGCTCGAAGTCGTGGATGGCTGCCGCCCCGTTCATCGCCACGTGGGTGACGATGCCGCGCCGGATCCAGTCGGCCACGAGCGGGCCCAGGCCGACCTTGATCACATGGCCGCCGAGGAGGAGGACCACGCCGCGCCCGTTGCGCGCGGCGCCCGCCACGGCGTCGGCCGTGGTGCGGAGGTCGCGGGCGGCGAGGACATCCGGCAGGCTGTTGAGGAAGGCGCCAAAGGAGCGGTCTCCCTTGGGCGGATGGGCGAGCAGCCCGGGCTCGACCTTGTTGGCGCGGTTCGCGACCGGAACGGTCCGAATCTTGGTCAGGTCCGGCTCGCGGTAGCTCATGTCGGGGAGCCGCCGCGCTCCGCCGGGAGTGGCGGCAGCTGCATGTCCTTCAGCCGCATCGTGATGGTGCCGAACGGAAAGCGGATCCGGATCTGGACCGGGATGCGGCGCTCGTCGTCCGTCAGCCAGACCCTGGTGTCGGACTGCCGTCCGAAGAGGCTCCCCTTTTCCCCCACGATCGGCTGCACCACGAGGCACTGGACCTTCGAGCCGTCGGGGAGCTCCATCTCCTCCCGCTTGTGCACCTTCAGCACGACGGGGTTGAGCTCCTTCCGGAAATACCGGTCGAATTCGTACGTCTTCCCGACCTCGAGCGGCGTCACCCGGACGAAGTAGAGGAAGGCGGCATCGTCGATCGGGAAGTCCGACGAGAGCCCGGTCTTGTTTCTCGAAAGTTCGTGGTAGAGACCGGAGTCCGGGAAGATCTCATAGTGGCGGAAGCGGGTCTTGCCTCCCTCAAACTGGCGCTGCACGAACCGCCGGGAGAGGAGGTCGTCGACACCGGTCCACGATTCCAGCGTATCGTCGAGGCTGTAGAGGGGCACGCCCCCCGCCAGGGTGAACTGAAACACGAAGGCCTCGACGCCGCGCACCGTGTCCCGGCGGGCCACCTCGACGTGGCCCTCGCCGAGGGTCAGGATGCCGAGCTTGGCCGAATAGGTCAGCCGCTCGCCCACGGCGAATGGGTAGGCGGGCGGGGCGGTCTGCGCCGCGGGGGGCGCCGCGAGCGGCGCCTGCAGGGCGAGGAGGAGCGCGGCGCCGATCATCGGCCCGCCGCAGTGGCCGGGAGCCGAAGGCGGCCAGCATTGCGCCACAGCTCCCTGGCCGCGGCCCACGGGTCGATGTCGATCGGGCGCTGCAGGAGGTCGTAGCGTTCCCGGGTCGGCACACCCTCGATCCGGCGGGACACCGCGGCCGCCCGCGCGATCAGCTCGGCGTTCGCCGCCCATCCCTCGGCGGTGAGGACGGCCCCCTCGCCCGGCAGGGCGTCCTTGGCCACGCTGAGTCGCATGGCCAGAAACCCGGAGACGGTGTCGCGGACACCGGGGACGCGCACCCGGCGGCGCAGGAGGAGCGGCGCATAGCGCCGGAGCCAGCGGAGGCCGCGGGTCGGCGCCCCCTCGCCCTGGCTCTCAGCCACGATCAGGTCCGCGCCGCTGTCGAACTTCTTCAGCAACTCGGGGATGGTGGCCGGATCGTGCAGGAAGTCGGCGTGCAACACGACCGCCGAGTCCCGCCGAGGGCGGTCGCTGAGGGTGACAGCGTGCCGCAGCAGACGCTCGACGGTGCGGGCGTAGCCCTGGTGCTTCTCCGACCGCAGGATGGTCAGTGGCAGGACCTTGGCGTAGGGCGCCAGGACTTCGCGGGTGGCATCGGTGGACGCGTCGTCGCCCACGAGGAGATGGTACTCGCGGGGGGTGGAGGCGAAGACCTGCCGGATCTTCCAGAGGAGGAGGCCGACAGTGGGCGCTTCATTGCGGCTCGGTATACAGATATAAAGCATTGCTCATCATCAGGCTGAAGTGAGGGAACGATATACCCGTAAGACGCCCTCGGCCATCCTTTCGTCGCCATACTGGCGGACCCTCTCGCGTCCCCCGGCCGCCAGCGCGGCCCGTGCCCCTGGGTCGTTCAGCAACTCCAGGACCGCCGCGGCCAGAGCGTCCGGCTCCCGCGGAGGGACCAATCGACCCGCCCCACCCTCCAGCAAGCCGGCAATTCCCCCAGCCCGGGTCCCGACGACCGGGGTTCCCAGCGCCATCGCCTCGAGGACCGACGTGCCGAGCCCCTCGCGAATCGAGGACATCACGAACAGGTCGGCGAGGGCCACGAACCGCGCCGCATCGGGTACGTCCCCAAGGAGGTGCACGCGGTCGCCGAGCCCGAGCTCTGCGATCAGCCCCTCAAGGGAGGAGCGGAGGTGCCCCTCGCCGGCGATGGCCCAGTGCAGGTCCGGGCGGGCGCCAGCGGCGATGCCCGCGGCCCGGATCAGGGTCGCGTGGTCTTTTACGCCGACGAGCGCCCCGGTGGTAATCACCAGTGGTGTGCCGGGCGGGAGTCCGAGCCTCGGGCGGAGATCCTCCGCCGGGATGGCGGCGACCTCCTCCACTGGAATGCCGTCGTGGACGACGGCGATGCGCGAGGCAGGAACGCCCCGCGCCGTGAGCGCCGCCTCCACCGCCCCCGACACTGCAATGATCCGGTCGGCGCGATGCCAGAAGCCGGTGCGGCGCAGGGGCACGTCCACCCGCCGACTGGCCACGAGGGCGTGGCCGGTGACGAATGAGGCGAGTCCGGCGAGGGTGAGGGCGTGACTGTCGTGGGCGTGCAGGATGCTGCGGCGGTCGGTGGCGCGCAGGGTGGCGAGCAGCGCGCGCGCGTCCAGCGCCCCGCTCCACCTTGGCGTGATGGCAGGCACGCCGGCCGTCTCGAGCCGCCGCGCGAGTTCGCTTCCGTGGCCGGTCACGACGACCTGCGTGACGTCGGCTCGCCGGGCCAGCGCGCGGGCGAGCAGCCAGACCTGCCGCTGCCCTCCTCGCCACTCGCGTCCCGACGCGACATGGACGACGCGCATCCTCATGCCGGTGGCGTCGGCACCGCGCGGGCAAGGAGCGCCCGCAGCTCCGCGAGGCTGAACGGCTTGTTCAGGAAGGGGTGCGCTTGCGACTCGAGGAATGCGGTGGTGTCGCCGTGCACCGTGTCGCCGGTGCTGAACACCACGCGGCTGGCTGCCTCGGGATTGCGCCGATTGAGCGCCTCGAAGAACTCACGCCCGGTGAGTCGCGGCATCCGCAGGTCGGAGATGATGAGGTCGAAGTCGCCCTCAGCGGCCAGGCCGAGTCCCTCCTCCCCGTCGCCCGCCACGGCCACGCCGTGCCCCCAGGCCTCGAGCGTGGCGCGCATGTAGTGCAGGATGTGCGGCTCGTCGTCGATGACCAGGATTCGCAGCGGCGGCGTGCTGGTGTCAGCCGGCGCAGGGACCGGGTCGACGGCGCTCCGACTGCTCCGCGGCAGCTCGACGGTGAACCGCGCACCCTTGCCCGGCGCGGTCGAGAGCACGATCCGTCCCCCATGTTCCTTGACGATGCCCTGGCAGATGGAGAGTCCGAGCCCGGTGCCCTGGCCCTCGGGCTTTGTGGTGAAGAACGGCTCGAAGACCTGGGCCGCGACCTCGGGGGTCATGCCCGGCCCGTCGTCGCTGATCTCCACGGCCACGCCGTCCCGCCAGGGACGGGCGCGCACGACGACGCGGCCGGCGCGGCCGGCGGACTCAATCGCGTGGGCGGCGTTGTTGATGAGGTTGACGAAGACCTGCTGGACCTGGCCCACGTCGGCGTCGATGGCGGGGAGGCCCTCCTCGACGTCGAGGAGAACCTCGACACGCCGGGACACCATCTGGGTGCGGAGCAGGGTGATCGTGGCGTTGAGCAGCGGCTCCAACCCGACGGCCCGGCGGGCGTGGTCCTGCTTCCGGGCGAAATTCAGCAGGTTCCGCACGATGTTGGCGGCGCGCTCCGCCTCCTGCTGGATGACCCGGACCGGCTCGACCAGCGGCGGGGGAACGTCGCGCCCCTCCAGCAGGAAATCCGCGAATCCGATCACCGAGGCGAGGGGGTTGTTCAGGTCGTGCGCGATCCCGGCGATCAGTTGTCCAATCGCCGACATCTTCTCAGATTGAATCAGCTGGTCCTGCAGGCGGCGGCGATCGGTCTGGTCCTCGAACAC
>DAOLIZ010000057.1:0-15506 GCA_035328285.1 Gemmatimonadales bacterium
GTCCCGTTGACGGGAGCCCCGCTCAACGAACGTAGACCGTCTTCGCGTTCTGGAACTCCAGCAGGCCGTGACGGCCGAGCTCCCGCCCGATCCCGCTCTCCTTGATCCCCCCGAACGGCAGCCGTGGATCGGAGCGCACAAGGGCGTTCACGAAGCAGGAGCCGGCCTCCAGCTCGTTGGCGGCGATCTGCTCGCCCCGCACTACATCCGTCGTGAAGACCGCCGCGCCGAGCCCGTAGGTGGTGTCGTTGGCGACCTTGACGGCCGCCCGCGCGTTCTTGACGGTGATGATGGAGGCCACCGGTCCGAACAGTTCCTCGCTGTAGGCCGGCATCCCCCTGGTCACGTCGGTCAGGATCGTGGCCGGGTAGAAGTACCCGGGTCCCGGCGGTACCGTACCGCCGAGCAGGAGCCGGGCCCCGGCAGTGACCGACCGCTGCACCTGGTCGTGCAGCCGGTCGCGGAGATCGCCCCGGGCCAGCGGCCCGATCTCGGCCGCGGGGTCCATCGGATCGGCCGAGCGGACCCGGCGCATCCGCTCCAGCAGCCGCCGCTCGAATTCTGCCCGCACCCCCTCCACCACCACGAAGCGCTTCGCCGCGATGCAGCTCTGGCCGGAGTTGATGAGTCGGCTGGCGGCGCAGGCCTCGACCGCGGCGTCGAGGTCGGCATCCTCCAGCACCAGGTAGGGATCGCTCCCGCCCAGCTCGAGGACGCACTTCTTCAGGCGCGCCCCCGCCTCCCTGGCCACCGCCTTGCCCGCCGCCGTGCTGCCGGTCAGCGTGACCGCCGCCACGTGCTTGTGCCGGATGACGGTCCTGGCCTGGCTCACCGGAATGAGCAGCGCCTGGAAGAGCCCCTCGGGGAAGCCGGCGTCGCGGAGCAGCTGTTCGATGGCGAGCGCGCAGCCCGGGACGCTGGGCGCATGCTTGAGGAGGGCCGCATTCCCGCCTGCCAGCGTGGGGGCGGCGAACCGCAGCACCTGCCAGAACGGAAAGTTCCACGGCATGATGGCGAAGACCACCCCGATGGGCCGGTACGCCACGTAGCTGCGAAGCGCGTCGGTCGCCACCACCTCGGGCTGCAGGAATGCCTCCGCATGCTCCGCGTAGTACTCACACGCCCAGGCGCACTTCTCCACCTCGCCCCTGCCCTGCGCCAGCGGCTTGCCCATCTCCTGCGCCATCAGGACGGCGTACTCCTCCACCCGCTCGCGCAGCAACCGGGCGGTCGAGCGGAGCGGCTCCGCCCTGGCGGCCACGGGGACTGTCCGCCACGCGAGAAACGCCTTGTGCGCCGAGGCGATGGCCGCCCGCAGCTCCTTCGGGGACATGTCCGGATAGCTGGCGATGGGCTGCCCGGTGGAGGGGTTGATGGCGGTGTGACTCATCTGAGAGTCCTCGCGAGAATCCGTGACGGGTACCGGCAATCATAACCGCTATTCGGCTGAGTCGGCGGCCTCACCGCGTGAAGCTCCGAGGCGCCCGCTGGAGGCCGCAGTGGACATCCGTGCGATGGACCGGGCGTGGCTGAACGTGCGGCCGCCGAAGCTACCGCCGCCCCGTCTTCAGCAGGCTGTTGTCCGGGTCGAGTCCGTAGAGTTCGATCGCATTGTCGGCCATCACCAGCCGGCGCTCCTTCTGGGGAATGGCCAGTTCCTTCATGAAGTCGAGGTATGATCCCATCGACGAGATCGGCCAGTCGGTGCCGTAGAGCAGCGCATCTGGCTCCACGCCGTAACTCAGCATTTCCGAGACCTGCTTCCGCAGGAACACCTCGAACCGGTCCTCGAACTCGCCAAGCGTCAGCCCCGACATGTCGGTGTACACGTTGGCGTTCTTGTAGACCACTTCCATGCAGTCCCGGATCCACGGGTTGCCAAGGTGGCAGATCAAGAAGTTGACGTCGGGAAACTCGACCGCCACTTCATCCACGTTGAGGGGGTGCGAATACTTGAGCTTCCCCTTCGGCGAATAGGTGTCGCCGCTGTGGATCATGACCGGAATCTTGTGCTCCGCCGCGAATTCGAACGCCGGCGTCCACTTCGGGTCCAGCGGATAGAACGGCTGGTATCCGGGGTAGAGCTTGAGGCCCCGCACCTTGCCTGACTTCACGTATTCGCCGATTTCGGCCAGGTCGCCGGGCTGGAACGTCGTGTAGTCCAGGCCTGCGATGACGGTCAGGTAGGGCTTGTCGCGCACCGCCTCGACCACGCGCCGGGTGCCGGGGCGGCCGGGGCTGATGGTGTAGGAGGTCAGGACCAGCGCCTGGTCGATCCGGTTCCGGCGCATTTCCAGCTCGAGCTTTTCCAGGCAGGCCGGGAGGGTCTCGACGCTGTTCTCGTAGTAGTTGTTGAGGTGGACGTGGCAGTCGATGATCATCGCTTGTTCCGGGTCCGGTCGAGTATTGATTCCGCCCAGGCCCGGCCGCCGAGGCCGAACGCGAGGGCCAGACCGAGGCAGAGGCCGCCGAAGGCCAGCTGGAACGCCGACCGGAGCAGGCTCGCGTCGATCCGGAGTTGTTCGAGGGCCAGGATGGCCACGAACGCGAGCAGAGCGGTGTGCACCAGGATGCCGAGGTTCGAGGCCTCCTTGACACCGATGTTGTTGAGGTAGGCCTCGACGATCCCTCGCACGAACTTCGCCCCGAGCGAACCGAAGGCCAGCACGATCAGCGCCGCGACCACGTGCGGGACGTACTCGACCACCTGGGCCATCAGGTCCGCCCCCATGGTCAGGCCGAGGACGTTGAACATCGCGAGTGAGAACATCAGCAGGATGCCCCAGTAGATCGTGCGCCCGACCAGGGTGACGAGGGTGAAACGCACGCCGCCCCGGAGCAGGAAGTCGTCCACCCCGGAATGCTCCGCCGCTTCCTCGGCACGGACCAGGCGCAGCACCCGCACCGCGAGCCACTCCGTGCCCCGCGCCAGGAGCCAGCCCACGCTCAGGAGCACCAGGGCCGCGGCGAGCCGCGGCGTGAACGCCGCCACCTGATACCAGGAGTTCTGCAGTGATTCGAGGATCAGGCCGAATTGGTCACGCATGAGAGCCTCCGACGGGCTTCGAAGTGGCTGCTTCGGGCATGCTCAGGGCCGGGCGGCCCGGACCGCAGGGGGGAGGTCGCGGAGCTTGATCTCACCGATCGACGTGCGGCCCTCCAGCTCGCGGAGCATCCGGCGAAAGGCGGCGTGAAACAAGGGGCGACGGACCCGGTAGATCCTCCGCCAGACGCTGTAGAGGATGGTCCGGATCCTCGCGCATCCCAGTCGATGGCGCGGGCGCTCGATGCCTTCGTAGTAGAGCACCAGCGGCACCGGCTCGTCGCCGGGCCGGAGCCGCGGCTGATAGTACGTGAAGTCGAGCGCGAGGACCCGCTCGCTCCGGATCAGCGCGCGCAGCCACGGATTGTCCCGGCGGACTTCGCCGACGACGGCGTCCAGGGTCCGGCCATGGACCGATCGGGCGTCCCGGCGGAAGAGCGTCCGCAGGCGGGCGCGCATCCTGGAACCCACGCCGGACCCGCGGGCCTCGGGCGCCACGGACAGGTACCCCACCACGCCGATGTTGACATTGCCGAGGTAGGTCCCGCTCGCCACGCCGACCACCTCGCCCCTGTGTTCCGCCACCATCAGGTGCCACCGCGTGTCCGACCAGAGTCCGGCTTCGCGCTCGTGGAGGGAATCCCGCCACTCGTTGGGCTCCACGATCTCATGCGCCGGAAACGTCCGCCGGATCAGTCGATGGACGCGACGGATGACCGGGTCGTCAGACCGCAGGACTTCGCGATAGGTTGGCTTGAGAACTCCGGCCATCGTCACGAGCCTCCCTGAACGAGAAACGCCATGCGGTCATGGTATGCCCGAGTGGACGACTTGGGAAGACGAAGCGCCGGTGCGATGTCGCAACCTACTGCAACGGTGAGACTTCGGCAATCGGATGAACGCCTCCCATTCATGCCCGCCGGCGCGCCTGTCCTCGCTGCAAGAATCCGGCGGGGGTGCCGGTGGGGCGCCGGCCTCCTCGATTTCACGACCGCGTTCGGATCGAACAGGCTCAAGGCCGTTAGGTTTCCGGCATGCTCACACTCACCCATGTCACCAAGCGCTTCCCGGGCGGCGTCACCGCCGTCAACGACGTCTCCCTCGACCTCAAGGCCGGCGTGGTCGGCCTGCTCGGTCCGAACGGCGCCGGCAAGACGACGCTGATGCAGATGGTCGCCACCATTACCCGCCCGACCGACGGCCAGATCACGTTCCAGGGCGTGGACATCCTGCGGCAGCCGGAGACGCTCCGGCGCCAGCTCGGGTACCTGCCCCAGGACTTCGGGGTCTATGACAACCTCACCGCGTTCGAGTTCCTGAGTTACTTCGCGGGACTCAAGGGCGTGACGCACCGATCCCGCATCGGGGAGCTGCTCGAGACCGTCAACCTGCATACCGTGGCGCACCGCCCCGCCGCCCGTGCGCCCCAGCCGCCTTCACCGCCTGGGCGGTGGCGGTCATCTGCCCGGCATCCTCCACCGCACAGGGCCCGGCAACGACGGTGAACCGCCCGCCACCGATCTGGGTCGATCCGAAGTCGACGATCGTGTCGTGGGGAGGCATCTCCCGCCCTACCAGCTTGTAGGGCGAGAGGATCGGCTTGACGCTCTCGACCATCGGGTCGCTGTCGAGGTGGAGGCTCTCGATGGCCCGCTCGTCGCCGAGGGCGCCGAGGACCACCCGTTCCTGCCCCGGCATATAGAGCGGGCGGAGGCCGAGGGCGGCGATGCGCGCCATCAGCTCCTCGACGTGCTCCCTGGTGGCGTGCGGCTTCAGGACGATGATCATCGGATACTTCCGTCAGGGGTCAGACGCACGAAGCCCACCGCGGCAACGGTGGGCTGGGTCGTCAGGCGAGGAATCCCCGTGACTCAGGTCGCCACATGCATGCCAGCCCACCGCGGAGTTCCGCGCCAGGGCCAGCGAGGCAGGTGAGGCTGAGTCGTCAGGCTCATCTCTCCCCGGATCCGTGGGGCGTCAAGCGGAGTCGTGGTGGGTACGGGCCGGACAAGACGACCGTGCGGCGCTTCACCCACTTTTCACCATCCCTTCACACCAGGACCGTAGTATTGCAGCAGCACAAAGTAACTAGTTGCTCACATCTGTATCGAGGGCGCCATCTATGGGATCCCTGCCCCGCCGAAAAGCCGCACCGAAGACCCGCCCAAGCCCGGGGAAACGGCCCTATGAGGCCGGCGCCACGCGCCGGGCCCAGATCATCACGGCGACCATCGCGATCATCGCCGAACACGGGCTCCAGGGGTGGAAGACTGCGGAGGTGGCCCGCAGGGTGGGTATATCCGAGCCAACCCTATTTCGCCACTTCAAGAGCAAACGGGGCATGCTAGCAGCCGCGGTCCGTCACGAGACTTCCACGCTGGAGAAGATGGTGACCGAGTTCGAGGGAACGGGCGACGCCTGGAATCGTGCGGAGGGCCTGATCACGAGCATTCTCAGCTTCCTCGAATCAACCGGAGGCGGACCGCTGGTCATCCTGACCGGCCAGCTCTCGAGTGCCTCCGCATCCACGCGGAACGAAATGCTGAAGGCCCTCGGCGTCGTTCGACAGCGCCTCACGATGCTGTTTCAGGACGCCGTGGAGGAACGGCACGCAGACGGCACCGTGCAGCCCGAAGACCTGGCCGACCTCGCCATCGCGATCGTCCAATCCTCGGCGCTGCGGTGGGTCATGTCTCATCGCACATACCCCGCCAAGCAGCGGGCACGCGCCATGCTCCACGTTGCGCGACTCTCTCTCGACCCAGCAAGGAGGGCCCCATGATCCATCCCCGTTCCTGGCGGAAGCCACGGTGGATGGGCCTTTGCTCGGCCGGGGCGCTCATGGCCACGGCTCTGTCCCCGTCCACGGCACCGGCCCAGTCGGACACGACAGCGGCCCCGCTCACCTTGCATGAGGCGGTCCGCCTGGCGATAGCGGACTATCCAACGGTAGCAGCCGCCGCCCTCCGAGTTGTGGAGGCGGACGCGGCCGTGGGCGAAGCGACCGCGGCGCGGTACCCCGCCGTGGCGCTCGCGGGCTCCGTGGTGCGCTATGACGAACCCATGCTCGTCACCCCCATCCACGGCTTCGCCCCCGACCTGCTCCCACCGTTCGACGAAACTCTGATTCAGGGTGGCGCGACATTCACGTACACCCTCTACGACGGAGGCGCACGCGGGTCTCGCGTTGGCCAGGCCCGCGCCGGTGCAGCGGCGGCCTCCGCCGGACACGCCATGGCGCAGCAGGCGTTGGTGGCGCGTGTGGTGAACGCCTTCGCCACCGTGTTGACCCAACGACAAGTGCTCGGTGCAACGGACCGCATGCTGGCGGCCTTGCGAGCAGAGGGCAGCCGGGCCATGCAACGCGTCGCGGCCGGGCGTGGCGCAGAGCTGGAAGTCTTCCGCGCCGACGCCTCGATCGCCGCGGCGGAGGCGGCACGGGTTCGCGTGTCCGCCGCTCTCGACCTCGGGGTGCTGGAGCTGTCCCGGCTCACCGGCTGGAGTGCGCAGCGTATCCGGGGGGGGGCACTCGCCGAGATTGCAGTCTCGGACCAGGGCCTCCCGACGCGGGAGCTCCTGGTCGGACGCGCCCTCGAGGCCAATCCGGCGTTGGCCCAGACCCGGCAGGAGTTTCGGGCCGCAGAGGCCGGCGTGGCGGTCGCGCGAGGCGCCTGGCTGCCCGACATCAAGTTGTTCGGCGCATACATCGATCGCGGCAGCGCCAACACGGACTTCGACGGGGAGTGGAGTGCGGGCGCAACGCTGACGTACCCGCTCTTCACCGGCGGAGGACGATCGAGCCGGGTGAAGCGAGCCGAGGCGTGGCGCGGCGTGTCCGCAGAACAGGTGCGATTGGCAGAACTTCGTATCGCCGAGGAGGTTGACCGGGCCGTGGCGCAAGTGGCGGAAGTGCAGGCACGGGCGGAGGCGCTGCGTCGGTCGGAGGTGAGCCTGGAAGAGGTGGCCCGAATCGAGCTGCTTGCGCTGGAGGCGGGAGCAGGGACACAGACGGACTACCTCAGAGCGGAGGCCGACCTGCTCGCAGTTCGTGCTGAGGTCGCGGGCGCCTACTACGGCGAGGTCGTGGCACTGGCCGAACTCGCCCGGACAACCGGTGCGCTGACCCCCGACTGGGTAGCGACCAATGTGGAGAGCACACCATGACTACCAGAACTCGGGTCGTTCTGATTTCCCTCCCCATGCTGCTCGTTCTGGCAGGGGTTTCCTGGGTGCTACTTCGGCCTCGTGCCGACGCCGAGACCGTGCTGGAAGCCTCCGGGACGGTCGAGGCCACCGAAGCACCACTTGGATTCGCCGCGACGGGCCGGATCGATTCGGTCTTGGTGCGGGAGGGGGAGCGGGTCCGCGCCAACCAGGACCTCGCGCGGCTGGATCGCGTGGAGGTCGAGGCGCGCCGGGATCAGGCGGCCGCCCAGGCGAGTGCGGCCCGAGCCCAACTGGCGGAACTCACACGGGGGTTTCGCGCCGAGGAGGTCGCCCAGGCCGCCTCCGCCCTTGAGGCGGCTGGCCGGCGGGTGGACGACGCCGAACAAACCCTGGACCGCACCAGGACGCTGCACACCGGGGGGGCCGTCAGCCAGGAGGCGCTGGACCGCGCGCAGATCGCCTTTGATATCGCCCGGAGCCAGCGCGATCAGGCGGCGGAGCAGATGGGGTTGATGACGGCCGGACCCCGCCCGGAGCGCATCGACGGGGCCCGCGCCATGGTCGCCCAGGCTGACGCCGCCGTCCGCGCACTCGAGGCTGCCCTGGACCACCTGACCGTTCGCAGCCCCTTCGACGGCCTCGTCACGGCGCGCCACCGTGAACCGGGGGAGATCGTCCCGCCCGGCGGTGCCGTGCTCACCGTGACACGAACCGAGGATCGCTGGGTCCGGATCTATGTACCGGAGGACCGGATCGGGGCGGTCCAGATCGGCACGCCCGCCACCATCACGGCGGACACGTACCGGGACCGCCAATACGGCGGGCAGGTCGTGTTCATTGCGAGCGAGGCCGAATTCACACCCAAGACGGTTCAGACCCAGGAGGAACGGGTCAAGCTAGTGTACGCCGTCAAGGTGCAAATTACGGACGATTCACTGTACCAGCTGAAGCCGGGGATGCCGGCCGACGTCCGACTCGAGAGCCGCCCATGATCGAGGCGTCAGCGGTGCAAGTCGTCGGCCTCGGGCGTCGCTTTGGGGCCGTCGTGGCGGTCGACGACTTGACGTTCACGGTCGCGCCCGGTGAGTTGTTCGGGCTGCTCGGGCCCGACGGTGCTGGCAAGACCACGACGCTCAGAATGCTGGCCGGTGTGCTCCGGCCCACCTCGGGCGACGCGTTCATCAACAGGGTCAGCGTCGTGGAGCACCCCGAAGCGACCAAACACCAGATCGCGTACATGTCACAGCGCTTTGGCCTCTACGGCGATCTGACGGTGCTTGAGAATCTCACCTTTTACGCGGATCTGTACGAGGTCCCCTACCATGAACGACCGGCCCGGATGGAACGGCTGTTCCACTTCTCGAACCTGGGGCCGTTTCAGCACCGGCTCGCGGGCAAGCTGTCAGGGGGAATGAAGCAGAAGTTGGGGCTCTCTTGTGCGCTGATTCACCAGCCCCAGGTGTTGCTCCTCGACGAACCGACGTTTGGCGTGGACCCGATTTCTCGACGAGACCTCTGGCTCATCGTGCACGACATGGTGGCCCAGGGGGTGACGGTGGTCGTGAGCACGGCCTACATGGACGAGGCCGAACGCTTCGATCGCCTCGCCGTCCTGCACCAGGGCCGCCTGCTCGCGCTCGATTTCCCGAGTGCGTTGCAAGAGGCCAGGCACGGCGAGGTGCTCGCTGTGCAGGTCGATCGACCGCGCGCCGCGCGAGACCTGGCCCTCCAGCTGCCGTCGGTCCTGCGCGCGGCCATCTTCGGCGACCGGCTGCATGTGACCCTCCGCGACCGCGGCGAGGACGCGGAGCACCTCCGCTCCACGCTCACCAGCGGCGGGATGACGGTCACCGGCATCGACCCGATCGTCCCGTCGATGGAGGATGTGTTCATTGCCCTGGTTGCGGAAGGGAACGCGGCGTGACCGCCCGAGTCGCCAACGTGGCGGTCTCCGTGGCGGACCTCACCAAGCGGTACGGTGCATTCACCGCCGTCGACCGGGTGTCGTTTCAAGTCGAACGGAGCGAGATCTTCGGTTTTCTGGGGCCCAATGGAGCCGGCAAGACCACCACGATCAAGATGCTCACCGGGCTACTCCTCCCCTCGTCGGGACATGGCACGGTCGCCGGCCATGACATCATGACCGACAGCGAGGCCATCAAGCACAGTATCGGCTACATGTCCCAGCTCTTTTCGTTGTATGCCGATCTCACGGTGGAGGAAAACATCGGGTTCTTCGCCGGCCTCTACGGGGTGAATCGGGCCCGCCGCGCGGAGCGACGCGATTGGGTGCTTGAGATGGCCGGGCTCACCGAGCACCGCGCCCGGTTGACCGGAGACCTTCCACTCGGCTGGAAGCAGCGTCTGGCGCTGGGCTGCGCCGTCCTGCATGAACCGCCGCTGCTCTTTCTCGATGAGCCGACCTCAGGCGTCGACCCCATTTCGCGCCGGCAGTTCTGGGATCTCATTGACGGCCTGGCCGAGAGTGGCACCACCGTGTTCGTGAGCACCCATTACATGGAGGAGGCGGAGTACTGCCATCGCCTGGCGCTGATGAACCGGGGTCGGCTCATCGCGCTCGACACGCCGCAGCGGCTTCGGGCCGGCATGGTGGAGCCAATCCTGAGCATCCGCACCGGCGATGGCCCCCGGGCAGTCGAGGCGCTGCAGGGCGATCCCGCCGTGCTCGACACCGGCCTGTTTGGCCGCAACGTCCACGCAGTGGTGCGGGACCTGGCCGAGGCAGAAGCGGTGATCCCCGAGCGGTTGGCCGCACGGGGAGTGGAATTACTGGGTCTGGCGCCCATCGCCCCCTCCCTCGAGGATGTCTTCGTGGCGTTGGTCCGCGCCGAGGGGGGGGCGGTTGTTGACTGAGAGCCTGGCCGGCCTGAGCAGCATGCGATTGTTCGCCATTGCGCGGAAGGAGATCATCCAGCTCCGCCGAGACTCCCGGAGCCTGGCGCTGGCCTTCCTGCTCCCGGCATTGCTGCTGGTGCTCTTCGGGTACGCGATCACCTGGGATGTCACCGACGTCCGCATGGCCGTCATCGATCAAGACGCCTCCGCGAGCAGCCGGGCCTTGGTCGAGGCGTTCCGAGCTTCCGGATACTTCACCGTCGACCTCCGCCCCGACCGCACCAGCGACCTCGGACCCCTGCTGGACCGCGGACGTGTGCAGCTTGGCCTGGTGATCCCCCCCGGCTTCGAAGCGGAACTGGGCGCGGGACGGCTGGCTCCTCTCCAGGCGATCGTCGACGGCAGCGACGCCAACACCGCCAGCATCGTCCTGGGGTACACCCAGGGAATTACCCGGTCCTTCTCCTCCCGGCTGGGCGTGGCCGAAGGGGCTGGGCCGGCCATCCAGTTGCAGAGCCGGGTCTGGTTCAACGAGGAGCTCCGCAGCCGCAACATGATCGTGCCTGGGCTGGTCGCGGTGATCATGATGATCATCGCCGCCATGCTGACCTCCCTCACGATTGCGCGTGAATGGGAGCGGGGAACCATGGAGCAGCTCGCGGCCACCCCGGTCCAACGCATCGAAGTGGTCCTGGGCAAGCTATTGCCCTATCTGGGCATCGGCCTGCTGGACGTGCTCCTGATCAGCGGGCTTGGGGTGGTGGTCTTCGGCGTCCCGTTCCGTGGCAACCCGCTCCTTTTCCTGGTGCTGAGCACCGCCTTCCTGGTCGGGGCCCTCGGCCTGGGGATGTTCATCTCGGCCGTCGCCCGATCGCAGCTGCTTGCCACCCAACTCGCCATGGTGGCCACGTTCCTCCCGGCGTTCTTGCTGTCCGGTTTCATGTACGCCATCACGATCATGCCCACGCCACTCCAGGCCGTGACGTACCTGGTTCCCGCACGCTACTTTCTCGTCGTGACCCGCGGGATTTTCCTCAAGGGTGTCGGCATCGAAGTCCTTCGGGTCCAAGGGCTCCTGATGGTCAGCTTCGGCATCCTCGGCCTGGTGCTCGCCACGCGCGCGTTCAAGAAGGTGATCGAATGAGCCCCGCGTGGAGCGCCAGCCTGGAGCGAGTCTGGGAGTTGGTGAAGAAGGAATTCCTCCAGCTCTTCCGGGACCCGCGCATGTCCCGGGTGGTCTTCGTGGCGCCGCTGATTCAGCTTCTCGTCTTCGGGTACGCGGTGTCCACCGATATCCGCGATACGACCCTGTTCGTCGTCGACCACGACCAGAGCCAGGCCTCGAGGGACCTAGTCACCGCCCTCACCGCTTCCGGGCACTTTCGCGTATCCGGCCGGTCGGATCAGGCGCGTGACGCGGTGCAGGCGCTGGAGTACGGCGACGCCCTCGTCGCGCTGGACATCCCGGCTGGTTTCACCGATGCGCTTCGTGGAGGCCGGCGCGCGCAGGTCCAGATGCTGTTTGATGGCACCAATTCGAACACGGCCACCGTGGCCATGGGCTACGCCGAGCGGATCGTCCAGGCGTTCGGGGCAGGCCTCAGCGGCGCGCCGCTCGTGCGGGGCGTCGATTTGCGAGAGCGCGCCTGGTTCAACCCCGACCTCAGCAGCAGGAACTACAACGTGCCGGCTGTCGTCGGCGCCATCATCCTGCTCGTTTGCCTGCTGCTGACCTCGCTGGCGGTCGTGCGTGAACGGGAGCTGGGCACGCTGGAGCAACTCATGGTGAGTCCGCTCACGCCCGGCGAGCTGATCGCCGGGAAGACCATTCCCTTCGCGATCATCGGCCTGGTAGACCTCACCATCGTCACGATCGTGGCCATCGTGTGGTTCGGCGTCCCGTTCGAGGGGAGCCTCGTCCCGCTGTTGGCCGCCAGTGTGCTGTACCTGCTCTCGGGCCTCGGCGTCGGGCTCTTGATTTCGACCGTCTCGGCCACACAGCAGGAAGCGTTTATGGCCAGCTTCCTGGTCTTCATGCCAGCCATTCTGCTGTCTGGGTTCATGTTCCCGGTGAGCAGCATGCCGGACGTGTTCCAGTGGCTGACGTACCTCAACCCGGTCCGGCACTACTTGATCATCGTACGCGGCGTCTTCCTGAAGGGTGTCGGGTTCCAGGCGATGTGGCCGGAATTCACGGCGCTGCTGATGCTAGGCGCTGCCCTGCTTGGACTCGCTGCCAGCCGGTTCGACAAACGCACGAGTTGATGGCAACGACACCGGGGCCGCCCAGGTGTGGCCCCACCACAATCACGGAGGATCACATGCGCGAAGGAAAGCGGAACATCGTCGCGGGCTTGACGATTCTGGCGGGATTCATGTTCTACGGCTTCGTGCTCATCTACCTGCGGGACTTCGCCCCCGACAAGGAGGCGTGGATTGCTTCCTACGGAGCGGGGAAGCACTTTGAGTCCCGCCTGGCGCACGCGCACGGCAATTTGTTTGCCCTGCTGAATGTCGTCTCCGGGTTCCTCCTTCTCCGGCTCCCGCTGACTAGGCCGCAGGCACGCTGGATCTCATGGTTGGTACTGGTTGGGCTCCTCATGCCAATCGGGATTCTGGCGGAGGTGCTGCTCGGCGTGCCGCCGATCCTCGTCCTCGTCGGAGGCCTTTCGATGCTCGTCGGCACGGCATGGCTGGGGGTCGCAGTGGCCCGGCTTCCTCTCTCACAGCACCCGGATGGGGGGAGCGCATGACGACCGGCACGTCGCCGATTGTCAGCATGCAGCGGATCGTCGCGGGCGTGGCGCTGCTCTTCGGGCTCATGACGGTCGTTTCCGGGGGCCGCGTCGCCCTCGGCCTCTCCGATCCTGGGTATATGGTCTTTCGACCGCTTCTGCTGTACAACACCACCATGGGCGTCGCATACCTGGTGGCGGGGATGCTCCTCTGGCGCTGGCTCCGCAGGGGTCGCGCGGCCGCGGGCGTGATCTTCCTGCTCAACCTGCTGGTGCTGGCGGGCATTCTCGCCGTGTATCAGCGTGGAGGCGCCGTCGCGACGGAGAGCCTGAAGGCAATGACCCTTCGCACCGTCGTCTGGTTGGCGCTGTTCGCCGGGGCGACGTGGCTCGTCCGCGCAGGGAATCGGCGTCCACCCGCCGCCCGGAGTGGATGACCTTTGTTGTCCACTCTCCGTGCGACCATGCTTGTCGCAGGTGCGTGGACGCTGCTCCATGCAGGTGTGACCGCAGCCCAGACGGCGTTGCCCGCCGGTGATCTGTTTCAGCCGCTGATGGCCGATCCGAGACAACCGCGGTTTTCGGCGAGCTACCTCTGGGCCACGTCGCCGCTGCGGGATACGCGGGTCGGCGCCACGGCGTTCGGCGCCGACATTGGGATCGTGCGTTGGCGGTGGGGGGCCAACGAGCATGGCGTGCAGATTGGCTTAGCCGGGGGGGTGTTCGCCCAATTTGACCTCGAAGCGCCATCCACCGATCTCATGAACGCCGATTATCTCATCGGGATTCCGGTGTCCTTCAAGACGCGCGGCCTCACGGGCCGGGTGCGGCTCTATCACCAGAGTTCGCACCTGGGAGACGAGTTCCTGATCCGGGACCAGCCGGAACGTGTCAACCTCAGCTTCGAGGCACTCGAGTTCCTCGTTTCAGGTGGCCCTGGTCCGTGGCGGGCCTACGGCGGAGGCGAGTACCTCTTTCATCGCGAACCGGGCGACCTTCGCCCGGGCGTGCTGATCGCAGGGCTTGAGTACCATGGCCGGAATCCCGTCCTGCGGGCCGGGGACATCGGCGTGGCCCGCCTTGTTCTGGCACTGGACACCCGGTGGTGGGAGCAGCATGAGTGGACGCCGGCGCTCAGCGGAACGGTTGGCCTGGAATTCTCGCCGAGTGACGCGACGCAGGAGAATGGGCGGCGCTGGAGTATGCTGATCGAAGGATATAGCGGGCCGTCACCATTTGGTCAATTCTACACCGAGGACATCTCCTCGTTCGGGTTCGGTTTCTATTTCTGGCTGTGAGTCTTCTGGAGGACGTCCATGGACAACGCCGTCGGACTGGTACAAGCCTATCTGCATGTGAACGGATTCTTCACGGTCACCGAATACCCGGTGCTCGAATCGCTCGAGGGTGGCACCTATCAGAGTGCCACCGATATCGACGTCATTGCCCTCCGGCTCCCCCGTGCCGGCGGACTCGTCACGATCGGATCGGGCCACGGCGCCGACTTTCGCTCAGACCCGGCACTGGGCGCCTCGTCGGACCGGGCCCAGCTGCTCATCGGGGAGGTCAAGGAAGGCGCCCCGAACCTGAATCGGGGCGCCACCAATCCGAAAGTGCTGGCGGCGGTCCTCACCCGCTTCGCCTGCTGCTCCATGGACAGCGTGACGAGCGCCGTTGACGCGCTGCTCCGACACGGTGAGGCGGTGATCGACGCGGGTCACCCGATTGACGTCCGACTGATTGTTTTCGGGACCGGGTCGCCCGCCGGGGGACGTGACTATCGAGTGGTCCAATTGGACCACGTGCTTGGGTCGCTGAATGACCACTTGAACACACATTGGGACGTGCTGCGCCATGCGCAGATCAAGGATCAGACTTTCGCGTTCCTGGTGATGTTGGAGAAGGCCCGGCGGCGTGGCCGTCAGCTCTCAGCAAGAATCGCCACGCCATCGTCCACTCACAAATGATTGGGAGGTTATATGCGGATCGCCATCGTGGTTCTATCCCTCTGGACCGTCGCCAACGTCGCGCTCACGGCGCGCGCCGTCTCCCGCGACGACAGCCGAACAACCGCGATCAGATCCAGCGGCACATCGGCCGACGGCAGAACGGCCGTCCCGCTCCCGATCGAGGCCCGGGACGCCGTACTCGCCGAGATGCGCCTCATGCTGGGGGCAGTCAATGGGGTGCTCGCCGGTGCAGCGCAATCGGACACCATGGCCATCCGGGAAGCCGCCGCCGCGGCAGGGCTGGTGATGGCTGCCGATCCGGCGCTCGAGGCAATTCTCCCCAAAGGTTTCCTGCAATACGGGATGGCGACGCACCGCGCGTTCGACTCCCTCGCCGCGAATGCCTCCGCAGGGCCCGCGGCGGCGATTCAGAGCCTGGCGGCGATCACAGAAACCTGTGTGACCTGTCACGCCGCCTATCGGTTGGAATTGCAGTAGCGCGGGGGACCCGGGAGCGGGATGGCCGAGGGCGGCGATGCTCCACCTCCGCTCCCCGGCTCGCTCGGCGGTGGGGTGGTTACCTTTTCCCCATGCTCACCCTGACTCACGTCACCAAGCGCTTCCCGGGCGGCGTCACCGCCGTCAACGACGTCTCCCTGGACCTCAAGGCCGGCGTGGTCGGCCTCCTCGGCCCCAACGGGGCCGGCAAGACCACGCTGATGCAGATGGTGGCCACCATCACCCGGCCGACCGAGG
>DAOLIZ010000058.1:0-15459 GCA_035328285.1 Gemmatimonadales bacterium
GGAGCGCGTCGAGAGCGCGCACCGGATCGCCGGTGGCGAGCCGCACGCGGGCGCAGGCGACCAGCGCCTCGACGTGATTCGGCGCCAGCTGGGCCAGCCCTTCCGCGCCCGCCACCGCTTCTTCCGGCCGGTTGAGGGCCAGAAGCGACCGCACCTCGCCGAGCAGCGCGTTCACGTCGGCAGGGTCGGCACTGCGGGCCTCCCGATATCGCTCGAGGGCCTCGCCGTGCAGCCCTCGTTTCCCGAAGATGTCGCCCAGCAGCACGGCGACGCGCGCCCGGGAGGCGCCGCGCCCGATGGCCCGGGTCAGTTCGGCGGAGGCCAGCTCGAGGAGGCCCTTGCTGATGTAGTCACGGGCCAGGGAGAGGGCGGCCTCCTCGGCTGCCGGCGCGGCCGGGGCGGCCGGAACGGCGGGGGCCAGGTCCTCGAAGATCCCCTCGAGGAGCGTGGGGTCGAAGACGAACGCGTCGCCCAGGTCGGCCGCGGTGACGTCGGCGCTGATCTCCGGGACGATGGCGATCAGCGGGTCCTCGTACTGCAGGTCGATGGCAAGCTGGAACTTCTGCTGGATGTAGTAGGGCTCGAGCTCCAGGGCCCGCTTGGTCGCCCGCAGCGCGCCGTCGAAGTCGCCCAGCTGGCTGAGCGTGAAGCTCAGGTTGTAGTGGGCGGAGGCATAGTCCGGGGCCGCGTCCACCGCGCGCGCAAAGGCGTTCTTCGCATCGGCATACCGGTGCAATTCCATGAGCACCAGCCCGATGCCGTTCCACGCGGCGGCGTTGGTGGGGTGGTCCGTCAGCACGGCGCGATAGGTCTCGAGCGCGGGCTGGAACCGCCGCAGCTGGAAGAGGAGGAGCGCCAGGTTGAGGCGCGGCGCCGCCAGGTCGCGACGGACCTGCATCGCGGCGCGGAACGCGGCCTCCGCCTCGCCGGTCCCCGGCTCGTGCGCCAGGAGCACACCGAGATTGTTCCAGGCCAGGGCGTAGTCGGCGTCGAGCGAAATGGCCCGTTCGTAGGAATCCCGGGCCGCGTCGCGCCGGCCGGCCTGATGCAGGCAGACCCCGCGTTCGTTCCAGCTCTTCGGGGAGTCGGGGTGCTCCTCGACGAGTGCGTCGTACAGTTCCAGGGCGCTGGTCAGGTCCCGCCGGAGCAGGTGCACCTCGGCCATCGCCTGCAGGGTGAGGCGGCGATCCTCGCCGTGATCGAGCGCCAGCCGGTACTCGCGCAGCGCTTCCGGGTAGTAACCCTTCTGCCGGAAGGCGAGGCCGAGGTTGAAGTGCGCCAGCGTCCCGCCGTCGGCGAGCGCCGGGCGCATCGCATCGGCGAGCGACTGGCGGCCCGGCACCGACCCGTCCTCGGGGCGGTCGATGGTCAGGTTGGCCTGGGCACGCCCGAGCGTCGGGTTGAGCTCGATGGCCCGCTTCGTCGAGGCGCGGGCGTCGTCATGCAGCCCCATATCCCCGAGGACGAAGGCGAGCAGGTAGTGCGCGTCGGCGTAGTCGGGGTTTCGGTGGACCGCCTGCCGGAGGGTCTCGAGCGCGGCCTCGTTCAGCCCGCGGTTGTAGAGCGCCTCGCCGTAGTAGAAGAGGGCGACCGCGCTGTCCGGATCCTGTTCCGCCGCCTGGCGGAACCAGTCTTCCGCCACCTCGACGCGCCCCCGGGCCTTCTCGGCGAGCCCGAGCTGGAGGAGGGCCGGAATGTCGTCGGGATGCCAGGCGAGGAGGGCCTCGAACTCCGCCACCGCCTCGTCCGTGTGCCCGAGCGCGGCGTACGCCCGCGCAAGCTCCCAGCGGGCCTCGCGATCGCCCGCCTCGCGGCGGAGGCGTTCCCGCAATTCGGCCACGCGCTTGTCGTAGTACCCGCTCGCGCGGTAGGTGATTTCGAGGTTGCCCTGCGCCACCTGCATGCGGGGATCGAGCTCGAGGGCGCGGGAGAACTCGGCGACGGCCTCGGGGATGAGACCCTTCTGGTAGTACAGCACGCCCAGATTGTTGTGTGCCCCGGCATCGGACGGGTCAATGCGGCGGGCGAACGACCGCAGGACCGCGAGGTCCCGTTCGGGCAGCGCCGGACCGCCCATCGCTCAGCCGACGCGGATGGCGTCGAAAATGGCCCGCAGCGACGCCAAGTCCGGCAGGAGGAGGAAGTGCCCCTTGAGGTTGGACGTGTCCCCCTCGAACTGGAACTCGGACTCGACGCAGAAGACGAAGTCGCGTTCCGAGCCGAAATTGAGATAGGTCGAGGTCAGCACCGCGGCGCTGAGGTCCACCACCAGGCTGGGCACGGAGGGCACCAGCATCATCCCCATGAAGTCGCTGAGCGCGTTCAGGTAGGCGCTGCTCAGGATGTTCCCCACTTCCTTGATGCCCGACTGCTCCATCACCCCGAACTCGGTGGTGGTGCCGGGCGCGCGCCGAAGCAGTATATCGCAGAGGGCGTGGGCCGAGGCCTCGGGGAAGAGGAGCAGCGTCCGCCCGGTCAGGTCGCCCATCATGTGCATCAGCACGGCGGCCACGACCTCCTCGGGGTCGCCGAGGACGTCGGGGACCTCCTCGAGCGGCGTGACCGTCACCTCCGGCACGCTGATCATGATCTTCTTGTTGGTCATCTGGGAAAGCGCCGTGGCGGCGTGCCCCGCCCCGATGTTCGCCACCTCCTTGAGGGCGTCGAACTGGAGCTCCTTCAGATCGCGCACGTCTTCCATACGAGTCTCCCTAGACGAGGGCCGCGGCATCCAGGATCAGGGCCGGCGTGCCGTCCGCGAGGATGGTGGCGCCGCTGAAGAGCGGAGCCGTCCCCTTCGGGGCATCGAACGCTTCGACGACAACTTCCTGTTGTCCCATCAACGAGTCCACGACGACGGCCGACCGGCGGTCGCCCACTTCCAGCACCAGGCCCGGCCGCCGGGCCGGGACGTCCCCGCCCTCGACGCCGAGCAAGGCCCGCAGGTGCACGGTCGGGATGATTCGGTCCCGCAGCACGATGGCCTCCCGGCCGTTGACCTCCGTGGCCGGCTGGACATCGAAGTCCACCGTCTCCGCGACATAGGAGAGCGGCAGGAGATATCGCTCGCCCCCGACCCTCGCGGTCAGCACCCGCAGGATGGCCAGCGTCAGCGGGAGCCGCAGCGTGAACGTGGTCCCGGCGCCAGGAGCGCTCGCGATCTCGACCGCCCCGCCATGGGCCCGCACGCGGGTCAGGACCACGTCGATGCCGACGCCCCGGCCCGACACGCTGCTCACCTGCTGGGCGGTACTGAATCCCGGGCGCCCGAGGACCTTGAGCAGCAGGTCGTCCGTGAGGGTCTCGACCTCGGGGCCGACCACTCCTTCTCGCTTGGCCTTGGCCAGGATGGCGCGGCGGTCGATGCCGCGGCCGTCGTCCTGGATCCGGATGGCGACGCTGCTGTGCTCCCGGGCGGCGGACAGCACCAGGCGGCCCTCCGCCGGCTTGCCCTGGGCCTGCCGTTCGTCCGGCGACTCGAGGCCGTGATCCACGGCGTTCCGCAGGAGATGCAGGAGCGGATCGCCCAGCTCGTCGAGGATGGCCCGGTCGAGCTCGATGCCCTCCCCTTCCATCTCGAATCGCACCTGCTTGCCAAGCTGGCGGGCCAGGTCGCGCACCGCCCGCGGGAACCGGTCGAAGACCTGCCACACCGGCGTCATCCGCGCTTCGATGATTTCCGCCTGCAGGTCCGAGACCAGCCGGCTGATCCGGGCGCCGAGCGCCTCGAGTTCGCCACCGGGATCGAGCTGGGCCAGCTCCGTCAGCCTGTTCCGCGCCACCACCAGTTCGCCGACCTGACTCATCAGGGCGTCGAGCCGCCGACGATCGACGCGGATCTGTCCGGTGCGGGCGGCCGGAGCCGCGGGCGCCGCCGGGGCCGCCGCGGTGGGAATTCGCCACTCGGCCGTCTGCACGGTGTCGGCATCGACCGCCACGCTGGCGATGTCGCCGACCGCCTCGATGGCCGCCACGATCTGGGACTCGCCGATCGGCGCGTCGAGCCGGAAGGTGAAGTGCCCGTCGAAGCCCGGTGCGTCGAAGGCGGTGGCGGGCGGCATCACGCCGGTCACCTTGCCGAGGGTCTCCGCCCGGCGAAGGGCGATGAGCGCCCGGGCCCCCATGAGCGGCGCGTCCGGGCGGACCTCGACCCGCACCACGCGTCCGGCGTCGTCAGGGAGGTCCGCCAGCTGGATCGGCGTCGCCGCAGGCACCGCGATGTTCGGCTCGTGCTCCGGCGCCTGCGCCTTCTTTCCCTTGCGACTCCCTGCCTTGCCCTTCGTGACCGGCAGCGGCTCCGACGCGGCCGCCTCGAGTGCCGCCTGCAAAGCCCCTGCCTCGAAGGCGGCGTCGCTGCCCGCCGCGGCCTCATCCACTCCCCGTTCGAGCGCGTCGACGGCCTTGAGCAGGAGGTCCACGGCGGCCGGCCCGCCGGGGGCGCGGCCGCCCCGGATGGCGTCGAGCAGGTTTTCCGTGCGGTGGGCCAGGTCGGCCAGCCGCACATACCCCATGGTGGCCGCCATGCCCTTGAGCGAGTGGATGGCCCGGAAGAGCCCCGCGACCGCGTCGGTTGCCCCAGGCTCCCGCTCCCATTCGAGCAGCAGCCGGTTGCAGGTGGTCAGGTGTTCGCGGCTCTCGGCAAGAAAGAGGGCGGCGTACTTGTTCAGGTCCATGGCATCAGCCGAGGACGCGCTGGACCGCCTCGAGCACCCGGGAAGGTTGGAACGGCTTCACGACGAAATCCTTGGCCCCGGCCTGGATGGCCTCGACGACCAGGGCCTGCTGCCCCATCGCGCTGCACATCAGGATCTTGGCGTCAGGCGATTCCCGGCAGATCTCGCGAACGGCATCGATGCCGCCCATGTCGGGCATCACGATGTCCATGGTGACGAGATCGGGCTTCAGCTGGCGGTATTTCTCGACCGCCTGCACCCCGGTCTCGGCTTCACCGACAACCTCGAACCCCGCCTGGGTGAGAATGTCGCTGATCATCGTCCGCATGAAGATGGCATCGTCGCACACCAGGACCGAGTGGCTCACAGGTCAGTCTCCAGGCGTCTAAGAGGTTCGTGAAAAGGAGCGGTCGGTGCCCCTGACGGCGCTGAGCAGTGGTGCCAGCAGCGCCTCGGTATCGAGTACCACAAAGTGGTGACCATCCCGGCGACCGACCGCCTTGACGAGCCGGACATCCACCCCGGGCAACGCTTCACGCGCTTCCAGCTGGTCGGCCGGGATTTCGAACAGGTCGTCGACCCGCCCCACCGCAAGGCCGAGCCGGCGCGTGCCGACGTCGACGATCAGGAGGGCCCCCTCGTGCTCCGGCAGCGGGGCCCGGTCAAGCAGCCGGTGGGCGTCCACAACGGTGAGGAGTGTGCCCCGTACGTTCACCAGGCCGACGATGGTGTCCGGGGCCCCAGGAATCCGGGTCGTCGGAAGGGGCGCCAGAATCTCGCGGGCACGGCTGGCAAGCATCCCGCAGGCCAGATTGCCCACCTGAAACACGACGACGCGCACCGCCTGAGAGTCAGCCATCTCTATTAAAGAAAAGAAGATAGCGAAGAGCCTCATCGGGAGCAACAGAGATAGAGTCCCCCGCCGTCAGCATCAGCGCCTCACGCAAATCGGCCGGCCATTCTGACCGAAATTCCAGGGATTCCTCGGTCACCGGGTGCTTGAAGGCCAGCGAGGCGGCGTGCAGCGCCTGGCGCCCGGCGGCACGCTCCACTGCCTCCGCGAGCAATCTGGCCGAGCCCGAGATCCGACGGCTTCCCCCCGCCCCGTAGACCGGATCGCCGATGACGGGATGCCCGATGTGGGCCAGATGCACGCGGATCTGGTGGGTCCGCCCCGAATGCAGCTCGAGGCGCAGCAGGTCCGCCACCTGGAACCGGGCGATGCTCCAGGCGTCGGTCCGCGCGGCGCGCCCCTCCACGAGCACGGCCATCCGCTTCCGGTCCGTCGGGTGGCGCCCGAGCGGCGCCTCGATGCGGGTGGGGCTTTCGTCAAGATGCCCCCACGCCAGGGCCGCGTACACCCGCCGGATGCGCCGGGCGGAGAGCATCTGCCCCAGCCGTCGGTGCGCCAGGTCGGTCTTCGCCACCAGCATCAGCCCGGAGGTGTCCTTGTCCAGCCGATGGACGATGCCGGGACGCCCTTCCGCGCCGCCGGACAGCGTCGTGCCGCGGGCCACGAGGGCGTTGACAAGGGTGTCGTCCCAGTGCCCGGGCGCGGGGTGCACCACCAGGCCTGCCGGCTTGTCGATGACGGCGAGGTGCTCGTCCTCGAAGATGACCTCGAGGTGGATATCCGCCGGGCGGATCTGCCTCGGCGGCTCGTCCTCCGGGAGCGTCACCTCCACGGCGTCGCCGCGGACGAGCAGCCGTGAGGCCCGGGCCACCTTCCCGTTGACGGTGACCCGCTTGTCGGCGACGAGGCGGGCAGCCTGGGTGCGGGAGTACTGGAGTTGGTCGGCGAGGAAGCGGTCGAGCCGCTCGGTGCCGTCGGCGAGGACGGTGAAACGCTGGGGTTCGGTCATGGGGCCGGCCTCAGCCGGCCGACGCAGCTTCGTGGCGGGCCTGCCGGTTGTCTTCCAGCCAGAGGGAAATCGCGAGCGCCACCGCACCGCAGGTGACCGCGATGTCCGCGACGTTAAAGGTCGGCCAGCGGAGGCTGCCGATGCCGAAATCGAGGAAGTCCACCACGCCGCGGGCGCTTCGGATCCGGTCGACGAGGTTGCCGGCCGCCCCGCCGGCCACCAGCCCGAGCGCGAGCTGCCGCAGGCGGTCACCCGGTTCCGCGGTGGCCGACATCCGCGTCAGGAGCGCCACGGCTCCGAGGGCCAGCGCGAGGAAGATCCAGCGGGAGTAGGCGCCGAGGTGCAGCCCGAAGGCGGCCCCGGGATTGTAGACCAGCGTGAGCTGGAACCACTCCCCCAGGACCGGGACGCCGGTGGTCCGAAGCAGGTACGCCTCGGCCACCAGCTTGGTCAGCGCATCGAGCAGGAGCACGCCGAGGGCGGTGACGAAGAACAGCCGCCGCTCACCGGCGCTTGGCATCCTCTTCCTTTTCCTTGCAGCTGATGCACAAGCGCGCGTGCGGCAGGGCGTCGAGTCGCTCGAAATTGATGGCCGACCCGCAGCTCTCGCAGGTGCCGAACTTCTCGGGGTTGTTGTAGAGCCGGCCGAGCGCCTGGTTCACGTGCCAGAGGTAGCGACCCTCCTTCGACGCCATCAGGAACTGCTTCTCGCGCTCCATGGCGTCCGTGCCCTGGTCCGCCATGTGAAACGAATAGGAGCTCAGGTCGCCGTCGGAGCCCTGCAGCGTGGCATTGAAGGACTCGTCGTAGTGACCAAGCTCCTTCATCACGCGCGCGCGCTCCTCGATGAGTCGCTTCTCGAAATAGGTCAGCTGCTTCTTGTTCATTCCTCGTCCGTGGCTGTGTGCCGGCCGGCGGGCCGCGCATCGTCCTGTCGTTGAATACCAATGACCGCCTCGAGCCCGTCGAGCGTCACCTGCTGCTCGCGGTCCGGGCGGTCGGCCCGTGATCCCACTACCAGCGCGCGGGCGAGCGTCTCGCCCTGAATGAAGTCCGCGTAGGCGCGCACCGCCTCGAGGAGCTCGGGGGCGCCATCGACGGCCAGCTTCACCCGGGTGGTGATGTCGTACCCAGCCTCCTTGCGGAGCCGCTGGATGCGGTTGACCATCTCGCGCGCCACCCCCTCCTGCCGGAGGGCGGCGGTGAGGACGGGGTCGAGGGCCGCCACGAAGGGCCCGTCGCTCTGGACGGCCAGGTCACTGGCCACCTCCCTGCTCACCGCCACATCCCCCGAAAGATACTCAAATCGCCTCCCGTCCACCTCCACCACGGCGGTCCCGCCCTCCTCCAGCGCCCGGAGCTGCCCGGGGTCGAGATGGGCGGCCGCGGCGGCGGCCAGGGGCGTGTCCTTCCCGTACCGCTTGCCCAGCGACCGGAAGTTCGGCTTGGCACGGAGGGTGACCAGGTCGGTGTCCGAGGCCACGATCTCGACCGCCTTCACGTTGACCTCCCGCGCGAGGAGACCGAGGAGGGAGCTGAAGACGGAACCCTGCACCGCCGAGGGCACCGCAACGATCATCCGGGCCAGCGGCTGCCGGACGCCGGAACCAATCTCCTCCCGCGCGGCGCGGGCCAGCGAGGCCAGGCGCCGGACCGCGTCCATGGCCGTCTCCAGCGCCTCGTCCCGGACACCGCCCGGCTCCGGAAACCGGGCCAGGTGTACCGACGAGCCGACCAGGCCGCGGTGGATCCAGTCGGCCAGGAACGGCGCTGCCGGCGCGAGCAGCCGCGAGACGGTAACCAGACAGGCGTGCAGTGTGGCGAGCGCCTCCGGATCGGCCTCCCCGTCCACCGCCCAGAACCGGGCCCGATTGAGCCGGACATACCAGTTCGAGAGATCGTCCACCACGAAGCCCATCAGCGCCCGCGTGCCCGCGGTGACGTCGTAGCCGTCCCAGGCGGCGTTCACCTCGTCGACGACGGCGGCCAGACGGCTGAGGATCCAGCGGTCGGCATGGGCCACGGGGAGCGGACCCGGAGGCTCACCCGGCGTCCAGTCGGCGGCGTATTGCGCGAAGAAACGGTAGGTGTTCCGCAGGGTGTTCAGGAAGCCGCCAGCCACTTCGGGGATGGTACGGGCATCGAACTTCTTCGGCAGCCACACCTGGCTGGACACGAGCAGGTAGAGCCGCAGCACATCGGCGCCGTGCTCGGCCAGCAGCTCCGAGGGGTTCACGACGTTGCCGCGGCTCTTCGACATCTTCTGGCCGTCGGCGTCGAGGACCAGCTCGTTGACGATCACGTTGCGATAGGCCGGCGCGTCAAAGGCGGCGGTGGAGATGGCGAGCAGCGAGTAGAACCACCCTCGCGTCTGGTCCACCCCTTCGCAGATGAAGTCGGCGGGGAAATGCGCCGCGAAATCGGCCTCGTGCTCAAACGGATAGTGCCACTGGGCGTACGGCATCGATCCCGAGTCGAACCAGGTGTCGATGACCTCCGGGGCCCGGGTCATCGTCCCGCCGCAGTCGCACGGCCAGGTGTAGCCGTCGATGAATGGCTTGTGCGGATCGAAATCCGTGGGCAGCGCCTTGCCCCAGCGCTCGGCGAGTTCGGCATAACTCCCGATGACCGCCACGTGCGCGGGCTCGCGGTCGCACGACCAGACCGGCAACGGCGTGCCCCAGTACCGGTCGCGGCTGAGCGCCCAGTCGACATTGTTCGAGAGCCACTCCCCGAACCGGCCGGCCCCGACCTCCGGGGGGTGCCAAGCCACGCCGGCGTTCAGTTCGAGCATCCGGTCGCGGAGGGAGGAGGTGCGGACAAACCACGAATCGCGGGCGTAGTAGATGAGCTTGCTGCGGCACCGCCAGCAATGCGGATAGGTGTGGATGTACTGCTCGGTGAGCAGGTGCCGGCCGTCGGCCTTCAGCCGGCGGATGATGAGTTCGTTGGTGTCGTCGGCGGTGACCAGCAGGCCCTCGAGCTCGGGCCAGGTGGTGCCGGTAAAGGTCCCGTCGGCCGCCACCGGCCGGACCAGCGCCAGTCCGTGGGCCTGGCCGGCGGCGTGGTCGTCGGCCCCGAAGGCCGGCGCCATGTGCACGATGCCGGAGCCGTCGGTGGCCGTGACGAAGTCGCCCGGCACCACGATGCTGTGCGCCTTGTCGTCGGGGAGCGGGACAACGTCGAGCGGGCGGGTGTACCGAAGCCCGACCAGCTCCGCCCCGGGGATCACCCGGAGCGGTGGCGTGACCCCGCTCTCCCCGAAGAGCCGGGCGAGCAGCTTTGGGGCGAGGGAGGTGGCGATCACCAGCCGCCGACCCGGCGTGCGAGGATCGGCATACTCGCCGTACTCGAGCTCGGGATGGACCGCCGCCGCCACGTTTGACGGCAGCGTCCACGGCGTCGTGGTCCAGACCACCAGCGCCCGGCCCGACCCGTCCTCGAGCGGAAAGGTCACGAAGATGGCGCGGTCCCGCACCTCCTCGTAGCCCTGCGCCAGCTCGTGGCTCGAGAGCACCGTCCCGCAGCGCGGACAATAGGGCAGCACCCGGTGCCCACGGTAGAGCAGCCCCCGGTCGTGCAGACGCCGCAGGATCGACCAGACGGATTCCACGTACTCGTTGCTGAACGTGATATAGGGGTGTTCGTAGTCCAGCCAGTAGCCGATCCGGTCGGACAGCTGCTCCCAGTCGGACTTGTAGGTGAAGACACTGCTCCGGCAGAGCGCATTGAACCGCTCGACGCCGTACTCCTCGATGGCCTTCTTCCCCTTCAGCCCCAGCTGCTTCTCCACCTCGATCTCGACCGGGAGGCCGTGGGTATCCCAGCCGGCGATCCGGGTGACGGAACGCCCCTGCATGGCGCGAAAGCGGCAGACGAGGTCCTTGATGGTCCGCGAGAAGACGTGGTGGATGCCCGGCCGGCCGTTGGCCGTCGGGGGGCCCTCGAAGAAGACGAACGGCGTCCCGCTCCGGCCGGCCGCGAGGCTCTGCCGGAAGAGGTCTTCCGCCTTCCAGGTCTCGAGCAGCTGCTGCTCGAGCTGGTCCGCGGCGAGATCAGGGAGGTGGGGAAATGCCATCGGGGAATGCGGCGCGCGGGGCGCTTACGCCTGCTTCTTGAGCACGGGCTCGGCCGGGGCCTCGGACTGGGCGGAGGTCCGCGCGTACGCCTGCAGCCCCTCCACCTCGCCGAGCTGGCGCTCGAGGAGCGCGCGGAAGTTGGCCAGGAACGCAGCGAACTGGCGCTTGCCGGCATCGGTCCGCTCGCGCAGCAGGCGATCCTCCCCCTGTGCCTCGTTCAGCTGGCGAAGCGCATCGGTCTTGGCCTCGCGGATGATCATCTCGGCGTCCTTGCGCGCCTGCTGCTCGGCGTCGTGGCGGAGCTGCTGGGCAGCCAGGAGCGCCTCGTTCATCGCGCGTTCCCGGTCGCGGAAGGCGCGGAGCTGCTCCTGGAACCCGCGCAGGCGCTCCTCGAGCTGCGCCCGCTCCCGCAGGACACGGTCGAACTCCTCGGACACCCGCTGCTGGAACGACTCGACAAGCGCCGGGTCGTAGCCGCGGAAGGCGCGCGGAAACTCGTGGCCCCGGATGTCGTGCGGCGTGAGCTGAAAGCTGTCGTCTGTCGTCATGCGTGGCGTCCCCCGAACAGGATCGTCCCCAACCTGACCATCGTGGCCCCTTCCTCGACTGCCGTCTCGTAGTCGCCCGACATCCCCATCGACAGCACCGGCAGCGCGTGCCCACCCGTGGCGGCGTCGTCCCGCAGCCGGCGCAACAACGCGAAGGCGGCGCGCTGGCGACCGGTGTCGTCCGTCAGGGCCGCCATCGTCATCAGCCCGCGGACCTCCAGCCGGCGGCAGTCGCGCATGGCATCCAGCAGCGCCGGCAGGTCCGCCGGCTCGACGCCGCCCTTCTGCGGCTCCGCGGAGCAGTTGACCTGCACCAGCACGGGTTGCCGGGTTCCCTCGGCGGTGCGGCGGTCGATCTCCTGCGCCAGTCCGAGGCGGTCGACGGAATGGATGAGGGCAAACCGACCGACCACGCGACGCGCCTTGTTCTGCTGGAGCGTTCCGATCAGGTGCCAGTCCACGGCGAGATCCGTCAGCGCGTCCTGCTTCGGCAGCGCCTCCTGCACCCGGTTTTCCCCGACATCCCGGAGTCCCGCCCCCACGGCGGCCCGCACCGCCTCGGGCCCGAACGTCTTGGTGACCGCGACGATCGTGACGTCATGCTGGAGGCCGGCGCGGGCCTGCGCGGCGGAGATCCGCTCCCGGACCGACGCGAGTCGGCCGGGGAGCTCCGGGAATGTCATAACTATGAAAAATACAACGAGTTGACGCCGAATTGCAGGGATCGCCTACGGGGAATCCGTCGGGGGTACCAGCGGACGCGCTCGCGCCTGGCTGAGGGCGGACGCCAGCGCAGGGTTCGGCGAGAGCGCGAACGCCAGTTCGAGGTTACGGACCATTTGCGGCTCGTCGCCCACCAGCTGGTAGGCATACGCGAGCTGCGTCGGTGGAAGCGCCAGCGTGGAGGCAAAGGACCGGCTCGTGACCTCCAGGTTCCCCGTCGGGCGGGTGCGGAGTGAGCCGTAACGATAGGTCTCCCACACCAGCCGCTCGGTGATGGGCACATCGAGGAGCGCGCCCGCCAGCCGCTGGCGGTCGATCGTGATGGCGAGGGAATCGGGCGGGGAGGTCTGCAGCTCGAGCACCAGGCCCTGTTGGACCAGATAGGGATCAAGAGACAGAAAATTCCGGCCCGTGGTCACCGACCACGCCACCGGGCGCCGTCCCAGATTCTGCTGGATGATCCGCGCCGTGACGAAATCGGCGGTATAGAAGACCGTCCCGGCCTGGTAGGTCCGCCGGTAGGGCCCGAAGGTGACGGTGACCGGCCGGTCGAGCTGTCGCGGATACGCCGCTTCGATCTCTTCGTCCGTCATCGGCGACGTCGGCCAGTCCGGCCGCACGGGATTCCTGCCCTGCCAGATCGCGGGAGCGGCCGCCTCGTCGAACGGACGGACCGGGTTATCTCGCATCTGACGGGCGTACCAGGAAGTGTTCGCCAGCGCGAGGCAGACCACCGTCACGTCCTGGCGAATCCCCGCGACTTCCTGGGCCCACCAGAGCGGAAAGGTGTCATTGTCGCCGAAGGTGAAGAGCACGCCGTAGGGCGGCACCGAGTTCAGGAGGTCATAGGCAAAGTCGGCGGCCAGCCGGGCATCGGCGCCGTGCCGCCGGCTCGCGGCGGAAAAGTTGGCGGCCGCGGGGACGCAGGCGAGCAGGAAGAGGAGCGGGACCGCCGCCCGCAGCGCCGGCCGGGTCACGCGCGTGAGGCCTTCCTTCACCACGGTGGCCAACCCGATTCCCGCCCAGACGCCCCACACCAGGAAGCTCACGACGAAGAAGTAGTCGCGCTCCCGAACTTCGTGCTGGGAGGCACCGGGGAAGATCTTGTAGCCGAGGGAAGCACCGGGCTTGAAGTTCATGTATGCCACGAGACCGAGGCCGGTCACGAGGAACAGCGTGAACAGCAGCCACCAACCCGCCCGGTCCGCGCGGCGTTGGGCGAAGAGTCCGCGAAGGCCCAGCACCGTGACCAGCACCGCGCCGGCCAGTTGGCCGTTGACGACCGCGTCGCCCCCTCGGGCCAGCCCCCGTGCCCACTGCCAGTTGAAGTACTGCAGGTAATTCTGGATCTGCAGGCCGATGATGGTCAGGTTCCGTCCCGGATTCGCCGGTCCATGCGGGATCGTGGGATCGTCGAGCGGCGTGCGGATGGGATACTGCGCGCGCCTGATCACCGCCAGCAGGGCGTCCCAGGTGGAGGGGTCGGCCTCGTTGGGTATGGGCGACTGGCCGGCGCGGATGTAGAGGAAGAGGTAGGTGGTCACGCCGATGGCGGCCAGGCCAAGCGCGAGGACGGCAAAGGGCAGCATCCCGGCCGTCGCGGCGAACGCGGCGGCGACAACGAAGCACAAGCCGCCCAGCAGAATCAGCGGCGTGCTGCCCAGGCCGGTCCCGATCAAGAGCGCCCAGAGACCCGCCACGACCGCGACCGTGGCCCACTCCTGTCGGCGCTCCCGCTCGGTGGCAGCGGGGGTGGCATGGATGGTGGCCATGAGGAACATCACGACCGCGGGGCCGACCAGGAGCGCGAGCAGGTGGTTCCCCATCGAGATGCCGGCGAGGTAGACGATCAGCAGCACCAGCCGGAGGGACTGCTCCGTGCCCCGTGCCGCCCGCCAGCGGAGGCAGAGCCAGCAGATCAGCCCGATGGTGAAGGTCGCGACGGTGTAGACCTCGGTCTCGTTGGAGTTCTGCCACTGCGTGAAGCTGAACGCCGCGAACAGCCCGGCGGCCATGCCGCCACCGAGGGCCACCAGCCGCCGCGTGTCGGGCTCGAGGTCCGTCGTGCCGCGCCGCAGCGTCTCATGCGCCACCAGGAAGAAGAACGCGGCGGCCGCCGCGCTGAAGGTGGCGCTCATCAGGTTGGTCCGCCACGCGTACTCGCCGATCGGGAAGTGCGCCGCCCAGACATGGCCGAGGAGGACGAAGAGCGGCGTACCCGGCGGGTGGGGGATGCCGAGATTGTGGATGGAGGCGATCAGTTCCCCCGCGTCCCAGAAGGTGACGGTGGGGGCGAGAGTCAGCACGTAGCCGGTCAGGACGAGCGCGAAGAGCACCAGCGCCGCGAGATAGGGCGGCCGGCTGTCGTCGTGGGTGGTCAGTGGGCCGCTCCGAGGGCGTGGGCCACGGCGAGCGCGTCGCGCACCGCGGCCGGTTCGTGGACGCGAAAGAGGCGGGCGCCCCGCGCATATGTCAGCGCGCAGAGGGCGGCGGTGGCGCGATCGCGGTCGCCGACCTCGCGTCCAGTGACCACCCCGAGGAAGCGTTTCCGGGACGGACCCACAAGCATTGGTCGCCCGAGCGCGTGCAGCGCCGCCAGCTGGTCGGCGAGCAAAATATTCTGTTCGATGGTCTTCGAAAAGCCGAACCCGGGATCCACGACGATCCGGTCGGCGCCGATGCCGGCCGCGGTGGCCCGGTCCACCGCCTGGCGCAACTCCTCGACCACTCCGCCAACCACGTCCCCGCCGTAGTCCGCGCCGTCGTACGAAGCCATCGTGGCGAGGTCGCCGCGCGAATGCATCAGGACAACCCCCGCGCCCGCGGCTGACACGACTGCGGCCATCTCGGGATCGAGCCGCATGCCGGAGACGTCATTGATGGCAGACGCCCCCGCGGCGAGGACGGCGCGGGCGGTCACCGCCTTCACCGTATCCACCGACAGGGGCACCTCCGGCCAGCGGCGCCGCAACGCCTCCACCACCGGCACGACCCGCGCCATCTCGTCCGCGGCCGGCACGGGTGCCGGCCGACCAGGTCGGGAGGACTCGCCTCCGACGTCGAGCACCGTCGCGCCGCCCTCGAGCAGTGCCTCGGCACGGGCGACGGCGGCGTCAACGGTGGGCAGCCGCCCGCCGTCGCTGAAGCTGTCCGGGGTCACGTTGAGGATCCCGACCATCACCGGCCGGTCGAGATCGATCATGCCGGTGGACGTGATCCAGGTGGAAGGGAGTTCCATCGGCAGCGCCAGTCCGACCTGGAAGGCGACTTCCGCGAGCTCCGGCGGCCCGACCCAGGGGCGAGCCAGCGCCTGCAATCGTGCCCGGCTCCCGCTGATAACGGCGCCCGACTCCGTCGTCAGGATGTCGAGACCGAGCCTGCCCCCGGCATAGGCCACCAGCGCCTCCCGGGTGTCCGCATCGAGCCCAGACAAATGCAATGCGGCCGGCTCAGTGCCCTGAGCGGCCGCATCGGCCTTCCATTCCTCGAAGCCTCCAGCTCGGAGTACCGCCCGCACCGCCTCCCGCGAGGCCGCGGCGAGCGGAGTCACCTTCACGCGCCGGCAGGCTCCGCC
>DAOLIZ010000059.1:0-15294 GCA_035328285.1 Gemmatimonadales bacterium
ACTGCCGCTATCCTGAAGACGCGCAGGAGCGCGCCCGATCGAGCCATTCACGAGGCTGGGGGGAGATTCCGGAAACGCGAAAAAGCCGCCCGAGTGGGCGGCTTTTTCATGTTGCAATGCAAGGAGTTAGGGAGAGCGGGCGACCGGGCTCGAACCGGCGACGTCCAGCTTGGGAATGTGGACCGCAGTCTCCCCACTACTTGCCGATGGCCGTCCTAAGTGTCAGCGTCTTCTCCACTTCCCTGCTCTGCTGTCGGATCGCGCGGAACATCGGCCACCATCGGATAACACCGGCCACCATCGTTTCTGCCACCATCTCTGCCACCACTCTCCCCCGAAGGCGTTCATGGGGGTTCCGCGGGTCCGATCCAAGCCGGCCAGCTCATTCCTTCCATGCGGGACTCCTGGTGTGAGGTGTCCCCAAGCTGGAAGACAGCGCTCATCGGGGCGTCAACAGTCCCAGCGCACCGGCATCCCCTTCCCCTGCTCATCCCAACGGGTAGGATTTGTACTGTCGCCTCGGTCCTTTCCCCCAAAACGAGGTACTGCGATGGCCAACTGTCCAGGTTGCAATGAGGGTAACCCCGACACAGCGAAGTTCTGCCTCCACTGCGGACGGCTTCTCGCCGGCAATTCATACGCACCACCTGCGGCCGGAGTAGCCCTGCCCGCCGGTGTGATTCTCGCTGACATCCGGATGCCTTTCACCCGGATGGTGGAGGTCACATTCAAGTGGACCTTTGCCGCCATGTTGGTTGGGGTCTGCTTCGGTGCGGTGTACTTCTTCCTGTGGGCGCTCTGGATGAATCTCTGAGTGGCGATCGGGGCCACCCCCCTGCCGCAATGGACGCAGGCCAGTCCTACGCGCCTGCCGTGATCCGTTGGGGTAGCTCCCATTTCTGATCAATCAGCCAGCTGGCCCTCTCCCCCGATGCCTGAGATTCTGGGGCATCGACTGCGGCCCCCCGCATTGCTCTGAGGTACTTCGGGAAGAGGTCGTTGAGCTCAGCCAGGGCCTCGTCGAGGCTGACACCTTGAGCGCGGCATCCCTCGTAGCCAGGGACCCAGGCGAGCACAATCTTCTGGCCGCCCTCGAGCTCCTCTTCAAGGGACCGAAATGGGCGCCAGCTTGTCGATGTATTCAGGGACATCTCTGCATCCTCTATTCTGGGGAGGGGCCGGTTATCCGGGTCCCAGGTCATCTATCATGTCAACGACGTCCAGCACAATTCGAGCCGGGAGTGGGTCGGCAGAATAGATCACTACCGACAATCTGATTGGGTCGGACGGATGGCGCCAGAGGGTGCGCGCCTCTCCACGCCGGCTGTGGTCAAGGGGGGTCGGGACGAAGTCCCAAGATTCCAGCAGCGTCGTGACGTCGATGGAAGGCCAACCGGTGTTGTCTGCCCGCATCTCCTCGAGCAGTGCAGCACGGTCGATCGGGCGCGGCATCAGCCGATAGGTCCAGGGGTCGTAAGACGAAGTGTGAGCGGGACCTCCGCCTTGGGTTGACCGTCCCAAGATATGCGGAAGCGGTACTCGCCAGCGCGCGGGAATTCGATGTTCGCAAAGGGCAGGATTTGGCTCAGGACGGAGCGCTCACCCGGTGGAATTGGGCCGACCACGACTTGGCCTTCTCCGCCGCCGAGGGCTTTGCCGTCCGCGTCCTCAAGTGTGATCTGGATCCGGTGCGTCTTGTCGCGATCTTCCCACTCGACCCTGATACGAAGTGCCAGGACCATGAAGGCGTGTCGCACCGGAAACCTTGGCGCGGTGATGCGGTCAAACATCCCCATCACGTTGAGTTTGCCGTTCTCCGCCATGTTGGCGTAGTCCGCGACAACCGCCACCTCAACTTGCACGATGCGTCCTCTCTGTCTGTCGACGAAGGGGGGGCTTCCACTCCAACGGGATCTCTGGCAAGTCGTTGCCCTCCAGCCAGAGCTGCTGGCATTTATCTAGGTACTTCAGTTTGGCCTTCGCATCGGTTTCAGAGTGGAATGGAAGTGCACGCATCTGAACGTGACCCCGTCCGTGCCCAGGATCAAAACTGCCGATGTAGGCCCTCCCCGCACTCCCTAGCGTCTTGACGACCACCCTCACAGCTCGGGCAGGTGTTGGGTCCTCGTGACACCGTTCGGTGATCTTGGCCGCCCGCCTTCGTGCCATCGCCTTCCGGCCGCCAAGAAACGCCTCCATGCGGTCCCCCCATACCCCCTCCTCTAGGTCAGGATCGCGCTTCCCTGCCAATCGCTTGGCAGTCCGCTCGGTCACCGCTGCCGCCCTCTTTGAGTCCCAGTACCCATGCTTCACCTCGGCGCCTCGCAACCATCGACAGCTTACATCCAAGGCATCCGCCACCAACTGCAGGTGGGACGCGCTGGTCCTGGCCTGGCTCCCATTCAACATGCGTCCAAGGGTGGTGCGTGACACGCCGGTCTCCAAGCACAACTTCGCCACGGACCACTTCTGGTCGCGCAGGGCCTCGCAAAGCCGAGCCCGGCTGAACTTCACGGTCGCCTTTATGGTGCTCACTCGGCCCCCCCCTGTCCGTTTTTCACTTCGAGGTACAGACCGCACGCGTCCCAAGAAGTATAGTGTCGGCGTACGGGTTTTGGGGACCCCATCAACGGAGAGAAGCAAATGAGCGACCAGGAACCCAACGATGACCTCCTCGATCTCCCGGCGATCGCGACCCTGACGGGCACCTCGCCGCATCGGGTCTGGGAAAAAGCGGTCCGAGGCGACTACGGCAATGTGGTCCGGCGGGGTCGTCGGATCTACGTGACCCGGGCTGGGGTTCGGACCGCCCTGCAAGATGGTCTCACCGGCCTCGAGTCCTTCATCGCGGCGCGGCGCCGCCTGCTGCGGGAGGTCTAGGATGGACATCCAGACGCGTGAAGCCCAGGGCTTGCTCGCGTGGCTCAAGACATCGTCGATTGCCCGCCGGGCCGAGGATGAGGCACGGAAGGCCGAGGCGGGCGAGCGCATGGCCCGGGTCGCAAAGCGGGACGCGGCCAAGAAGGCGCATGCGGCGAAGCGCCCCAAGCTCGCCAAGGTCGAAGCTGAGGCGGCCGAGCGATTCCGGGTGGCGCAGGAGTCCCTTGCCAAGATAGAAGCGGACCTCCGCGCAGCCTCCTTCGACCTCCGTGCCCTAGACCAGGCGCACGATCGGGATCTGGCTGCCATCGATTGCGAGCTCAGGCAGCTCGCCTCCCCACGCATTGCCGTCGCGCTCGAACGCGTCGAACTGTTGGAGCGTCAAGCCCGCGGGATTGAGATCCTGGTCGACGACCGGCGGCAAAAGAGCTTCGCCGGATCGTTGCATGGCGAAGTACTCAGTAACGGAGCCGCGCGGCGCGCCTACCTCGCTGGCCTCCTCGAGGTTCGTCGTGCCGTCGAAAGTTGGCCCGAGTTGGGGCTCGATGACGACGAGATTGACACTCGCTCTGAGGCCCTGCTCGCGGCCCTGCCGGATCCTCTTGCGATGGGCGCAGTCGAATGAGCACCGCCCTGGACGCGGTCGAAGTCGCCGAGCGGGAGCTCGTAAAGGAAGCGGAGTGCGCGCACCACGTCTCATCGCTCGAGGACGAGCGCCACGTCCGAAAGATCGAGGCGATCGAGCGCATTGCCGCCACCAGCGTGCAGCCTGTCTCGAAAAAGCCGCACAGCCTCAGCTCGGCGGAGTCCCAGGTCGAGCTGGACGATGAATACCGGGCCTTCCTCACAGAACTCCGCGAAGCGGGCCGGCGACGCATGCTGGCCGGTGCGTCCGCCTGGGCAGCGCGCCAGCGCGCGGAGCTCGCCGTTCGGCTCGCCGTGCCGGCTGGTGTGCCATGAATCCGTTGGACGCGGTGTCGACGATGATTCGTGCGGCGGAGGAGCGCGATGTCGCCAATGGTCTCGCGCCCGGCGCGGCGGACAGCTTCGCCCGATTTCTCGAGGATTACGCTGGCCCATGGATTCGAGGGGAGGCGGCCCTGTCCCTACGGGCTCTGGCGCTTCCCGCAGCGAGCTGGACTCGGAAGCTGCGGCCCGGTGAACAGGCGGAGCGCGACACCGCGCGGTTGTGGCTTAGTCAGGAGGCGAGAGCCCTCATGGCAGCGGAGATGTCGGCAGTCGGTGACCGCGAGGTATCACTCGTGTTGACGCCCGAACCTGACGGACGGTACGGCCAGCCACTGGTGTGTTTCCGCGGACACCAGACAGGCACCTTCCATCGTCGCGTCGATTGCGATCACCCACGGGCGCTGTTCCTCCACTCGCATCCGGGTGAAAGCCTGGAGCCCTCAGAACACGATCTGCGGACCATGAATTTGCTCCTGACCGACGAGGTCGGCTTCGGGATCGTCGATCGTGCAGCAGAGCGACTGTACTTGATGCGCGAACCAGGGCCCCCTCGCCTTGCCGGCCATGTGGGGCCACCGGCCGCTGAAGCCCAGGCGTCTGCTCCGCGGTCGCAGGCCGTACGCGCTGTCCGAGTCGCGGCATCGACCGGAGGGTCAACTGATGTGGCTTGAGCGCCGGGAAATCTTCGTGCTGCGTGGCGTTCCGCTCCGGCTCCGCGGCATGCACGGTCGACTGATCCTCGCCGGCCGACTCCTGCGCTGGAACCTCCGGCGGGCCGTCGCCACGCTGCGCCAACTATTCACCTCGAAAGGCTCGACTCCGTGAAACTCGACCTCGATGCGTACATGGCGGACATGGCGCCGCCAACCCTGGTCATCGACAGGGTGGAATACCCGGGCACCGCGCTCCTGAAGTTCAATGACGCCGTCCGGCTCCAGCAACGGCTGGCCAGTGATCCGAGCGGGGCGACAATGCTCGCCGTGGCAGGAGAGCTCTGTGGGTTGGTGGGCATTCCTGCGGAGCCGGTTCTCTCGCTTCCGGCCGCCGCGGTCACGCGGGTTGTCATGGGTTTTTTCGAATCGGCGAACCAGCAGCCGGAGAGCCCCAAGTAACAGGCGAACTCGATGAGTGGGAAGAGCGGATGGCGGCGTTCCTGGGCGGGCGGGAACGGATCGCCGCCCGGCAACGGCAACCGCTTGATGGTGCGATGGATCTCCGGGACGTCGTGGCGCGGTTCTGTGCGAAGTACCCCGGCGAGTTCCAGGCGGGAGCCATCCCCTGGCGGTTGTTCTGGCTCCTCTACGAGCGGCTGCACGTGGTGCTGGCGATGGAGCGGGTCACGCAAGCGCGGGCGGTGGGGATGGGATGGGGTGGCAAGGACGCTGAACGGTTGATGCGGGCTGACATTACGGAGGCATTCGGGCATGGCTAATCCAAACGTCCAAGTCGACATCGTCGTCGGGAAGAACACCGTGGTCCCGGCCCTCGATGCCACCAGCTCGGCCCTGTCGCGCGCCGGTCGCAGCTCGACCGCCCTCAATGGGGGGCTGGAGAGTCTCTCACGCTCCGGCCTCAGTAAGGTGGAATCCGGCTTCAAGGCGCTCGCATTTCAGGCGGCCGGCGTCCCGGGCCCGATGGGGAAGATCGCGGAAGGCGCACTACTCCTGGGCGCGGGGAGCGGAGTGCTGCTCGCGGTCGCCGCGGCGGCCGGGACCTTGGCGCTGGTCTGGCAAAAGTTCGGCGCGGTGAGTGACGAGGCGAAGGACGCGGTCGAGCGCATGACGAAGGCGCTCAACACCCAGCAGCAGGCCATCCTCGACATTGCGGCGGCCGACGCGGAAGTCGCACGGCAGCGCAAGAAGGCCGGACTCTTCGCCTTCTTCGCCGAAGGTGGCACGTCCGGCATTCTCGGGGCGATCGCCAAGCACTTCAACGATGTCGCCGACGGCATCGAGCGAACCACCCGTGCCTACACTGCCCTGCAGGCCCACGGCGCCGCCGATGATTTCCTGATTGGGTTCTGGAAGAACAACCCGATGCCCAAGCCGGGGCCAAAGGCAAAGAAGGTCACGCAGCCGGAGCCCGCGCAGAACTGGTGGCTCAATCAGGACTTCACCCAACAGAGCGCCGTCCTCGGGCTGAAACAGCAGCTGGCGGATCTGAACGCCGAGCTGCTGCAGGTCCCGATCAACATGGCCGGCGTCGAGGCGGTGACGGCAGAGCTCGACCAGGCGTTCGCGAAGGCGACCGACCGGGTCGGGATGTACTTCGATGCGTTCTCCGAAGCGTTCATGGGGCTCGCCGAAGGGCTGGGGCAGGTGGCCGTGGGGATGGCCAACCTCGGCGACGTGCTGTCGAATGCGCTGACCCAAGCGGTCGCCGGGGCGGCGAAAGTCATGGCGAAGTACGAGCTCGGACAAGCAGCCGCGTCGTTTGCCGCAGCCCTCGGCCCGATCCCTCAGCCTGGTATGGTGGCGGCGGGCTTCAAGCACCTCGCGGCGGCAGCGGCGTTCGGGATCGTCGCGGGGCTCGCCGGTGCTGCAGGCGCAGCGGGTGGGGGTGGGGTTGGGAACAACTCGCGGGCGGTCTCGGGCGGTGTGGATGGGGGACAGTATGGGCGCGAGCAACGCGAGCTGGCCTCCCGGGGCAAGCTCACCCTGCACATCAAAGACGGTGTGATCGGGACCCGGAGCCCTGAGTTCCGCGACATGATCACAGACGTCATCCGTGAAGCGGGCGCGCTCCGTGAGCTCGAGGTGACGTACACATGAACCTCACCATCCGCGTTGACGTGAAGGACGCGCTCGGGTTCTTCGATCGCCTCCACCAGCAGGCGCCCTACGCGGTGAGCAAGGGGCTCAACGACCTCATGCTGCATGGGGAGCGGCAAGTCCAGGCGCAGCTGCCTGAGCACTTCACACTTCGCCGGAAGACCTTCGTGGAGAGAACGGTCAAGGTCCGACAGTGGGCGAGCAAGCGCAACCTCGCGGCGTCGATCGGGATCGATCCCTCGCGCAATTTCCTCGGAAAATTCGAGGCCGGTGGCACGAAGACCCCGCGCGGCAACTTCCTGACGGTGCCGATCGCCGTGCGCCGCACGAAGAGCGACATCGTGGTCAAGAGCATGCGGGTGCGCGAGCTGCAACTGCGAGCCCACCGCACGGCCTCGGGGAAGGTGCAGCTGCGCGGGAAGCAGCGCACGTTCGCGATCAAGGGACCGACCGGCGGCGCCATCCTGCAGCGCTTTGGCCGTCGGCCCAAGGGCACCGCAACGCTGTCCGAAGAGATCCGGCGCGGGACGGTGCGGGTCGCCTACGCGTTCACGCGGAGCGTCCCCATTCCAGCCTCGTTGCACTTCGCCGAGACGTTCCGGCGCGATGCGAAGCACTGGCCCGAGATCATGGCCGCCGCGTGGGAGTACGCGCTGGCGACGGCGAGGCGGTAGCAAAAAAAGCCGGCCCCGCCTGGTCAGGGACGGGGCCGTATCTCCGAAGAATTGCGCCATAGGGGGGCGCGAACATGCAACCTGAAGTTACCAAAGTGCCCGCCGTCCGGGTAGTCCAGTTCGGTACTGGCCAGCAGGCACAATTCCGCCCCGTCGCGAGCGCTGGCAGCAAGCTCGCGGGCCTGGACTTCCGCATCTATCGCGAGGTGCTGGGCACCAACGAATACAGCCTGACCCAATCCGGGTTCCGAGTCCCGTTACCTGCCATCCGGGAGACCGGCCGGGTCTCCCTCGCCGCGGCCAATACTCCCAGGATCCACTATACCGTGCACTTCAATCCAGTCCTGCAGCTGCAGCTGCGGCCCGTCGCCGACGCTGCGACCGGGCTCGTCATCGGCATTGACTATCGCCTCTACCGCGCTGAGCGGGCAACCGGCGTGTTCATGGCGACCCGCGCGGGGCTGGTGGCGCCCCAGGACACGATGCCCGAAGTCGCTGGTGCCTTTCTGGATATTGCCGACGAGATGGGAGTCGCCGAATGACTTCTTTCCTGATCTGGTCCTGTGTCGTGGTCACCGCTTGGGTCCTCATGAGAGCGTTCCGGTGGTTGGCGGCGATCGGGGCCAAGCGTTCTCGGACACCCGTTGAAGTCTGGCGCGTGCCGTTCGCGCCGTCGGTGTGCATTTGTGGGGTTCGCGCCTGGTCTGCGTCTGGCGCTGAGCTGATCACGGTCGGCGTGTACAGCATCGCGGCCTTGCCCGCCGGTGAGCAAGTCACGCTTCTGCAAGAGATCGCCACGCTCGAGCCGGGGGCGGCCGAGGTCGCCCGGACGGTCATGCTCCAGGCGCTCAACAACCGTTCGCTGGTTGGGGGCCTCCATTGAGCGCCCTCTTCCTGCCCCTGCTCCGGCAGCATGGGATTCCGGCCCCGATCGCCGAGCATCGCTTCCATCCGACCCGAAAGTGGCGCTGGGATTACGCCTGGCCCGCCGCCAAGGTCGCCCTCGAAGTCGATGGTGGGCTCTTCATCGGGGGCAAGCACGCCCGCGGGGCGGGCATCCTGAAGGATCAGGAGAAGCGGAACGCCGGCGCCACGCTCGGTTGGCGGCTGCTCGTGGTGCGTCCCTCCACACTGGCCTCGCTCGATACCGTCCGCCTGATCCAGGCCGCCCTGGACCTCGAGGTGGCGGCGTGAGCCCGGGCACGGTCCAACCCGGCACGCCGGTGGATCGGGACGCCCTCCTAGCACGGGTCGACCTCCTGGCCCTCATCCGCCCACACCTCGAGCTCGAACGGCACGGCAAGGAGCATCGGGGCGTCTGTCCCTTTCCCGGCTGTCCCTCGCGCCTGGACGCGCACCGGAGCTTCGTCGTGATACCCGCCAAGCGGTTCTATCACTGCTACGGCTGCGGCACGCACGGCACCGCGATCGATTGGGTCATGCAGCGCGAGGGGCTGAGCTTCCGCGATGCCTGCCAGCGGCTCGAGGCGGGCCCCAGGGCCTCAAGAAGTGCCACGCCCGCACCGTCCGGTCGCCTGACCGCCGCCCCGCGCCACGGCAAGACGACGCCGGCGCTGCGCCACCCTGCCTTTGGCCTCCCCGTCTCGCTTTACCGCTACCGCGATGCGGGAGGGCACGAGCTCGGCGCCGTCGCCCGGTACGAAGCCACGAAGGACGGTCGGCGGGTAAAGACCTACCTCCCGATCACCTGGGGCAGCGAGGACAACGGCAAGACCTGGCGCTGGAAGTTCGGCGCGTGGAACCTGCCACGCCCGCTGTACGGGCTCGACCGCCTGGGGGAGCGTCCCACGGCGCCCGTCCTGGTGGTGGAAGGCGAGAAGGCCGCGGACGCCGCCCGTTCCCTGCTCCTGGGCTTCGTGGTGGTGACATGGCCCGGTGGCTCGAAAGCCGTCTCGTGCTGCGATTGGACGCCGCTCGCCGACCGCGATGTGACGCTCTGGCCGGACGCGGACGCCCCTGGCATGCACGCGATGGAGGAGCTCCGCAGCCTGCTCGAGGGCACGGCGGCTCGGGTGCGGTGGCTCGATGTGACGGGTCAGCCCGATACCTGGGATGTGGCCGATGCAGTCGCCGAGGGATGGACGCGCGGCGAGGTGATCGCCTGGGCCCGCGAGCGCGTGCGCGACACCGCTCAGGCCGCCGGACGGGCCGCGTGACCGTCCCAGCAGCTACGCCTCTGGCGGACATCCGACTCGAGGACGCGCTCGGGAATGCTGCCGCTCCAATCCGGCTCATCGATGTCACGCCCAAACCCCTCGCCTACACCGTCGATGGCCTGGTCCTGGCGCGCGACATCAATGCGATCGTGGGTCAGACCGGGAGCATGAAGACCACGGTCCTACTCCATGTGCTGGCGGCGGTGGCCTGCGGTGCCGACGTCTTCGGGTCGCTCCCCGTTCGTGATCCCGGCCCAGTGCTCATGCTGTCCGGCGAAGACGACCGGCATGTCATTGCGAACCGGGTGCGTGCCATCTGCGACGGTCAGTACTGGAATGCGGATCGGGTGCTCGAGCGCTTCCACCTCTGGGACGAGGGGGTGGTGCTCGCCGACCTCAAGTGGGAAGCCCGCATCATCGAAGCCGTGCGTGACCTGGGCATCCGGCTCATCGGGGGCGATCCCCTGCGCGACATCGCTGGCCCGGATGTGGACGAGAATTCCAACAGCGACGCGGCCCGGGTGAATGCCGCCCTCCGCCGCATCATCGCGGCCACAGGCGTCGCGGTGCTCTACACCGGCCACGTTACCAAGCCCTCTGAGGGGAAGGACCGACTCAGCCGCTTCCGCGGCGCGAGTGCTTGGGTGAACGCCACGCGCCTCGCGTGGTGGGCGGACATCGCGGCCGGCGGCCTGACCCTCACCCCACTCAAGGGCAACCGCTCGGGCCGCCTCCGGATCCTTCAGGTGAAGACCGTCATCGCCTCGCCCGATGGCCTCAACTGGAAGGCCGCCCGCTTTGACCTGGATGCCCAGGGCGACGTCACCAACATCGACGTCATCCGCGTCCTCGAGCTGGTGGGCAGTGCCACGGAGCCTCCGACCTCACGCGCCCTGTTGGATCTCATGGGGGTCGGCAAGGACCGGACAAACGCGGCGCTCAGTGAGGCCAAGCGGTCGGGCTGGGTGCAGTGGACTGCGGGAGCCAGAGGGGCCCACTTCCACAGTCTGAGCGAGGCCGGCAAAGCCCGGCTCCTGCTCGCTGGCGCCGACCGTGGCTGAGCGTGGCGGGAGTGTGGCGGCCACGGTCCCGGTCCTGCCGGTGAGTGTGGCGGTTGAGTGCGGCTCCCCCTTTAGGGGGCCGCAGTCGCCACAGTCGCAGGGCCATCGATGGGTTGAGGGGGATGACGACCATGACCGCGGCGGCCACGGTCCAGTCGACCGCCGAGGGCCTGGGGCATGACACCGAGCGACCTGCTGGTCCGCCTCAGAGCCTTCCCGCCTGGCACGCTCGTCCCCGCGGGCTGGGTGGCTGAGCAGCTGGAGCAGGCCCTCCCCAAGCCGAGCCAGGCAGAGCGCCGTGGGGACGGCGGGGTGGAGGCGACGGTGGAGGGCGAAACCGGGTTGAACGCGCAGGAGCCCCGTAGAGGGCCGATCGGTGCGGGGCCATCCCCGAGCACCACTCCGGCATCCCGGAGCGTGCAGCCGCGCGGAGCCGCGCGCGGACGGGCATCGTGAGAGGCGGACCCCATCGCGGGTCCTTCCTAGAGGAAATACCGAGGGGGTCGCGCTAGCGCAGTAAGCGACCATACGAGAGGTTGAAAATATCACATTTCTGATTCCGGCAGCTGAGCCGAAAATTTTATACCGGATTTTTTGGGGAAGGACTTCCAATTCATGGGCGCACGCGTGAGAAAAGCGAGGAGGGCGACGGCCAGCCAGGGCGAAACCCTGGACGCCGATTTCCGGCCCAAGGTGGGCGTCATCCTCGAAGGGATGGCGGCAGTCCTCTGGCACAGCCAGGACGAAACCGCGGAATTCTTCCGAGTGGATGTCCGCACGGTGACGTCGTGGCGCCGCATGGGATTGCCGTCCTACCGCGCCGCGAATGGCACGCGATGGTACGCGTGGCCACACAGCCACATCTGGCGGATGTGCCTGATCGACTGGCGTCAGGGTGGAAAGAACCGAATCGATCGGGTGCCCTTCGCTGTCGCCGTAGCACGGAACGCCTACGACAATGCGGCCGGCGACGCGGGAGTGGCGTACCCCGCTCGCGTGTTCAACGCACCCGAGGGCGCACCAGGAAGCGAGTCCTACCGATGAGACCGGCGAAATGGATGGCGGCAGAGATGCAGGATGTCCCCCTGGGGCCGGATGCCAAGGTCCGGCTCGAGGTGGTGGCCGACCCGAAGGGCACCCGGATCTCGGTGCGGATCTGGCGATGCTCCCCGAACGACCGGAGCCCGGAACGGTTCTGCCCGACCGGGGCGTGCGTCGAGGTGCCAGTCGCGGCGTACAAGCCCTTCCTCGAGGCATTCACGCGCGTCGGGCTGGCGGCATCCGAGCATGAGTTCTGGCGTCCCTACCCGCACGACAAGGATGCCGCATGAAACGCCTCGAGCTGGTCCCCCACCTTCGTGCCCTGGCGGATGCCCTGCCGGCAGGGACGGTGGTGCCTGTGCCGCGGGAGTGGCTGCTCGAGCTGCTGGGGGAGAGTGCGTCATTGGTAGAGCCAATCCCTGCCCGCATCGAACAGGGCGACCGCCTGCTCACGGTGGCGGAAGTGGCCGGCCGGCTCGAGGTCGAGGAGCAGTGGGTCTACCGGCATGCGGATGAGTGGGACTTCACACGGCGGTTGGGAAGGCGGACGTTGCGGTTTTCGGAGGCAGGGCTGCAGGACTACATCGCTAAAAGGGCAGCCTAGAGAACGGCCAGGTCGACCAGGTCGGTGAAGCGCCGATCAGCGCCTGGACGGGGTGCATCGTTCCCTCTAACGCGTAGGCTGTGGCCCGAGTGTGTCCCTCGATCAGAATCAAGTCGTGAGCATTCGTCTCGGCCAAGATCAGCGGTTGGAAAACGTCGCCGCGCCGGATGCCGGCAAGGACCTCGTGCACCTTGGAGCGATAGTCATCACGGGTCTCAATGCGATCGAGATTGGCGGCCCCGTCCACCAACTTGAGTGTTCGCGGCGCTAGGGTGGTCCAAGGGTCGCACTTGGCATACCGAAGAACCGCCAGGTCGGCTGGTGTGAGATCCGCGCGCCGCCAGACGACATCAGTCGGGAAGCCGGTGAAAAGGCCATCATTGTTGCCGTAGCCGCGCACCGCCTTCAGGAGGTCTGCACGATCCTCATTGTCGACAGGATTGAACTTGGGGTGGTCGAGGAGTTCGTGGCGCGTCCGGCGAGATGTCTCGAGGTGGAGGGAATAGCGTGGGCCCCACTTCGGAGATTCGATCTCTGCCGCGACGAAAGCCAGCACCATTTCCGCCTCGGTGGCTGGCCCGCGCTCGATCACCGCCGCCGCTTGGGGCTACGGTAGATGAGATCCCCCGGTTCCACATCCAGGGCGATAGCCAGCCGCTCCAGGAGGGCGATCTCAACCCGGCGGGCACGCCCGGTCTCGATGTCGCTGATTGTCGCTTGACGGGTGTCCGCCTGCAGGGCGAGCTGGGCTTGCGACCAGCCCTTCGACTCACGGAGCTCGCGGATGCGGAAATGGAGTGGCGACATGGTACCCATTATACGTTTGCCGGATATTGACGGCAATACGGCAGCCGTATAGGTTGTCGGGGTACCCCAACCCGCGGCCACGCCGCAAGGAGTTTGCTATGCCAGCCACACAGACTACCCCCAGCCCGCTGTTTGCCATCGCGGAGAACTACTTCCGTCAGCTGCGGGGGGACCTCACGATGATGCAGCATGAGATCGCGGACCTTGGCCGCTACTTGGCGGCCTCGCGCCCAGGCGCGCTGCCGTTGGGGGACACCCCGGATGGCGCGCGGCTGGAGTTCGGCGTGAAGCGCCTGCAGGAGACGCACGAGATGCTCGTCGATGGGCTCGATGAACTCTCGGACCGGCTCCGGAATCCCGCCGACGCTGCGACGCTTGAGCAGTTCTTGAATGGTGAGGGCGCAGGAGGGGTCCGTGCCTAAGTCCCCCTCTCGGCGTCGGGGCACGATCGAAGCGCGCGGCGCCGAACGGTGGCTGGTCCGGGTCACGGTGGGGAGCGACCCACTCACTGGCCATCCGGTCCGGGTGACGCAGACCGTGCATGGGTCGCGGAAGGAAGCCGAGCGGGCGTTGACGGGACTGCTGCGGAAGTCGGATGAAGGGGCGCCCCTGCCCCGCTCCCGGCTCACCCTTGGCGCATGGCTTGACGAGTACGAGGCGACCTGGGCCGGCGCCCTAGGCGCACAGACTCGCGAGAACGCGCGCCAGGCGCTCGGCACCTACTTGACGCCGGCCCTCCGCGATACGCCTCTCCGGTCCCTCGCGCCGGAAACGCTCCAGGCGCTCTACAACGACCTCACGGCTCGTGGCCGGGCGCCTGCCACAGTCGGATTCCTGCATCGCGTGCTGAGCTCCCGGCTCAACAAGGCGCTCGAGCTGGGCCACCTCGCCCGGAACCCGGCGAAGCTCACGACTCCGCCGGCCATCCCCAGGCGGGAGCATCGGGTGCTCAGCCCTGCGGAGGCGTCAGTCTTCCTTGAGGAATGCGACAAGGATGATTATGGGGCGCTCTGGATCCTGCTTCTGTTGACAGGATTGCGGCCGGAAGAGGCGCTTGGGCTTCGGCGCCCTGACCTGGTCGACGGGAAGCTGACCGTGCGCCGGGCGCTGGTCCGTCTTGCGAAGGGTGCGTGGCAGCTCGATGAGACGAAGACCCGGAAGCCACGCACCGTTACCCTACCGGCGTCGGCGCTCCGGGCCCTGCAGCGACACCTCAGTCGCCAGGCGGAGCGACAGATTGCAGCTGGCGCCGAGTACGCCTCGCATGACCTGATCTTCGCGAGCACCTTGGGGGAGCCGCTGTGGTGGGCAAACCTCGTGACGCGCCACTTCCGGCCGCTCCGGAAGCGCGTGGCTTGTCGGCTTGCGGATGTGAAGGACGGGAAACGCGCACTCGAGCTCACGGGCCTCGCCCGGATGCGACCCTACGACCTTCGCCATTCTGCGGCGACGCTGCTCCTTGCCGCCGGTGAGCACCCGAAGGTGGTCGCCGAGCTCCTGGGCCACTCGAAGATCACGCTCACCCTGGACACCTACAGCCATGTCGTGCCTGGAATGCTCGATGCCGCGGCGCGGCGGATGGAACAAATCGTCTCAAAGTCACTGACGCTCACCCGCGGAGGGGTCGCATGACACGCACCATTCACAAGCAGGCCCGTGTGGAGTTTGGAGAATGGGAAGCAGATGTCGACGCGAAGCTGGCGCCGCTGATTCTCGAGATCTGGAAGGCCGGCTGGCAGACCGCGCGTTCCTGCCAACGCCATTCGGAGTCGCGAAAAGTCTGGATCGAGTTTCTCTATGCCTCCGGCGCAGAGGCGTTTCTGTCTGTCATGGCGTTCGACCACCCCGACGGATTCACGCCCGAACTGCGGCGCTTCGGCTTCGGCCAATGGTGGAGCGGACTCGGATTGTCGGAAGGCGATGTCTTGGCGTTGAGGGCTGCCTGGGAGTACCATGTCACCCCCGGAGACATGGAGCTGTACGGTCAAGGGGAAGACGCGAGCACGGTCGTGCGCGGCATCGCGCTGGGAATCTCGGTCCTGTTCCCCATGAAGGACCTCCCGGGCGTCTTGGCGCGCATGGAGGCATTCAACGGCGCCTCCGGCGACGGGCTGTTCCGGGTTCTCGCCGAGCGTCTCGGGGGCCAGTGAGCTGTTGCAACTGCTCTGCCACTATCTCTGCCACCACGCACCCGGAAACGATGAAAGCCGCCTCGATGGGCGGCTTTCTCGCATTGCGGTGCAACGACTTACGTCAGAGCGGGCGACCGGGCTCGAACCGGCGACGTCCAGCTTGGGAAGCTGGCATTCT
>DAOLIZ010000060.1:0-15011 GCA_035328285.1 Gemmatimonadales bacterium
GCCGGCGCCGCGCTGGTGCCGCTGGCGCTCCGGCCCGCCGGCATTGACCTCGGTGTCGTCCCGGCGGCCGCCATCGGCCTGCTGCTCGGCGTGGTCGGGCAGGTCGGCGACCTCGCCGAGTCGCTGCTCAAGCGCGAGGCAGGCGTCAAGGACTCCAGCCACCTCATCCCCGGACACGGCGGCGTCCTCGACCGCTTCGACTCGCTGATCTTCGTGCTCCCCGTCGCGGCGCTGCTGTTCCGCCTGCTCGGCGTCCTCTGATGCGGGGCGTGGCGGTGCTGGGCTCCACCGGCTCCATCGGTCGGAGCACGCTGGCCGTCCTCGCCCGGCAGCGGGCGCACTTCCGCGTCGTGGCGCTCACCGCCGGCCGCAACGCCGCCCTCCTCGAATCCCAGCGCCGCGAGTGGACGCCCGACTTCACCGGGCTGGCCGACGCCGCGGGCGCCGAGGTGCTCCTCGAGGCGGCCACGCATCCCGGCGTCGACATCGTGGTGAACGCGGTGGTGGGGGCGGCCGGCCTCGACGCGACGCTCGCCGCGCTGCGCGCGGGCAAGCGCGTGGCGCTGGCCAACAAGGAATCGCTGGTGATGGCCGGGGAACTCGTGATGGAGGCCGCACGGGCCGGCGGCGGCGAACTGATCCCGGTGGACAGCGAGCACAGCGCCGTGCTGCAGTGCCTCGCCGGCCAGGACAGCGCACTCGAGCGGCTGATCCTGACGGCGTCCGGCGGCCCGTTCCGCGAATGGTCCGCCGAGCGGGTGGGGGAGGCGTCGGTCGAGGAGGCGCTTCGCCATCCGACCTGGAGCATGGGGAGCAAGATCACCGTCGACAGCGCCACGCTGGCCAACAAGGCGCTGGAGGTCATCGAAGCCCACTTCCTGTACGGGCTCCCGTACGACCGGATCGAGGTGGTGGTGCATCCCCAGAGCATCGTCCACGCGTTCGTGGAGTTCGGTGACGGGAGCATGCTGGCCCAGCTCGGGTTCCCGACGATGGAACTGCCGATTCTCTACGCCCTGACCCATCCGGCGCGACTGCCGGACCGTGGCGTGCCGCGGTTCGACCCGATCTCTGCGGGGTCGCTCACCTTCGAGCCGGTGCGCCGCGACATCTTCCGCACCTTTGACGCCGGCGTCGACGCCGGCCGGGCCGGCGGGACCGCGCCGGCGGTCTTCAACGCGGCCAATGAAGTGGCCGTCGCGGCCTTCCTGGAGCGGCGCATTCCGTTCGGCCGCATTCCCGACACCATCCGGGCGGCCCTCGACGCCCACACCGTCCAGCCGGCGACGTCGCTGGCGGCGGTTCGTGAGGCGGATCGCTGGGCCCGGGCCCGAGCTCGTGAGGAGATGACGTGATCGCACTGCAGACCGTCCTGTCCCTGCTGGTTGTCCTCGGCATCCTGGTGTTCGTGCACGAGGCGGGGCACTTCCTGGCCGCCAAGTGGGCGGGGGTGTGGGTCCACCGCTTCGCGATCGGCATCGGCAACCCGATTCCCGGGCTCTCCTTCAAGTGGCGGGAGACCGAGGTGGCCATCTGCTGGCTGCCCCTGGGCGGGTACGTGAAGATGGCCACCGCCGAGGAGGAGGCCACCAGCAGCGCCCTCGAGGGCGGGACGCCGGACGTGATCGTGCCGCCCGGGATGTACTTCGAGTCGAAGCCGGTCTGGAAGCGCATGGTCATCATCCTCGCCGGCGTGACGATGAACGCGCTCTTCGCGTGGGTGGTCTTCAGCGGGCTGGCCATCAAGAACGGCCGCGCCTACGATCCCGAAACGAGGGTCGGGCAGGTCGACACCACCGGATTCGTGGCGGCGCTGGCTCCCCTCACGCAGCTCGCGCCCGGCGACAGCATCGTGGCCGTCAATGGGGCGGCGGTGCACAACTGGGGGGACGTGCTCAACGGGATCATGAACGGGTCCGCGGACACGATCACCATCGCCGTGGCGGGCAAGCCGGACGTCCGCCTCCCGGTGCATCCGGATGCCGTCGAGGAGCGCGCGACAGCCGCGCTGTCGCTCTCCTCCTGGCGGCCACCGCTGGTCTCGACGGTCACACCGGGCGGGCCGGCAAGCCGGGCAGGGTTCGAGCCGGGCGATCTCATCCTCTCGGTGGACGGCATTCCGGTTCCGCAGTGGTGGGATCTCACCGCCCTGATCGAGGCGCGCCAGGGGGACACGGTCGCGGTCGAGGTGGCGCGCGGGACGGAGCGGCGGACCCTCACCGTGGTTCCGGGCTCGAGGGTGGTGCGCAATGCCGACGGGTCGGAGCGCACGGTCGGCGTCATCGGCGTCGGGAGCCAGAGCCAGGTGGTCTACGAGCCGCTGGGCTTCGTCGAGGCGGTGGGCGAGGGGTTCGACGCCACCCTCAACGCCTCGACCACGGTGGTGCGCTCGGTGCGCGGCATGCTGACCGGCCGGGTGTCGGGCCGGAACATCGGCGGCCCGATCGCGATCGGGCAGCAGGCGGCAGCGTCGGTGGAAGCGGGGCTGGGGATGTTCTTCGGATTCCTGGCGATGATCTCCATCAACCTGGCCGTGCTGAACCTGCTCCCGATCCCGATCCTGGACGGCGGGCAGTTCCTCTTCCTGCTGGCCGAGGGGATCCTGCGGCGCCCCCTGTCGCTGAAGCTGCGGGAGCGGCTGACGGTGGTGGGGCTGGTGCTGGTGCTGGCGCTGATGCTCTTCGCGTTCTGGAATGACCTGAGCAGGATCTTCCTGAATCTCGGCTAGGTTGTTGTACGGCAGTGGGTTACGGGTTTGGCGGTCGGGGGAGGTCGGGCCGGGGGCGCGTTCGCCGAAGTGGTCCAACCCCTTGTCACGCCGTCACTAGCGGGTTATTTTTCTGTGCTTGGAAGAATCGTAATTTGACAGACGTTGCCCGTGCGGGCACCCAACGGAAACCGACAGAATGAGCTTCGACAAGCAGGCCGTCACCGAAAAGCATCGCCTCCACGAGACGGACACCGGGTCCGCTCCCCTGCAGGTGGCCATGCTCACCGAGCGGATCAACTCGCTCACCGAACACTTCCGGACCCATTCGAAGGACCATCATGGTCGCCGAGGGCTCCTGAAGATGGTCGGCACGCGGCGCCGCCTGCTGACGTACCTGAAGCGAAACGATCTGCCGACATACCGGGCGCTCCTCGAGCAACTCGGTCTCCGCCACTAACTGAAGCCCGTGGGCGAGGGCGTCCCGACCGAGCACGACGGGACGCCCTCTTTGCATTGCGTGCTCTGAGAAAAGAAAAGGTTGTGACTGTGCATCGGATTGAAACTGAGTTCGCCGGCCGGACCCTCACGATCGAGACCGGCAAGATGGCGAAGCAGGCCGCCGGCTCCTGCCTGGTGCGGTACGGCGACACGATGGTCCTGGCGGCGGTGACCGTCTCCAAGAGCGTCTCCACCCTCCCGTTCTTCCCCCTGACCGTCGAGTATCGCGAGAAGACCTATGCCGCGGGCAAGATCCCCGGCGGGTTCCTCAAGCGCGAGGGCCGTCCGTCGGACAAGGAAATCCTTGCCGCGCGCGGCATCGACCGGTCCATCCGGCCGCTCTTCCCCGAGGGGTTCAAGAACGAGATCCAGGTGTTCGTCACGGTCATCTCGGCCGATCAGGAGAACGACGCCGACGTGCTCGGTGTCCTGGCCGCCTCGACCGCGCTGAGCATCTCGCCGATTCCGTGGGACGGTCCGCTGGCCGCGGTGCGCGTGGGTCAGGTCGAGGGCAACTGGATCCTCAACCCCACCTTCCAGCAGCTGGAATTCTCCGCGCTCGACCTCTTCATCACCGGCTCCGACGACTCGATCGTGATGGTCGAGGGCGGTGCGCACGAGATCAGCGAGAAGGACGTCCTCAATGCCCTGAAGATCGGGCAGAAGGGGATCAAGGAGCTGGTCGGCCACGCGAAGAAGATCATCGCCAAGGCCGCGAAGCCGAAGATGGAGTGGACCAAGGCGGCGCGCGACGAGGCGGTCACGAAGCGCGTGGCGGAGCTGCTCGAGAAGCCGATGGCCAAGGCCATCAACGCGAAGGACAAGGCGGGCCGCGCCGAGGGCGTCGCCAAGGTGAAGGCCGCCGCGATCGAGACGCTCGCGGCCGAGTTCCCCGACGCCGGCCGGACCATTGGCAACGAGATCGAGGAAGTCGAATACCGCGTCATGCGGGCCCAGGTGCTCGACAAGGGCGAGCGGGTGGACGGGCGCGATCCCGACACCGTCCGTCCGATCACGATCGAGACCGGGCTGCTGCCCCGGGCGCACGGCTCGGCCCTGTTCACCCGCGGCCAGACCCAGGCGCTGGTGGCGGCCACCCTCGGCACCGCCGACGACGAACAGCGGATCGACAACATCGACGTGCCGCGCGAGACCACCAAGTCGTTCATGCTGCACTACAACTTCCCGCCGTACTGCACCGGCGAAGTCAAGATGATCCGCGGCACCAGCCGCCGCGAGATCGGCCACGGCACGCTCGCCGAGCGGGCGCTGCAGCCGCTGCTCCCGCGGTACGAGGAGTTCCCCTACACGATGCGCCTCGTCTCGGAAGTGCTCGAGTCGAACGGCTCGTCGTCGATGGCCTCGGTGTGCGGCGGCTCGCTCTCGCTCATGGACGCCGGTGTGCCGATGAAGGCCGCCTGCGCCGGCGTGGCGATGGGCCTGATCAAGGAGGGGAAGAAGGTCGCCATCCTCACCGACATTCTCGGGTCGGAAGACCACCTCGGCGACATGGACTTCAAGGTGGCCGGCACGACCGAGGGCATCACCTCGATCCAGATGGACATCAAGATCCAGGGCCTCGACCTGAAGATCATGGAGGAAGCGCTCGACAAGGCGCGCCTCGGCCGCCTCCACATCCTGGGCGAAATGGCGAAGGCGCTGGCCACCCACCGGCCCGAGATGTCGCCGTGGGCGCCGCGGATCTTCACGCTGCAGATCAAGCCCGACAAGATTGGCGACCTCATCGGTCCGAAGGGCAAGACCATCCGGGGCATCCAGGACGCCACCGGCGCCAAGATCAGCGTCGAGGACTCCGGCCTCGTGACCATCGCCGCCGTCGGCGGCGAGGCGGGCGAGAAGGCCCGCGAGATGGTCACCGCCATCTGCACCGAGCCCGAGGTCGGCAAGATCTACGAAGGCCCCGTCAAGAGCACCACGGCCTTCGGCGCCTTCATCGAGATCCTTCCCGGCGTCGAGGGGCTGCTGCACATCAGCGAGCTCCAGCACGCCCGCACCGAGAAGACCGAGGACGTTGTCAAGAAGGGCGACATCGTGAAGGTCAAGCTCCTCGAGGTGGATGAGCGCGGCCGGATGAAGCTGTCCCGGAAGGCGCTCCTGCCGAAGGAGTAGGGCGGTGACGACTGTCCGTCTCGACGACGGGCTGTTCCAGACGAGCGCACCCAACGGCTGCACCCTCCTCACGGAGAAGCTGCCGGGGGTGCGCTCGGCCGCATTGGGGATCTGGGTCCGCTCGGCCAGCGCCCACGAGGCGCGGCCGAAGATGGGCGTCTCGCACCTGCTCGAGCACATGGTGTTCAAGGGCACCGAGCGGCGCAGCGCCCGCCAGATCGCCCTGGAGCTCGAGGTGCGGGGCGGCAGCCTCGACGCCTACACCAGCCGCGACCACACCAGCTACCAGGCCCACGTCCTCGATACCGACCTCCCCCTGGCCTCGGACATCCTCTCCGACCTGGTGCGGCGCCCGCTGCTCCGCGAGGAGGACCTGATCCCCGAGCGCAACGTGGTGCTCGAGGAAATCAACGGCGTGGAGGACACGCCGGACGACCTGGTGTTCGAGCTGCACTCGGAAACCCTCTGGCCCACCCATCCCTACGGATACTCCATCCTCGGCAGCGCGGAGACCGTGGGCGCCCTCTCCGCCGCCGATCTCCAGGCCTCGCACCGGAACGGCTATTTCCGCGGCAACTGCGTCATCGCCGCCGCCGGAAACGTGGAGCACGAGGCGCTGCTGGAGGCGCTGGCGGGCGAAGGGTGGTTCGAGGGCCCCGGGCTCGAGGCGCCGCTGCCGCCTGCGGCCCCGGGCAGGCCGGCACGCGGCGTCATCCGCCAGGAGGGCCGGGACACGACCCAGGCGCATATCGTCTTCGGCACTGATACGTTTCCCTACGCCGACAGCCGCCGCTACGCCATGGGGATGCTGGTCAACGCCTTCGGCGGGGGAATGTCGAGCCGCCTCTTCCAGCGGATCCGGGAGGAACTGGGCCTGGCGTACGCGATCTACGCCTATCACCAGTTCTACCGGTCGGCAGGGCAGTCGGGGGTCTACATCGGGACCCGGCCGGAGACCGCCGAGCAGGCCATCGAGGCCATCCTGGGCGAGTACCGGCTGATGGCGACGGAGGGCCTCTCGGCCACGGAGATCGAGGACGCGCGGCGCCAGCTCAAGGGGCAGGTGATGCTCGGACTCGAAAGCCCGCAGAGCCGGATGAACCGGCTGGCGAGCCTGACCCTCCAGGGCGAACCGTACCGGCCGCTGGACCGCGTCCTGGAGGAAATCGACGCCGTCACGGCGGACACACTGGCCGCGGTGGCGACGGAGTTCTTCGCACCGGAGCGGCAGACGATTGTCAGGTTGGGACCGAAGCTGTGAGGAGTGCAGGCCAAGCATTGTCTGTCAACAACGACATCCACTAAGGGTCGAGCCATGATCATCGGCGTACCGAAGGAAATCAAGACCAACGAAAATCGCATCGCGCTCGTTCCCGCCGGCGCCGAGGCGCTGGTCGGGGCAGGGCATACCGTCTACATCGAGGCCGGGGCCGGCCTCGGCAGCGGCTTTCCCGACGAGGCGTACACCTCTGTCGGCGCCAAGACGCTGTCCACGGCCGACGAGGTCTGGGCCAAGGCCGACATGATCATGAAGGTCAAGGAGCCGATCGCCGTGGAGTGGCCCCGGATGCGGAAGGGCCAGCTGATCTACACCTACTTCCATTTCGCCGCGGCCGAGGCGCTGACGAAGGCGGTCATCAAGTCGGGTGCGGTGGCGGTGGCCTACGAGACGGTGCAGCTGCCCAACGGGGAGCTGCCGCTGCTCACCCCGATGTCCGAGGTCGCGGGCCGGATGGCGGTGCAGGAGGGCGCCAAGTACCTCGAGAAGGTGTTCGGGGGCAGCGGCATCCTGCTCGGCGGCGTGCCGGGCGTCGCGCCGGGCGAAGTGGTGATCATCGGCGGCGGCGTGGTCGGCATCGGGGCCGCGAAGATGGCCGCCGGCCTCGGCGCGCATGTCACCATTCTCGACGTGTCGCTCGACCGGCTCCGGTATCTCGACGACGTGCTGCCCGCCAACGTCGACACCTGCTATTCGAACCGTCACAACATCCTCGACGCCCTCCGCCATGCGGACCTGGTGGTCGGCGCGGTCCTTCTCCCCGGCGCCAAGGCGCCCCATCTCGTCAAGCGGGCCGACCTGGCGCTCATGAAGCCCGGCTCCGTCATCGTGGACGTGGCGGTGGACCAGGGGGGCTGTGTCGAGACGATCAAGCCCACCACCCACGAGGATCCGACCTACTTCGTGGACGGCATCCTGCACTACGCCGTCGCCAACATGCCGGGTGGCGTGCCCCGCACCTCGACGCTTGCCCTGACCAACGCCACGCTGCCCTACGGCCTGAAGCTCGCCAAGCACGGCTGGAAGGCCGCCTGCAAGGCCGACCGCTCGCTGATGCTGGGGCTGAACGTGGTGGAAGGCAAGGTCGTCTATCCGGGCGTCGCCGAGGCGTTCGGCCTGCCGCTGGTGGACGTCGAGACGGTCCTGGCGTGAGGGCCGCCGCCGCGCCCGTGACCCCCATCACATGATTCCATGACGAACATCCGTATCGTTCGTCTCCCGCACGGGGAGGGGTTGCCCCTCCCCGCCCGGGCCACCGCCGGGGCGGCCGGCTTCGACCTGGCCAGCGCGGAGGAGGGGGAGCTTGCGCCCATGGAGCGGCGGCTTTTTGCGACAGGATTTGCGATTGCCATCCCCGCCGGATACGAGGTGCAGCTCCGCCCCCGGTCGGGCCTGGCCCTCCGGGAAGGGCTGACCCTTCCCAACACCCCCGCCACCATCGACAGCGACTACCGGGGCGAGCTCAAGGTGGCCCTGGTCAACCTGGGCGCGGCGCCGGTGCGCATCACCAGGGGCATGCGGATTGCTCAAATGCTGGTGTCCCGCGTGGAGCCGGCCACCTTCGAGGAGGTGGATGCCCTCCCCCCCACGGAGCGGGGCGAGGGCGGATTCGGCAGCACCGGACACTAGCGCCTAACTGTCGGTCTTGTCCTGATTTACGGCATTCGTTAGCTTTGTGCTCGACGCCCCCCCACCCAACGGAAAGCCACGAGATAGCCCACAGGATGAAGCTGCCCTCCTTTCGCCTGAGCTCGCTGATCCCCGCCAATGAAATTGCGGTCGATCTCGGCACGGCGAACACGCTGATCTACGTGAAGGGCGAAGGCATCGTGCTCAACGAGCCGTCCGTCGTCGCGCTCGAAAAGGCCACGGGCAAGATCAAGGGCATCGGGCTCGAGGCGAAGCGGATGCTGGGGCGCACGCCCGAAGGCATCCTCGCGGTGCGACCGCTGAAGGACGGCGTCATCGCCGACTTCGACGTCACCGAGAAGATGCTCCGCTACTTCCTCAAGACCATCATCGACAAGCATGTCTTCCGCGTGAAGCCGAAGGTCATCGTGTGCGTGCCGAGCGGCATCACCGAGGTCGAGCGGCGTGCGGTGCGCGACTCCGCCGAGACGGCGGGGGCCAAGGAAGTGTGGATGGTGGCCGAGCCGATGGCGGCGGCCATCGGCGTCGGGCTGCCGGTGGAGACGCCGACCGGCAACATGGTCATCGACATCGGGGGCGGCACCACGGAAATCGCGGTCATCGCGCTGTCCGGCATCGTGTCCGACACGTCGATCCGCACCGGCGGCGACGAGCTCGACATGGCCATCGTGCAGTTCATGCGCAAGAACTACAACCTCCTGGTCGGGGAGCCGACGGCGGAGGCCATCAAGATCAAGATCGGGTCGGCGGCGCCGGTCGGCGAGGAGCGGGAGATGGAGGTCAAGGGACGGGACCTGGTGTCCGGCATCCCGAAGACCGTGCGCGTTCACTCCTCGGAAATCCGCGAGGCGGTGCAGGAGCCGATCCAGCAGATCGTCGACGCGGTCCGCCGGGCCCTCGAAATCACCCCGCCCGAGCTGGCCAGCGACATCGTGGACCGCGGGATCATCATGACCGGCGGCGGCGCGCTCATCCGCGGGCTCGACGTGCTGCTGGCCCAGGAGACCGGGCTTCCGATCCACGTGGACGAAGACCCGCTCACCTGCGTGGTGCGCGGGACCGGCCGCATCCTCGACGACCCGCTGAAGTACCAAAGCGTCCTTTCCAAGTAGCATGCTGGCGCCGGATCGCACGTTCGCCCGTCGCGACACCGCCCTCTTCATCCTCTGCCTCGTCCTGTCGGTGGGTGCCCTCTTCGCCCCGGAGCGCTGGCAGTACGCCATCGCCTCCAGCGCGCGGAGCACGGCGCTCGCCCCCCTGATCGCGCTGCAGCGCCGCGCGGAGGCCTCGCGCACCAGCCTGGCGCGCTTCGAACTGCTGACCGCGCAGCGTGATTCCGCGACGGTCGCGGCGCAGTCCCTTCCCGTCCTCCTCGAGGAGAACAACCAGTTGCGCGCGCTCCTCGGGCTGGCGCAACGGCTGCCGCGCCGGGTGATTCCCGCCGAGGTGCTCCACCAGTCGCTCCCGACCGACGGCCGGACGCTGCTCCTCGGCGCCGGCCGCCAGTCGGGGCTCGAGCCGTTCCAGGCGGTGGTGGCGCCGGAGGGGCTCCTCGGGGTGGTGCTGACCGTGGGACCGACCACCTCGGTGGTCATGACGTGGGCGCACCCTGATTTTCGCGCCAGCGCCGTGACGCTGGACGGGTCCGTCGCCGGCATCATCGGCGTCACGGCGGACGCGTCGGTGCGCGAACCGATGCTGGAACTGCGCGGGGTCCCGTATCGCGATTCGGTGCCGGTGGGGACCGAGGTGATCACTTCGGGACTCGGCGGGGTGTATCCGCGCGGCCTTCCCATCGGCACGGTGGTCGGCGTGGCCCGCGAATCGGAGGGCTGGGAGCGCATCTACCTCGTCCGTCCGGCGGCCGCGCCCGCGCGGGTGAGCCACGCCCTCGTGCTTCCGGCGTCGACCGTGTGGGTGCCGTCGCCGGCGGGGGACTCGGTCCCATGAGCGCCGGACGCGCCAGCCGCGTGCGGTTCAGCGTCGTGATGCTGCTCCTGGTGGGGCTCCAGTTCTATGTCCGCCCCCGGCTGGGCAATCCGCATGTCGCGCCCGACTTCCTGATGCTCGGCCTCATGATCTTCGCGATCCGGAGCCGGCCCGGCGCCGCCGCCTTCGCGGGGTTCCTGATCGGCTTCGCCAGCGACGCCCTCACGCCGGCGCGATTCGGCGCCGCCATGCTCGCCAACACGCTGGTCGGCTATGCCGCGGCCTGGGGGCGGGCGGTCTTCTTTGCCGACAACCTGCTGGTGAACGCCGGGTTCATCGCCGTCGGCGTCTGGCTGCGCGACCTGCTGGTGCTGATGGCCAGCGGGACGGGCGGGAAGGAGCTGGCGGTCCAGCTCGGCGTGTGGAGCCCGCTCATGGCCCTCAGCACCGCCGTGGCCGGGATCGTGGTCCTGACGGTGTTCCGCGACTGGCTCGATATCCGGCTCGAGGAATGAACGAGTTTCACTCCTATCGTCGCGCCGAGCGGGCGGCGATCGCGCGCTGGTTCTTCCTCGCGACCTTTCTCGTCCTCGCCGTCGCGTTCTTCCGCACCCAGGTCGTCCAGCACGAACGGTTCCGGCTGCGCGCCGAGAAGAATCGGCTGCGCATCGTCCCCCTGATGGCGCCGCGCGGCGTCATCTACGACCGCAACGGGCTGGTCATCGCCGACAATGTTCCGGGGTACGCGATCAAGCTCCTGGCGCCTTCCGCCGACTCCCTGCGCGCGGTGCTGGCGCGGTTCATGACCGTGGTGCCGCTCGATAGCGCCGAGGTCAGCGGAATCCTGGCGCGCTATCGCCAGGCGCCGTACCAGCCGGTCGTGGTGCTCGGCACCGGAAGCTTCGAGACGGTGTCGCGGCTCGAGGAACGCCGGGCCGTCCTTCCCGGGCTGGTCATCCAGTCGGAGCCGCGTCGCTACTACCCCGATGGCAAGGCGGTGTCGCACCTGGTCGGGTACGTCGGGGAGGTCAGCGAACGCGACCTCGAGACCGACCGGTTTCCGGGCGCACAGCTCGGGACGGTGGTCGGGCGGGCCGGGCTGGAGCAGGAGTACGACGCGGAGCTGCGGGGTCGGCCCGGTGTGCATTACGTCGAGGTGAACGCGCGCGGGCGCCTGGTCCGCGAGGACGACGTGGCCCCGACGCTCCCCGCGATCCCGGGCGAGGCGATCCATACCACGATCGACCTCGAACTGCAGCGGTACATCGACAGCCTCTGGCAGGCGGCGGCCCCCGGGGTGCGCGGGGCGATGGTCGCGCTCACCCCCTCCGGCGAGGTCCTGGCCCTGTACAGCGCCCCGGGATACGACCCGAACGAGTTCGTGGGCGGCATTTCCACGGCCGAGTGGCGGAAGCTGAACGAGGACCCGGCCAAGCCGCTCCTCGACCGCGCCATCCAGACCCGGTATCCCCCGGCCTCGCCGTTCAAGCTGGCCACCGCCGCCATGGCCCTCAAGCGGGGGATCGCTACCTTTTCGACGCACATGCCCGAACCCTGCCGCGGCGGCCTGCAGGTGGGCAATCGCTACTTCCGGTGCTGGAAGCCGGAAGGGCACGGCAACCTCGACCTCGAGGGCGCCATCGCCAAGAGTTGTGACGTCTACTTCTATCAGCTCGGCCTCCGGATCGGGCTCGACGCCATCCTGAGCGACGGCGTGCTGATGGGATTCCGCGACAAGAGCGGGATCGACCTCGAGAACGAGATCGCGCCGATCTACCCGTCGAACGCCGCCTATTTTGACCGGAAGTACGGGCCGCGCGGCTGGAGCAAGTGGGGCGCCACGCTGAACTTCGCCATCGGGCAGGGGGAGAACACCCAGAACGTCATCAACATGACCCGGTTCTTTGCGGCCCTTGCCAGCGGGGGGGACGCACCCACCCCGTACATCGTGAAGCCGCGCAGCAACGAGGTGCGCGAGCTGGGCCTCTCGCCCGCCCAGCTGGAAGGGCTCCGGACGGCGCTGATCGCGGTAGTGGAGCGGGGGACGGCGGCCGCGAGTCGAAGCCTCGACCTGGAGCTGGCGGGCAAGACGGGGACCGCGCAAAACTCTCACGGCGAAGACCACGGGTGGTATGTCGGATTCGCCCCCGCCCACCATCCGACCATCATCGTGGGCAGCATCATGGAGTTCGCCGAGCACGGCTCCAACGTGGCACCCTACGTGAACAAGGTGCTCGCGCGGTACGTGCTGGGGAAGAACTTCGCCGACACACCGCTCTCGGTGGCCCTGCCTGCCGATTCCGCTCCCCGTGCCGTCCAGATCATTCCCGATTCCGTGCGCCTCATCGACCCGGTGGCCGACGACACCGTGCTGCCGCCGCCGCCGGCGCCCTCCGAGCCATGAGATCGCTCGGTCCCGACCGGCCGCTGATCGCGGTGACCCTGCTGCTGGCTGCGTATGGCCTCCTGACGCTCTACTCGGCCGGCCAGACCGACGTGATGACGCAGGCCCAGGGCGTGTGGATCCGGCAGCTGGTGTGGCTCGGAATCGGCATCGTGGCGGCGTCCATCACCTTCCGGTTCTCGTTTCGCCTGCTGGAGTGGCTGGCGCCTGCGGCCTATGGCCTCGGCATCCTCCTCCTGCTGGTGACGCTCGCGGTGGGCACGGGGCAGGGAACCGCCGCCGGCACGAAGAGCTGGCTGGCCATCGGCGGGCACCAGATCGGCCAGCCGGCGGAACTGGCGAAGCTCGCCGTCATCCTCATGCTCGCGCGCTATCTCTCCGCGCTGCGGGAACCGCCGCGCAACCTCCGCGAACTGGTCGCCCCCTGCATGATCGCCGGCCTCCCGTTCCTCCTGGTGCTGAAGCAGCCCGACCTCGGGAGCGCCATCGTCTTCGTCGGCATCCTTTTCCTGATGCTCTTCTGGGCCGGCGTGAAGCCGTCGCTGCTCTTCATGCTGGCCAGCCCCGGCCTCAGCCTGCTCCTCGCCTTCAACACCTGGACGTGGGGCCTCTGGATGATCCTGCTGGCGGTGCTCCTCTTCGCCTGGCGCCCCTATGTGGTGGAGGCGGTCTTCCTGTACGTGGTGAATTCGGTGATGGGAGCGGTGGCGATCCCTCTCTGGCAGCGGCTGGCCCCGTACCAGCAGAACCGGCTCCTGACCTTTCTCAACCCCGAAATCGACCCGCGGGCCGCCGGCTACCACGCCATCCAGTCCCGGGTCGCCATTGGCTCCGGCGGGTGGTTCGGCAACGGCTTCACGCTCGGACCGCAGAAACGGCTGGCCTTCCTCCCCGCACAGCACACCGACTTCATTTTCTCCGTGGTCGGGGAGGAATTGGGGTTCGTGGGCGTGCTCCTCGCCCTGATGCTCTTCCTGGTCCTCTTCCTGATCCTGCTCAGGATTGCCCGCCGGGCGACCGATCCCTTCGCGAGTCTGGCGGTCTTCGGCGTGCTGGCGCTCTTTTTCACCCATGTGTTCGAAAATGTGGGGATGACGGTCAATTTGATGCCGATTACGGGCATTCCGCTGCCGTTTTTCTCCTACGGCGGGTCATTCTTCCTCGTTTGCTGCGTATCGATCGGGTTGGTCCTCCGGGCCGCGTGGGATGCGCGTCTGTCCGGCTATGCTGATACGTGACAACGGCTTAGCATTGATGGTCTGGCGCTCGACGCCCGGACCCCACAGATTAGTAGTTGCGATGCAATCACCCTCCACCCCCCCTGGAACCTCCTCAACCCCGATCGGGGTGTAATGGCCTGGTTCAAGAAAGAGCGAAAGCCCCGGACGCCGGTCCGCGAGCGTCGCGAGGTTCCCGCCGATGCCTGGGAGAAGTGTGACGAATGCGGTCACATGGACATCCGGGACAAGTTCGAGCGTGCCCTCAACGTCTGTCCCGAGTGCGGGAAGCACCGCCGGATCAGCGCCGAGGAGTACATCGAGCTGCTGACCGACGAAGGCTCGTGGCGCGAGCTCTGGGGCAACCTCCGGTCGGAAGACCCGCTCAAGTTCGAGTCCTATCCCGAGCGGCTCGCCAAGGCGATCGAAAAGGCCGGGCCGGCGGACGCCATCTATACCGGGATCGGGCAGCTCGACGGGCTCCCCTTCTACCTGGGCGTCATGAACTTCGCGTTCATGGGAGGCTCGATGGGCTCGGTCGTCGGCGAAAAGATTGCCCGCCTCGCCCGGCGTGCGCTGCGCAAGAAGCGCCCCCTGGTCCTGGTCTGCGCCTCGGGCGGTGCCCGGATGCAGGAGGGGGTCTATTCCCTCATGCAGATGGCCAAGACCAGCGCGGCGCTGGCCCAGCTCGGCCTGCACGGCATTCCCTTCATCACCATCCTGACCGACCCCACGACCGGCGGCGTGTCGGCCTCCTACGCCATGCAGGGCGACGTCATTCTCGCCGAACCCGGGGCGCTGATTGGATTCGCCGGCCAGCGGGTGATCAAGCAGACGATCGGGCAGGACCTGCCGGAGGGGTTCCAGACCGCCGAGTTCCTGCTGGATCACGGGCAGGTGGACGACGTGGTGCCGCGCGGGTCGCTGCGAGACACGACGGCGCGGCTCCTCCGGCACATGCAGGGCGCGCGGGCGCGGTACGAAGCCGCCGAAGCCGTCTGAGCCGCCCGAGCCCAGAGCATCCACAAAGACACGAATACACGAAAGCACGAAAACACGAAAACACGACAACGCCAGAACACGAAGACAAAGTCGCCGCTAGATCGCACCATCGGGTGAAATCAAGGGGAGTTTTTTTCGTGCTTTCGTCATTTCGTGCTTTCCTGAACTCCCCGCTGTGAACTACGCACAGGC
>DAOLIZ010000061.1:0-10851 GCA_035328285.1 Gemmatimonadales bacterium
GAGGAGGGCTGGTCATCACCCCGACGCTTTCGAGCTTTCGCCGCATCGGACTCCCCGGGCTGCCGGACAGCACCTTCCAGCTCCCCGTGGAGGTCGGTAACATCATCCGGATCGATCCCTCGCCCGACGGACGGGCCTTCGTGTCGAACGGCTTCGACCAGACCGGCGACCTCCTGGTCTTCCATCGCATTTCCCTGCTGGACGGCAGCGCCACCTTGCTGGCGCGGTTCGGGCCCGAGGACATCGCCGACCTGGCCTGGCTGAGCGATGACACGGTCGTGCTGGGCGTCCAGGAATCGGACTGGACGCAGGCGTGGTACCGGGTGCCGGCGTCCGGGGGCACGCCGGTTCGCCTGGGCACCGCTCCATGGCCCCGTGCGTACTACCGCTTCTCCAGCGACGGACTCCGGATTACCGCCCGGGTCCAGGACCGCCGGACCGACATCTACATCGTGCCGAACTTCGCGGAAGTGCTCAAGCAATAGCGGTCGGCAACTCCTTGTCCTGCAGCTCCTTGCCTCGTTCGGATCGCCGCAGACCGGGCGCCGCGGCGCCCCCGGCGGTATATTTGGGGTTGGCCCACCCCCGGGCCCTATGAGGGAATACCATGACCGCACTGCCGCCAGACGCCCCGGCGTCCGGGACGACCGAAAAGGCTGTTGACTGGAACGCCATGCTCGCCCCCTACCGCCAGCCGGTGGCGTGGAAGAGCGGCTTCCAGCTGGCCTCGACCGCCTTCCTGCTGGCCCTCTTCTGGCTCGCCGCGGTCTGGAGCCTGAATGTCGGCTACTGGCTGACCCTCCTCATCGCGGTGCCGGCCGCGATGATGGTCGTCCGGCTTTTCATGCTGCAGCACGACTGCGGGCATGGCGCCTTCTTCCGCTCCCAGAAGATGAACAACCTGGTCGGCGGCGTCCTCGGCGTCTTCACCCTGGTGCCCTACGCCTACTGGCGGCGCACCCACGCCATTCACCACGCCACCAGCGGCAACCTCGACGTCCGCGGCCTTGGCGACATCGACACGCTGACGGTGCGTGAGTACCTGAGCCGCTCCAGGTTCAAGCGGATTCTCTACCGGATGTACCGCCATCCCGCCGTGCTGCTCCTCGTCGGCCCGACCTGGCAGTTCGTCCTCAAGCACCGGCTCCCGCTCGACATCCCCAAGGGGTGGAAGCGCGAGCAGGTGGGGGTGCAGCTGACCAACCTCGCCCTGGCCGGCGTCATCGCGCTGATGTGGTGGACGCTCGGGATCAAGCAGTTCCTGCTGGTGCAGCTGCCGATTACGCTCATCGCCGGCTCGATCGGCGTGTACCTGTTCTACGTCCAGCACCAGTACGAGGACACCTACTGGCGCTATCGCGAGGCGTGGAACTACTTCGCGGCCGGCCTCGAGGGGGCGTCGCACCTGACCATGCCGAAGGTGCTGCAGTGGGCCACCGCCAGCATCGGCCTGCACCACATCCATCACATCGCGAGCCGGATCCCGAACTACGAGCTGCAGCGGGCCTACGACAACCACCCCGAGCTGCAGCAGGTCACGCGGCTCTCGCTCTGGAAGAGCCTGACCACGTTGCGCCTGACGCTTTGGGACGAGGACACGAAACAACTGGTCGGCTTCCGGGAACTCCGCGCCATCCGCGACCGGATCGCGGCGGAACTCGAGGCGGGCGCCGCCATTATGGCCACCAAGCCCGAGGTGGTTCCGGTCTCGTGGCGGTAGGTGTGACGGGCGCGTTGCGCGCCACACCGCTCGCCGCCCTGCTCTTCCTGGCCGCCACCCCCGCAGCCGCGCAGGAACTGCGGTACGAGGTGTCGTTCCCCAACGCCGTACACCACGAGGCCGAGATCACCCTCAGCGCCTCGGGGCTGCCGCGCCGGCCGGTGCTCTTCCAGATGAGCCGCTCCTCGCCCGGTCGCTACGCCATCCATGAATTCGCCAAGAACGTCTACCGCGTGAGCGCCACCGACGGAGCCGGCAATCCACTGACCGTGACACGTGCCGACCCGTCGACCTGGTCGGTGTCCGGGCACTCGGGCACCGTCCGCCTGACCTACACTCTTTACGCCGACCGGGCTGACGGCACCTATTCGCAGGTGGACGCCACCCACGCGCACCTCGACATGCCCGCCACGTTCATGTGGATTCGCGGGCTCGAATCGTGGCCCATGGCGGTCTCGTTCCGGGCGCCGCCGGATTCACGCTGGAAGGTGGCCACCCAACTCTTCCCGACCGACAACCCCTATCGCTACACCGCGCCCAACCTCCAGTACTTCATGGACAGCCCGACCGAGCTGAGCAACTTCGCGGAGCGGGAGTGGAGCGTGACGTCGCCGGCCGGGACCTACCCGGTGCGCCTGGTGCTGCATCACGAGGGGACCGACGCCGAGCTGGACGGCTATGTGGAGATGCTGAAGAAGGTGGTCGACCAGGAGATCGCCGTCTTCGGGACAACCCCGCAGTACGATGTGCGGCGCTACACCTTCATTGCCGACTACCTCCCCTGGGCCTCGGGCGACGGGATGGAGCATCGCAACTCCACCATCATCACCTCGTCGCTCCCCCTGCAGGGGAACGAGACGCGCCTCCTCGGCACGGCGTCCCATGAGTTCTTCCACTCGTGGAATGTCGAGCGGATCCGGCCGAAGTCGCTCGAGCCGTTCGACTTCACCCGCGCCAACATGTCTGGCGAGCTCTGGTTCGCGGAGGGATTCACCAGCTACTACGGGCCGCTCTTCCTCCGCCGCGCCGGCATCACGTCGCTGACGGACTACGCCCACGGCCTGTCCAACAGCGTCAACGCCGTGATCAATGACCCGGGCCGGCAGTTCGCGAGCCCGGTCGGGATGAGCGAACAGGCGCCGTTCGTGGACGCCGCGACGTCGATCGACCCGACCAACGAAGACAATACCTTCATTTCCTACTACACCTGGGGTTCGGTGGTGGGGCTGGCGCTGGACCTGTCGCTGCGGAAGGAATTCGGGAAGCCGCTGGACGGCTACATGCGGATGATGTGGACCAAGTACGGCCAGACCGAGGTGCCCTACACCCTGCAGGACCTGCAGGAGACGCTGGTGCAGTACGCGGGCAACAAGGCGTTCGCCGACCAGTTCTTCGCGAAGTACATCACGGGGCGGGACGTGCCGGACCTGGCGGCTCTGCTGGCGCAGGGCGGCCTCCTCCTCCGGCCCCGCAATCCGGACAAGGCGTGGTTCGGGCCGGTCCGGCTCGACATCGGTGCGGAGGGAGGGCGGATCGAGGGGCCGACGCTCATCGGCTCGCCAATGTACGAGGCGGGCCTCGATCGGGGCGACCTCATCCTCACGCTCGACGGCCAGCCGCTCACGTCCGACAGCGTCTTCCAGGCGGTCAAGGCGACGCACAAGCCGGGCGACGCCGTCCCCGTCACCTTCCGGAGCCGTGGCCGCCAGACCACCGCCTACGTCTCGATGCCCGCCGACAACAGGGTCGAAGTCGTGACCTACGAAGAGGCGGGGATGCCGGTGACGGAGTCGATCCAGAAGTTCCGGCAGGGCTGGCTGGCGCCGGCCCGGCCGTAACCCTCACGAGCCGCTACGCCGACTCTTCGCGGCGGCCTGCATCACCGCTTCAATCTCCCTGATTTCCCTCGGCGCCTTCGAGAGCCACTCCACGCCGGTGGGCGTGACCAGGTAGTCGTCCTCGATCCGGATCCCGATGTGATTGTAGCGCTCCACGACGGGGCGCACCCGGGCGATGAAGGCGCGGTTCTTCGGCGTGTCGGCCAGCATGTCGAGGAGTGCCGTGCTGATGTAAATGCCCGGCTCGATCGTGAACACCTCGTTCAGCTGGAAGCTGCCGGTCGGCGAGTAGGAATAGCCACCGGCGTCGTGCACCTCGAGGCCGATGCCGTGGCCCGGGCCGTGGGCCATGTAGAGGAAGGCCTGCGTGCAGACCACAGGCACCCGTTCGCAGCGGGCGGCGTCGGCCCACGGCGGATCGAAGGTGGCATCGGGCCCCTCGGTCAGGCCCAGCCTGGCCAGCTCGGTGGCCATGATGGCCCGGATTGCCTTGTCCCCGGTGCCGACCGGCTCGCCCGGCCGCGCCACGTCGGCCGCGGCCTGCTGCGCCGAGCGGACGATCGAATAGATGGCGGCCTGGTCGGCGGTGTACTTGCCGTTCACGGGGACGGTGCGCGTGACGTCGCCCGCGTAGCCGTCGTACAGGGCGCCCATGTCCATGACCACCACCTCGCCCGCCTGCATCACGCGGTCGTTGGCGCGGTAGTGGTAGCTGGTGGAGTTGGGGCCGGAGCCGATGATGGCACGGAACGAGGGTCCGGAGGCCCCGGCCATCCGGAAGGTGTAGTCGGTGAGCGCAAAGATGTCGTGTTCGTTGACCCCGGGACGGACCGCCTTCATGGCGGCGATCTGCCCCAGGACCGAGATGTCCACCGCCTTCCGGAGCAGCGCGATCTCGGCTGGACTCTTCACCACCATCAGCGAGTCGAGCAGGGCGTCGGCGCTTCGGACGGTCACGTTCGGGTGCGCCGCCCAAAAGCGCTGCACGAAGTAGCGCTCGGCGCTGAGTGAATCAGTGGACCGGTAGTCCCGGCTGTGGGCATCGGTCACGGTCCAGAGTGTGCCGCGACCGGCCAGCCCGTCCATCACCTCGCGGAGCCGGTCCCGGTCCCGGAGGCCGAGGCCGGTGCGGCGCTCCAAGTCGGCGGAATCGGGGGCGAACCCGTCGTAGAGGGCGCGCCGGGGGTCGATGGGCGGCTCGAAGAGCATCTGGTACGTGACTCTGCCGCCGCGGACCGCCATGACGAACACGGCGTTGACCCGGTCGTAGCCGGTCAGGTACTGAAAGGCCGGAAGCTGGTGGAAATCGGCCTCGTCGGTCATCGGCTCGCCGGCGCCGAAGGCGAGCAGCACCCCGTCGCCCAGGTGGGCGGCGACGGTATCGCGCCGGGCGGCGTATTCGGCGGTCGGGATCTGGGCCGGGAGCGGCCCCGCGATGAGGAGTCCAAGCAGGCACATCGAAGCGAATCGGAACATTCGGGGCTCCGGCGGATATGACGGTGCGGTGTCTGGCTTTCAATCTGGCGCAAAGGCTTGAAAATCCGCAACTTGACCCTTGCCCTCCCGTGTCCCGAGAGGCAATCTATGGGGATACGCATGTTCAGGTTTGCCCCCCGCAGGACCCTCCGAGGGAGGAGTTGGACGTGCCCGTGATTCCACCGAAGCTGGTTGATTCTCTTTCCGACCGTTACCGGCTCGAAGGTGAGCTCGGGCAAGGCGGGATGGCCACGGTCTACCTGGCCCAGGACATCAAGCACGATCGCCGGGTGGCCATCAAGGTGCTCCGCCCCGAACTCGGCGCGGTCATCGGCGCCGAACGGTTTCTGAGCGAGATCAAGACCACCGCCAATCTCCAGCACCCGCACATTCTCGGGCTCATCGACTCGGGCGACGCCGAGGGGCTCCTCTACTACGTGATGCCGTACGTGGAGGGGGAATCGCTGCGCGACCGGATGAACCGGGAAAAGCAGCTGCCGGTCAACGACGCGGTGCGGATCGCGACGGAAGTGGCCGGCGCGCTCGACTACGCGCATCGCCATGGCGTGATCCACCGCGACATCAAGCCCGAAAACATCCTGCTCCACGACGGCTCCGCGCTGGTGGCCGACTTCGGCATCGCCCTGGCGGTGAGCACCGCCGGCACGCGCATGACGGAAACCGGCATGTCGCTCGGCACGCCGCACTACATGAGTCCCGAGCAGGCGATGGGCGAGCGCGAGATCAACGCTCGCTCCGACGTGTACGCCCTCGGCTGCGTGCTCTATGAGATGCTGACCGGCGACCCGCCGTTCACCGGCTCGACCGCGCAGGCCATCGTGGCGCGCGTCGTGACCGAGAGCCCCCGCTCGATGACGAGCCAGCGGCACACCATCCCGCCGCAGGTGGAGGCGGCGGTGCTGACGGCGCTCGAGAAGCTGCCCGCCGATCGGTTTGCGTCGGCGGCGGAGTTCGCAGCCGCGCTGGCAGACGGGCAGGGGGGCAGCGGGGCAGGGCGGCAGTGGACAACTCAATCACGGCTCCGCGGCCCCGCGGCCCCGCGGCCCCGCCCGCTGCTGCTCGGTCTCCTCGTGCTCACCACGGCGTTTGCGTTGTGGGGTTGGCTCCGTCCAAAGCCCGTGCCTCAAGTCATCCGGTACAGCATGGGGCTGCCGCCCGACCAGGCCATGCGCCAGGGCGTGCTCGGCGTCAACCTCGCCATCTCCCCGGACGGCAGCCGCATCGTGTACGTCGGGCCCGGCGAGGGCGGCGACCAGCTCTGGATCCGGGACCGCGATCGCCTCGACGCGACGCCGCTGCCCGGGACCGTCGGCGCCTCGAGCCCGTTCTTCTCCCCCGACGGTCAGCGCATCGCCTATTCCGCCACTCTCAACGTCCAGTTGAAGGTGATCCCGGTGACCGGCGGCCCTCCGATCACCCTGGCCAGCCCCGGCAGCGGGTCGGGTGGCGGCGGGGCGTGGGGACCGGGCGGGTGGATCTACTTCGACTCACCGGGCGGGCTCAGCCGGATCCAGGCCGATGGGGGGACCCCGGAGCTGTACATCCCGCTCGACTCGGCCACCAATGAGGCCGGGCATGCCTGGCCGTCGGCGTTGCCCAACGGCCGGGGGCTGCTGTACCGCTCGCGCCGGAATTCGGATCCCACCGATTTCGACATCGTCGCCTTCGACGACAAGACCCGTGAGCGCCACGTCCTCACCAAGGGGCTGCTGGCGCGGTACGTGGAGCCAGGGTATCTGGTCTTCCTGCGGGCGGACGGCGCCGTACTCGCCGCGCCGTTCGACCAGGACAAACTCAGGATGACCGGGCCCGCGGTCCCCCTCTTCGAGGGGGTGATGACCAAGCCCTTCGGCTCGGCGGACATCGCCATTTCCAACTCGGGGACGCTCGCCTACGTGCCCGGACTGGTCTCGAGCGGGGGCGGCGTCGCGGAGATCGTCTGGGTCAGCCGGGATGGCGGAATCACGCCGCTGGACCCGCCGCTGACCTACAATCCCGGGGCCAACCTCTCGCTCAGTCTTTCCCCCAACGGCACCCGGGTCGCCGTCGACGTGGTGGGGAACGCGGCGCCGGACATCTGGGTCAAGCAACTGCCGTCCGGTCCCCTGACACGGCTCACCTTCGAAACCCAGAGCGCCAACCGGCCACGATGGACACCAGATGGACAATCCGTCATCTACATCGCCGTCGTGGACAGCGGGCCTCCGGCCGTCTGGAAGAAGAAGGCCGACGGCAGCGCGGCCGCGGAACTGGTCTGGCGCGTTCCCAACCGGCCCATTGCGGAAGCGCTGCTCTCCGAGGATGGGCAGTGGCTGGTCTACCGTGTCGTGGGGGACAGCGGCAATCGAGACGTGTATGCCGTCCGCCCGGGGCGCGACACCGTGCCCGTTCCGCTTCTCACCGATCGGTTCAACGAGGAGGGTCCGGCGCTGTCCCCGGACGGCAAGTGGCTGGCGTACTCCTCCAACGAGTCGGGCCGCAGCGAGATCTTCGTCCGGCCGTTCCCGAACACCGCCGGGGGGCGGTGGCAGATTTCCACCGCCGGCGGTTCGAGTGCGCTCTGGTCGCACAGTGGCCGCGAGCTCTTCTTCGAGGCGCCCTCGGGCGACATGATGGTGGCGCCGATCACTACGGGGACGACCTTCGCCTCCGACGCGCCCCGGCGGCTCTTTCCTCTCGGCAGCGGGCTGATCGGCTCCTCCATCGTGCCGCTGTATGCGACCACCCCGGACGACAAGCGGTTCCTGATGGTCCGCCTCGCGGCCGTCAACCAGGCGCCAGGCGCCGGGCAACTGGTGGTGGTGGACAACTGGTTCACGGAACTCCAGGCGAAGATGGGGAAGAAGTAGCGTGAGCGCTGATCCGCTACCCCGTCTGGCCGCCGCCCTGGCCGACCGCTACCGCATCGAGCGGGAGCTCGGCCAGGGCGGCATGGCCACGGTGTACCTCGCCGAGGATCTCAAGCACGACCGCAAGGTGGCGCTCAAGGTCCTGAAGCCCGAGCTCGCCGCCGTCATCGGCGCCGACCGCTTCGTGGTGGAAATCAAGACCACCGCGTCACTCAGCCATCCGCACATCCTGCCGCTCTTCGATTCCGGAACTGCCGACGGCTTCCTCTACTACGTGATGCCGTTCATCGACGGCGAGACGCTCCGCGCCAAGCTCGACCGCGAGACCCAGCTCGGCATCGACGAGGCCGTCAGCATCACCGTGGCCGTGGCCGACGCCCTCGACTACGCCCACCGGCACGGTGTCATCCACCGCGACATCAAGCCGGAGAACATCCTGCTCCACGATGGCCGCCCGATGGTGGCCGACTTCGGCATCGCGCTGGCGCTGAGTGCCGCGGCTGGCGGCCGCATGACCGAGACGGGCATGAGTCTCGGCACACCGCACTACATGAGTCCCGAGCAGGCCACCGCCGAGAAGGAGATCACGGCTCGCTCCGACGTCTACTCGCTCGGCAGCGTGCTCTACGAGATGCTGACCGGGAACCCGCCGCACGTGGGCGCCTCGGCCCAGCAGATCATCATGAAGATCGTGACCGAGGAGGCCGCGCCGGTCACGAGGCTCCGCAAGGCCGTGCCGCCCAATGTCGCCGCCGCCGTGGCGCAGGCCATCGAGAAGCTGCCGGCCGACCGCTTCGAGAGCGCCAAGGCCTTTGCCGAGGCGCTCGACAACCCCGGATTTCGCGGCACCACGACGACGTACGCCGCCGCGGAACAGGGCGCGACCGGCAACCGCCCGGCCGCTCTGGCGGGATGGGGGGTGGCAGGGCTGCTCCTCGTGGCGCTCGCCATCACCTGGTTCCGACGGACCCCGGCGGCCGAGGCACCAACCCACCGTTACGCCATCAGTCTCCCCCCCGAGACCGCCTACTACGACTTCGGCGCAGTGGAACTCGCGATTGCGCCCGACGGCAGCCGGTTCGCCTACCCGGGCGGGCCGTCCCGCCGCGAAGCGGGGATGGTGATCCAGGAGCGGGACCAGCTGGCCGGCCGGGTGCTCCCCGGGACGGGCGACTCCTTCACGCCCAGTTTCTCCCCGGACGGGCGCCGGCTCGCGGTGCGCGAGGGGCGGACCGGCGCGATCCGGGTGCTGACGATCGACGGCGCCGTGGCCACCACGCTGGTCGATTCACTTCCAGGATTCGGGAACGGCGGCATCGTCTGGGGAACCGACGGGTACGTCTACGCCGCGGCCGCCAGCGGGGCACGGGGCATCCTCTACCGGGTACCCGAGACCGGGGGGGCGGCCGAACCGGTCACCGCGGCGGACAGCTCACCCGGAACGATCGCGCATGTCGCGCCTGTGGCGCTGCCGGGAGGCCGCGGGATCGTGTACACCGACTGGCACGGACCGACGCGGGGCAACGACAACTGGATCGTGGCGCGCGACCCGAAGACCGATCGCAGCGTGCGGCTGGTCCAGGGACTCCAGGCGTGGTACCTCGACATCGGCGCGCTCCTGGTGCTTCGTCCCAACGGCGCAGCCGTCGTGGTCCCGTTCGACGCCGACAAGCTTGCCATCACCGGTCCGGAAGTGCCGATCCTGGAGGGCGTCGCGATCGGGTCGTTTGGTCTTTCGAACCTGGCGGTCGCCACGGACGGCACCCTGATGTACCGGGCCGGTACGGCGCAGCCCACCCAGCGCCCGGTGCGCCCGGTCCGGGTGAACCGTGCTGGCGGTGAGCAGGAGATCGATCCCACCTGGTCGTACACCCCCGGCTTCAACGGCGGCCTCAGCCTCTCGCCGGACGGCACCCGGCTGGCGGTCACCGTTCACGGCGACCCGGTGGGCGACATCTGGATCAAGGACCTCGACCGCGGCCCGCTCAGCCGGCTGACGTTCGACAACACGGTGAAGTACCGGCCGGTCTGGATGCGGGACGGGCAGTCGCTCAGCTATGTCACCGAGGACGGGCAACTGAGCGCCATCCTCCGGCGTCGGGCGGACGGGGGCGGCGCCGCCGACACCGTCGTCACGTCGCTGAACACCATCGCCGAGGCGGCCTGGTCGGCCGACGACTCGTGGCTGGCATACCGCATCACGTTGCCGAGCCGGGATATCTACGCCATGCGGCCGGGCGTGGACTCGGTGGGGTTTCCCGTGGTGAACTCGACGCGATTTGACGAGCGGGCCCCGACCATCTCTCCCGACGGGAAGTGGCTGGCCTACCAGTCCGATGAGTCGGGACGCGACGAGATCTACATTCGCGCCTTTCCCGATTCCGCGGCCGGGAGGCGACAGGTGTCGGTGACGGGCGGCGGGGAGCCGCTCTGGTCGCACAGCGGCCGCGAGCTGTTCTACCGCTCGCTGGCGGGGCAGATGGTGGCGATTCCCATCACCACCACGCCAACCCTCACGGTCGGCCCGGAACGCGTGCTCTTCGCCGATACCACGTACCTCGAGGCGCCCAGCTACCGGGCCTACGACGTGACCCGGGACGACCAGTCCTTCGTCATGCTGCGGGTCCTCCCGGAGACGGGCACGGCCCCGACGGGGCAGCTGGTGGTCGTGGACAACTGGTTCACCGAGCTCCGGGCCAGGCTGGAGATGAAGTAGCACGAGCTCGTGACTGAAGTCACGGCTCGGCTGATGACGATGAAGCGACACGAGCCCTGCCGTCACCCCGGCGCAAGCCGGGGTCCATTGAACCTGGATTCCGGCGTTCGCCGGAATGACGATCCTATCATGGACTGGATTGCACATTGACCGATCCCCTGTCCCGCCTCTCCTCGGCCCTGGCCGACAAGTACCGCATCGAGCGGGAACTCGGCGCCGGCGGCATGGCCA
>DAOLIZ010000061.1:10951-14816 GCA_035328285.1 Gemmatimonadales bacterium
GCCCTGGCCGACAAGTACCGCATCGAGCGGGAACTCGGCGCCGGCGGCATGGCCACCGTGTACCTGGCCTTCGACCTCAAGCACGACCGCAAGGTGGCGCTCAAGGTGCTGCGCCCCGAGCTGGCGGCCGTGATCGGCGGCGACCGCTTCCTCCAGGAGATCAAGACCACCGCCAACCTCCACCACCCCCACATCCTCCCGCTGCACGACTCCGGCGAGGCGGAGGGGCTGGTGTACTACGTCATGCCGTACATCGAGGGCGAGTCGCTCCGGGCCCGGCTCGACCGGGACAAGCAGCTCCCGGTGGACGAGGCCATACGCATTGCGCGCGAGACGGCCGACGCCCTCGACTACGCGCACCGGCAGGGAGTCATCCACCGCGACATCAAGCCCGACAACATCATGCTGCACGACGGGCACGTGGTGGTGGCGGACTTCGGCATTGCCCTGGCGGCGAGCCGCACCGAGGGCGGCACCCGGATGACCGAGACCGGCATGAGTCTCGGCACCCCGCACTACATGAGCCCTGAACAGGCGATGGGCGAGCGGGAAATCCACGCCTCGAGCGACGTGTACGCGCTGGCCTGCGTGCTGTACGAGATGCTGATGGGGGAGCCGCCCTTCACCGGGCCCACGGTGCAGGCCATCATCGCCAAGGTGATGACCGACTCGCCGCACGCCATGACCGTGCACCGGAAGAGCATTCCGCCGTACGTGGAGGCGGCGGTGCTGACGGGGCTCGAGAAGCTGCCGGCCGATCGCTACGCCACCGCCGCGGAGTTTGGGGCGGCGCTGACGGGGGCCACCTCGGCGCGCACCGCCGCCCACCTGGCGCAGCCCGCCGCGATGCGCGCGGGGCCGTGGCGCCAGGTGGCGATGGGCCTCGGCGCCTTGGCCGTGGTCGCGCTGGCCTTCGGGGTTTGGGCCTGGCGGCATCAGCCGGCGCAATCCACTGTGCGCCTGTCCGTCTCGTTTCCCACGGGCGAGAAGATCCGGCCAACGTCCACGCGTCGCATTGCCCTGTCGCGCGACGGGACACGCATGGTGTACGTGGGCGCCGACTCCATCAACGGCGACCAACTCTGGGTCCGCGACCTGAACTCGCTTACGGCCCGTCCCATCCCCGGGACCAGCGGGGCGGCCGCGCCCTTTTTCTCCCCGGACGGACAGTCGGTCGGATTCTTCACCGGTAATCCGGGCGACCTTCGCGTCGTCTCCATGAGTGGCGGGCCGTCGCTGACCGTCGTCCGTGACTCCGCCGTTCCGTGGGGGGGAGACTGGGACGAAGCTGGCAACATCTACTTCACCAGCAACCGGTCCGTTACCACGCGGGTGCCGGCAGGCGGCGGGGTGGCCGAGGCGGTGAGCAGGCTCGACTCGGCGAGCGGGGTCACGGAGCACGACTGGGCGCAGGCCCTTCCCGGCGGGAAGCGACTCCTCATCCAGCTCTGGCACAGTTCCATTGCGGACGCCGAGCTCGGCGTGCTCGACCTGGCCACCGGCATGGCAACGCCAATCATTCAGGGACTCTACGGTCGGTACATCCCGGCCGGCCAGGTCGTGTACGCCACCAGCACCGGTTCGCTGATGAGCGTCCCCTTCGATGCGTCCACCGGGAAGGTGACCGGGCCCCCGGTCGCGGTGGCCGAACAGGTCCAGGTGGATGGCACCAGCGGGTCGGCGCAATTCACCGTGAGCGACAACGGCACCCTGGCGTACATGTCCGGTGCCGGGGCGGGAAGCGCGCAGCTGGTCTGGGTCGATCGCACGGGAAAGCAGACGCCGCTGGACAGCACCTGGTTTGGGCAATTCTCCGGGCTGGCCCTCTCGAGGGACGAGTCGCACCTGGCCGTCGCTGTCCTGGGAAGCGATGGCGAACAGATCTGGGTCAAGCGACTCCCGAACAGCCCGCTCTCCCGTCTGACCTTCCAGGGGAGTGGGAGTTCCCGACCCGCATGGACGCCCGACGGGCGCCGCGTCACCTTCATTTCCTCGCCGGTCGGCGGCGTGCGAAGGGCCTGGATCCAGCGCGCCGATGGCAGCGCCGAGGCCGAACCGCTGCTGAAGGTCGGCCGGAGCGTCGAGGAAGTGGAATGGATGCCGGACGGCAGGCACTTCCTGGCCCGGCTCGGCAGCACGACCGGTGGCCGGGACATCGTGCTGGCGGCCGAAGGGGATACGACCGAGCAGGTGCTGGTGTCCGGCCGCTACGACGAGTTTGCCCCTGCCGTCTCTCCCGATGGCCGGTGGTTCGCGTATGTCACCAACGAATCGGGTCGCAACGAGGTCTTCGTGCGGCTGGTCGACGATCCCGGGGCCGGGCGCACCCAGGTGTCGCTCAACGGCGGGGAGGAGCCCCGCTGGGCCCCCTCGGGCAAGGAACTCTATTATCGCACCCGCGGGGGCGAGATGATGGCGGTGGAGGTCACACTCGGCGCCACGTTCAGCGCGCGGCCGCCGCGCGTGCTCTTCGCCATCCCCAACGGGGGGGCAGACAACTTCCATGCCGCCTATGCCGTGAGCCGGGACGGACGCTTCCTGATGATCAGCCAGGCCGCACGTGGAGACGGCGAACTGGTGATGGTGTTCAACTGGGTCGACGAGATGAAGGGGAGGAAGTGAGCGGCACCAACCCCGAGGCCGAGCTTGTCCGCGCCATCGGCCCCTGGGCCCTGGGCGCCAACGCCGTCAACCTGACGGTCGGCGCCGGGATCTTTGCGCTGCCCGCGGTGGTCGCGGTCATCCTCGGGCCCGCGGCCATCCTGGCCTACCTGCTCTGCGGGGCGTTGATTCTCCTGGTGCTGGCCTGCTTCGCGGAGGTCGGGAGCCAGGTCACGCGGTCCGGAGGCGCGGTCGCCTATGTGGAGGAGGCGTTTGGCCCGATGGCGGGGTTCGTGGCGTGGGTCATCTTTGCCATCATCTGGTGCGCCGCGGGCGATGCGGCGATTGCCCACGTGCTCATGGACGCCCTCGCCGTCGCGATCCCACCGTTGGCCGGTGGCGTGCCTCGCACGCTCGGCCTGGTCGTGCTGTTCAGCGGCCTGGCCGCGATCAATATCCGCGGGGTGAAGCAGGGAACCCGGGTCTCGGTGGTCACCACGGTGGCCAAGTTGATTCCCTTGCTCCTGCTCGTCGTGGTCGGTGCGTTTGCGGTGCAGCGCGCCAACCTCGGCTGGTCGGGGTGGCCGTCGTTCGAGCAGCTCGGTGCCGGCACGCTCGTGCTGTTCTTTGCCTTCGGGGGGATGGAAAGCGCCCTCACGCCGAGCGGGGAAATTCGCGACCCGGCCCGGACCGTACCCCGTGGCATCCTCGGCGCGGCGGGAGCGGTCGTCCTGCTCTACGTGGCCTTGCAGCTGGTGTCACAGGGCGTGCTGGGCAGCGAACTCACGCTCGGGAGCCAGACGCCGCTGGCCGACGTGGCGGGTCGCCTGGCCGGGGGCACCGGGCGCAGCGTGGTCGTCGCCTGCACGGCGGTGGCTGTCTTCGGCGCGCTGGCCGCCGACATGATTGGCTCACCAAGGGCCTTTCTGCTTGCCGCAGAGAGCGGCATGCTGCCGAACGCCTTGCGTGCTATCCATCCGCGGTTCCACACGCCATGGATCTCGATCATCGTGTTTGCCGCGGTGACCCTGGCGCTCAGCCTGTCCGGCGGCTTCGCCGTCCTGGCGGTGCTGGCGAGCATGGCGCTCCTGCTGATCTACCTGGCCGTCTGCCTCGCGGCGCTCAAGATCCGCTACGACCGGCCCCGGGCCCCGGGCAGCTTCCGGGCGCCGGGCGGCCCGACGGTGGCGTTGCTCGCCTCGGGGGTGGTGCTCTGGGTGCTGTCGCACTCGACCCGGCGGGAAGCCGTCGGCATGGCGGCGCT
>DAOLIZ010000062.1:0-14512 GCA_035328285.1 Gemmatimonadales bacterium
CGCGTGCGGGGCGCACGCCGGGCCAGGCGCGCGGTTCTGCCCCGAATGCGGCAAGCCCCTCGGCGGGCCGGCCGTCTGCTCCAAGTGCGGTACCGACCTTCCCAGCGGGAGCCGCTTCTGCGCGGCCTGCGGGGGCCGGGTCGCGGCCTGAAACCCTCCGTTCCCCCTATCCGTCACGTCATATAGAGGTAGGATTGTCCGGGGTGCCCCGCAGGTGGGGCGCCCCGGTCGCTTTGACCACCTGTTTCGCCTCCTTCCGCCTTTGATTCGGAGTCGCTCATGCCTGGTCGAGGAATCGTTCGAGTCCTTCTTGCGTCCTTGAGCGTGGTGACCGTGGCGTGCGCGTCCAACAAGGGCGCCGTCACCAGCCCCAGCCCGGCCAGCGCTCAGGGCACCTCGAAGTCCGGAGGAGACAAGCCGGGGTCCGCCAAGACCATCGCGGAACTGACCAAGAGCTCCGCCAAGTACGCCGGCCTCTTCACGATCTACCAGGACACCGTGACCGGCGCCCTGCAGATGGTGGTCAGGAAGGACCAGATCGGCAAAGAATTCATCTACTGGTCGGTCACCGACGAGGGGGCCCTCCCGGCGGGCAGCTTCCGTGGCGCCTTCGGCCCGAACGAGATCTTCGCCGTCCGGAAGAACTTCAACAAGATCGAGTTTGTCACCCAGAACACCAACTTCTATTTCAACCCCGCCAGCGCGCTCAGCCGGGCCGCGGATGCCAACATCAGCCCGGGGCTCCTCGCCTCCATCGAGATTGCCGCCACGGATACGGCCACGGGGGAGTACCTGATCAAGGCCGACGACCTGTTCCTGACCGAGACCCTTCGCCAGGTCAAGCCGAGCCCGAGGCCCGGCGCCCCTCCCGGCGCCACCTTCACGCTCGGCAACCTGAGCAAGGAGAAGACGCACGTCGTGTCGGTCAAGTCGTATCCGCTCAACACCGATGTCGTGGTGGAGTACGTCTACGTGAACCCGGCGCCGACCAACAGCGGCGGCCCGGAAATCACCGACCCACGCAATGTCAGCCTGAAGATCCAGCACACCTTCATCGAGATGCCGGTCAACGACTTCCAGCCGCGGTACGCCGACCCCCGGGTGGGCTACTTCACCGACCAGGTGACGGACCTGACGTCCACGAGCGTCACGCCCTGGCGGGACCCCGTGCACCGGTGGAACCTGGTGAAGAAGAATCCGTCGGCCGCGATGTCCGACCCGGTCGAGCCGATCACCTGGTGGATCGAGAACACCACACCGGTGGAGCTGCGGCCGGCCATTCGCGAGGGTGTCCTGGCCTGGAACAAGGCCTTCGAGACCGCCGGCTTTACCAACGCGGTGGTGGTGAAGGAGCAGCCCGATACCGCGACGTGGGAGGCCGGCGACCTGCGGTACAATGTCCTGCGCTGGACGGCCTCCCCGAACCCGCCGTTCGGCGGCTACGGGCCCAGCTTCGTGAACCCGCGCACCGGCCAGATCCTGGGCGCCGATATCATGCTGGAATTCATCTTCGTGACCAACCGGATGCAGCAGGCGGAGCTGTTCGAGTACGCCGGACAGGCGCTGACCCTGCCCGCGGACGATGCCGACCAGAACAGCTGCAGCGCGCAGGTCTACATGCAGCAGCAGGCCGCCTTCGGTGCGGCGGCGCTGCAGGCGCTCGGCGCGACCGACGCGGAGATGAACGCATACATCCACGACGCCGTGGTGAGCCTGGTGCTCCACGAGGTGGGGCACACCATGGGGCTGAACCACAACATGAAGGCCAGCCAGATGCTCTCGCCGGCCCAGTTGCAGGATTCCGCGCTGGTGGTGGCCCGTGGGGTGTCGGGATCGGTCATGGACTATCACGCCGTCAACGTGCCGCCGCCGGGCGGCAAGCGTGCGCCGGTGTTCGACACGAAGACGGGGCCCTATGACGACTGGGCCATTGAGTTCGGGTACCGCCCGGCCCTGTCCGACCCGGCCGCGGAAACCGCCCGGATGACGGCCCTCCTCAATCGCTCCACCGAGCCGCAGCTGGCGTTCGGGAACGATGCGGACGACATGCGGTCCCCCGCCGGAGGCATCGACCCGCGCGTCATGGTGGGCGACCTGAGCAACGACGCCCTCACCTGGGCGGAGGGCCGGATGGTGCTCGTCGATACCCTGCTGCAGGGCCTGGACCAACGGTACCCACAACGCGGTCAGAACTACGCCACCCTGCGCGCCGCCTACCTCCGCGCAACCGGGGAGAAGGGGAACGCCGCCGTGGTGACCTCGCGGTATATCGGCGGGGTCTATGTGAGCCGCGGTGTGGATGGGCAGCCGGATGCCGGCCTGCCGTTCACGCCGGTGCCGCTGGCGGAGCAGCAGCGCGCGATGCGCCTGCTGCGCACGGAGTTCTTCGCGCCGGACGCCTGGGACGCCTCCCCGGAGCTGCTGGCGGAGCTGCAGCAGCCCCGGCGGGGGTTCAGCGGCCCCGGTGAGCCGACCATCCACGCGCGGGTGCTCACCATGCAGAAAAACGTGCTGTCGTTCCTGCTGGCTCCAGAGACCCAGGCCCGGCTGACCGACTCGCGTCTCTACGGGAACCAGTACTCCGCGGCCCGGATGATGTCGGACCTGACCGACGCGGTCTTCGCGGCGGACGCCCGGGGGAACGTCAACACCTTCCGGCAAAACCTCCAGCTGGAGTATGTCGACCAGGTCGCCGCCATGATCAAGGGCGCCTCGGCCAAGAAGTACGACTACGTATCACAATCGGCGGCCATCGCGAGCCTGAAGAGGATCCAGGCTCAAGTGGCGACCCCGACCGGCGACGCCGAGACCCGGGCGCACCGCCAGCACCTGTCGCTGGCGGTGAGCCAGGCGCTCGACCCGAAGTCGTAACCTAGAAGGCGTGCCGAACCCCGAGGCCGGCCGTGGTCGCCCAGAGGGTCGTGGCCTCGAAGAAGTCGGGCAGGTCGCTCGTGTCGAAGGGGGATCCGGAAACGGATCCTCCCAGGGTGGCGAGCAGGAGCCAGGTCGGCGTGAGAGGCGCCGTGACCTGCAGCGTGGCTGCGCCGCCAATACGCATCCGGGTGTCGGCATCGGTCAGGGACCAGATGCCGAGGACAGGCCCGGCGAGGAGGTCGATGCTTGCCCCCTCGCTGGCCAGGCGCACCAGTGGGACGGTCACAAACGCCGCCACTCCGACCTCGCGCAGGTCGAGGGTGCCTTCGATGAGGGTGACCTGTTCGTCGCTGACTTGGATATGCGAGGAGATGTAGGAGAGGCCGAGTCCGACCCGGACCTTTCCCAGTTCGCGGTCAGCGGCGAGCCCCCACGTCAGTTTGGGCGTCAGGCCCCAGGTGCCCTCGCTCGCGGTGGTGTCATCCAGTCCGCCGCTGAACCATGTCTGGCTGGCGGTGGCCGTGACGTGCCAGGTCTGCCCCTGCCCGGCGAGCGTGGCGGTGGGGATGGACAGCAGGACGAGTGTTCCGCGAAGCAGCGACTTCCAGGTTTCACACCGGCCCATATGCGCTCCTGAAGTGGGGCGGGGGAGGGGTCTCCCCCGCCGTCAGTGGTCATTTCATCTCGAGGTTCAGCCAGCCGTTGACCTTCGAGTTCCCTTCCAGCACGGCCCATTGGCCCACCGAACTCGTCCGGCCGATCACCGAGTCCGCCACGGCGATCCCGATCAGGTCGTCATTCGTCTTGATGATGCTGGCCAGGCTGCTGATCAGCCTGGCACCGCTCTTCGCGGCCACGATGATGCGCGTGACGCCGTTGATGCTGACGACCTTGACGTCCTTGACCCCGATGTACGACTGGTAGGCGTTCTTCAGCGCCGTGAACAGGTCGGCGACTCGGTCCTGGCCCATCTTGATGTCGCACGCGCCGTCATCGTCCTCGAGCGCCATGACCAGGTAGGACCGCCCAGGGTAGGACTGCTCGAGCGCATCCATCTGGGCCTGGGCGAACACCTTGGCCGACCCGCTCCAGCTCTTCGCATTCATGTCCCAGTAGTAGCCGGTCGGGGCGTGCTCACCCACGCATTGGTAGGAGACCATGCTGCTGGTGTCTCCCGGCGCGGCCGGCCCCAGCACATGGAGCTCGAACTCCGGATTCCCTTTCAGCCATCCCTCGAAGGTGTCCACGAACTGGGCGCGCGTGAGATAGAGTGCGGGGGCCGGTGGAGACCCGCCCGAGCCCCCTCCACGCCCCGTGCCGGTGCAGTCCGTCAGCTGGCAGAGGGAGTTCATGCGAGCAGGCGGCCGGTCGAAGTCGGTCTCCTGCGGCACCAGGGCCAGCACCGGCGTTGGGGGTGGTGTCTGCGGGTCGAGGAGGACTCGCTCGCCCCGGGTCGTGAATGCGACCGGCACGTCATGGTCGTTGAGGGCCGTCGCCACGAGCAGGTCGGGCCCGCCGTCCCAGCGTTCCAGGTGACCCGGCACCGGGAAGTAGAGCTCGGACGCGATGGTCGCCGAAGCCTCCTGCATGACGGCCGCCTGGGCCAGCCCCTCGACGCCGGCCATGGCGGAGGCGATGCGGCGGGCGTCCCGCTCGAGCAGCCGCTGGAATTGCAGCTTGTGCTCGACGATCGGCGATTGCCGGAGCTGGGCGGAGAGGTACTCCCGAAGCCCCGGCTCGGCGAGCGCCAGCGCGAGCTGACGGGCCTCGCGCTCCAGCCGCATCGCCTCCGGGGAGCTGTTCGGGCCGGGTGGGTTCGCGTCCGTGCCGGAGGCGGCAGCGGGACTGTCTCCTGGGGCGGAAGGTTCGCGGTCGGCGCAACCGGCCGCCGCCGCCAGCAGCACGAGCGCTGCCAGCCTGAGCTTGGCGTGCATGAGACCTCCTTGGGAAGGGTGACGGCGCGCCCAAGGTAGGTCTCGGTCAGTTGGTGGTCGGTACCGCGAAGTTGCGGGCTGGGGCTAGAGTTCGAGCTCCTGGAGCCGGCGGAGTCCGATGCGGAGCGGGAGGATCGTGGAGGCGGCGCAGAGCGCGGCCACCGCGAGCATGCTGACCACCATCTCGGTGCTCCAGCCGGGGTCGTCCCCGATGGCGATCGCGCGGAGGTAGCTCGACACGGGAAGGGCCTCGATGACGATGACCAGGGCCAGCAGGCTCAGGCTCGACATCATGAACACGAGCCCGCCGAAGCTGGTGGGGATCTGTGCCGCATTCTCGGTCCCGAACTGCGGAAAGAGGGCCCCGAGGCCGAGCGCGAGGGCGCTGGCCGCCAGGGTGTACATGGTGATCGTCAGGACGCTCATCAGCATGATGAACGGGCTGGCGTGGAGGAGGGCGTTGGTTACCAGGGTGAGGGTGAGGGCCACCACCATGAGCGGCAGCGTTCCGATGAAGTACTTGCTCCAGAACATGGCGCGGAGGTCCAGCGGGCTCGACTTGAGCAGCCAGAGCTCGCGCCCCTCGAGGCTGATCGCGGGAAAGATGAACCGGGCCGCGATGGCCGCGAGCACGAAGCCCGCCAGCCCCTGGTTGAGGAACACGACGAGGGTGACGAAGAAGATGGGCACCTGTTCGCCCGAGAAGAGCTGCAGCGTCTGGATGTTGAATACGTAGACGGCCAGCAGCACCGCCAGCAGGATGAGCTGGCTCCACTGGGTGGTGTCGCGGAAGAAGAGCCGGAGGTCCTTGAGAATGAACTCCCGCCGCGCCGGCCCCGCCGTGCGCAGGAGCGGCAGCAGCAGCCGCTCCCACAGCCCGCCGCGCACGAAGCTGTCCTTGCCCTCCTGCGCCTTGCTGTACCCGCCCAGGTAGAGCCGCTGGTGCAGGCCGGCGCCGACGACGCCGAGCACCCCGGCCGTGGTCCAGAGCAGCAGGATGGGGAGGGGATCCCCGATCCGCAGCAGCCAGTTCATCACCATGTCCGCCGCCCATTCGCTGGGCAGGAACGGGTTGGTCGGCCCCTGCAGCATCGAGAAGTAGTCGAGGAGGTTGCGGAACCCCTCGGGGCGCGCCAGCTGCTCCGGCCGAATGAGCCGCAGCAGGAGCACCACGCCGCCGACCGCGCCCACGGCCACCAGCGTGAGGAGGTCGCGCGTCTTCCTGGCCGGAAAGATATTGACCAGGAGCAGGGTGAGCAGCGTCCCCAGCACCGCCGGCATCACGAGGTACGGTATCAGCGCCGAGACGACGATCAGCGGATACAGCGGTCCACCGTCGAAGACCATCCCGTAGGCGGTGAAGATCGGCACCGCGACCAGCGCCACCATCCACGAGGAGTGGACGGTTGTCTCCGCCAGCTTGACGATGTAGACCCGCAGCCAGTCCACCGGCGCCGAGACCATGATGTCGAGGTCCGAGGCCAGGAAGAAGGTGGAGAGCGCCGTGATGACGTTGGACAGGAGGAGGACGCCGAGAAAGGCGAGCAGCAGCACCGCCAGCAGCTTCGTGGCCACCAGCGTCCCGATTTCCGGGACTCCCTGGAAGTACTTGAGGACGCGATAGGAGACGCCGAAGACGGCGGACCAGAAGCCGAAGCCGACCAGCAGGAGGAGGAGCAGGCGCACGCCGGCGCCCGATCGCTCCTGGCGGATCCGGGCCATGGCGGTGCGCCACTTCGGCGAGAGGAGGACCCAGAGCCCGGGCTGGCGCACTGGTCCCGCGGCCGCGGCGGGCTCAGTCATCGAACATGCCGCTGAGCGATTGCGGGACTTCGCCGTCTGTCAGCTTGAGGAAGAGCCGCTCCAGCGTCATGCCTTCCGACGCGGTCTCCCGGCGGAGGTCGTCCATGGTGCCTGAGGCGGCGAGCCGGCCGTGCTGGATGATGGCGATGCGATCGCACATGGCTTCCGCGACCTCCAGCGTGTGCGTGCTCATCAGGACGGTGCCGCCCCGATCGACGAAGGCGCGCAGCAGGTCCTTCAGCGTCCGCGCACTCTTCGGGTCGAGCCCGACCATGGGCTCGTCCACCACCACGACCTCGGGGCGGTGGACCAGGGCGCTCGAGATGAGCAGCTTCTGCCGCATGCCGTGGCTGTACGATTCCGTCAGCTCATCCTTCCACGGCGTGAGCTCAAAGAGCTCAAGCAGTTCGTCCATCCGCTTCTCCACGCCCGCCCCCTCCTGCCCGAAGAGCGCCGCGACGAACCGAAGGAATTCCGCGCCGGTCAGCTTCTCGTAGACGTACGGCCGGTCCGGGATGAACCCGAGCTTGGCCTTCGCCTCCTCGGGGTTCTGGTGGATGTCCGCGCCCCCGATCGTCACCGAGCCGCCGCTCGGCTGCAGGATGCCGGCGATCATCCGCAGCGTCGTTGTCTTCCCGGCACCGTTGGGCCCCAGGAAGCCAAACAGCTCCCCTTTCGGCACCTCCAGCGTGAGGCGGTCCACCGCGGTGAAGCGGCCATAGTTCTTGGAGAGCTCGCGCAACTGGATCATGGCGCCATCGCGGTCGTGGTGAGGGCGGGGCGTACGGCCCCGAGCATCGGAATGAGCGTCGACGGTCGCGCCGTCGCGTTGATCAGCAGGCGAAAGTGCCCTCCGTCCGCCGGAAACTGGCCGAGCGTCGGGTCCACCGGCACCCATCCGTCGAGCCACACTTCCGCCCAGGCCCGGTACCGCGGCCGTTCGCCGGTGGTCAGGAGCCCGGCCACCGGCCGGGCGGCGATCCCGAGCGACCGCGCCATGGCGACAAAGACGGACGCACGGTCCGAGCTGTCGCCTCGGCGGCGGAGCAGCACGGTCTCGGGGTCACCGTAGGACGGCAGCCCCGCCACGATGGTGCTGCCGACCCACGCCGCGAGCTTGCGCGCCGCGCGCCCGGGCGCGGCGGAGTCGGCGCCAGCGATCCGGGCGGCGTCCAGCCTCACGCGGATGGAGGACGGGACCTCACGATAGGCGGCGGCGACTGAATCGGGCAGGGGCCCCCGGGCGGGGCTGACCGTGCCCACCTGGCGACTGACCAGCATCCCCCGCTCGACCGCCTGCCAGCGCGTGTCGAGCAGGGAGGCCGCCCCGCGCAGATCCACGGGCCCGAGCGTGAGGCGGGTGGGCCCCGACGCGTCCGCCTCCGGTGTCGGGATCTCCAGCGGTGGGGCCTGCACGTTGCGCGGCCGCCGCCTGACGTAGCCGGAGTTGACGATTTCATACGGGCCGCGATGCTCTGAGAGGCCGAGCGGGGTCTCACGCGCGATGACGGCACCGTTCTGGTCGATCCACGCCCGGACCGGCAATCCGTATTCCATCCACTCGACCCGGACGGTGGGGATCGTGTCGACTCCCGCAGGCCGCCACGCACCCGAGAGGGAATCGATCGCCGCGCTGTCGGGCAGGACGAAGGTGCTTTCGGCCACGACGCGGATGTCCCACCGCCCGATCGTCAGCTCCACGGGGTCGAGCACGGAGACGGTGGTCGCCACGCCCGTCTTCAGGTTGCCGCCTGCCGCGAGGCCGATGGAGACGGCATCGGGCAGCAGGGTCCCGGCCGGCAGCGTCATGAGCACCGTGTCCGCCCGGGTCTGTCCCCGTCCGCTGATCACGACGGAGAGGCGGCCGTCGTCGTCGACGCGCCCGACCTGCGTTTGCTGCCCCGCCTCGCCGCTCATCGTCGACGTGAACGCGACGAGCCTGAAGCGCTGGTCGTAGAGTGCCTCGGTGGTGGTCAGCAGTCGCCGGGGCACGAGGGGGAGCGGCACGTCGACGTCCACGCGGGAGGTCACCCGGATCCCGTCAGGCAGCGTGTCCGTGGTGACGGACCGGAAGCCGACCTGTTCCGTGCCGGCCCGGAGGGCGTAGAACGTGGTGGTGGGCGGCAGGCTGATCTGCTGGGACGACGCCAGGTCGCCGCCCTCCGACGGACGGTACTCGCGCAGCACCAGCCAGCCGAGCGCCCCCAGCCAGGCGAGGACGAGCCCCAGTGCCAGATACTTCCGCTTCAGCGGTCCACCCCGCGGATGGCGGCCTCGACGATGTCGCGCTCCTCGTCGCGGTCGACGACGATTTGCAGCGACGTGGGGGGGCGGCCGCTGCGGGAATGGACCGCGAACGTCTGGGCCATCAGTGCGGCGGCATCGGCCAGCCCCAGCTGCCCGGCCCCGGCGCCGATCGGCGGGCTCGCCACACGCGCGAGGCCCCACACCGACGCCCGCTGCCACGCCGAGGTGAGCGCGCGGCGCACGGAGTCGGTCGTCACGTTCGCCTCCTCGCCGCGGATCACCGCGTGAATGACAAATTGTGCCGAGAGGTCACCGGCGCCCGTGACCACGGCGGAGCCGACCTCCATGGCCGACTGGGTACGCCGCTCCTCGGCGAAGGCCGGGCCGGCGAGCTGGTCCAGGCGGCTGGACACCGACGCCACCGGGTCCAGCGTGTCGCTGGCCGGACGCAGGACGGCATCCACCACCAGGAACGCGAGGTCATCCACGACGACCTGGATCACCGCGGGGTCGCCTCGCGCGCCCGTCGATACATCTCGCGGGCCTCCTCGGGGCGCCCGAGGCGGTCGAGGACACGGCCCAGCAGCTGGAGCGGCTTCGGATTGCCCGCGTCGAGGGCCGCCGCCCGCTCCAGCGCGGCTTGAGCGTTGAGGTCGTCGCCGATCTGGTGCAGCGATTCTCCGAGGTAGTAGGCGGCATCGGCGCGCTCCGGCGCCAGTTCCCCGGCACGCCGGAGGTGCTCGACCGCCTCGCTGGCCAGTCCCTTCCGCCAGAGCGCAAACCCCAGCTCGAAGTGCACGCCGGCCTCCTCGGGGGCCAGCCGGAGTGCGCGCTGCAGATCGGCCTCGGCCTCGGGGTGCCGCTTGACCCGGGCCAGGAACGCCCCGCGGGCCACCAGCGCTTCGGGGCGATCTGCGTGCAGCCGCACCGCCTCGCTCAGGTGGAAATAGGACGCCTCCTCCTGTCCGTGGCGCTCGTGGAGTCGGGCAAACTCCACCCGCCCCTCCAGGTGGGCGGGCTCGAGGGCCAGCAACTCGGTGAACAGGGCTTCCGATTCCGCCCTCCGACCCTTTGCCACCGCCTCGCGGGCCAGTCGCAGGAGGCGCTCCGAGGGGCTCTCGGCGGCTTCCGCGTGCGGATCAATCCCGACCGACCGGGGGATCTCCCCGGCGAACGGCCGGAGCGGGAAGTGCGCGTCGGTCCCCCGGGGGGTCTGGTCCCCTTCAAGGACGTCTGGCGCGAAGAGGTCTCCCAGCGCCTGCTGGCGACCGCTGCTCCTGCTGTGCTTCGAACGGCGCATTGGGATGGGGGCCAGGGGGATGGGTAAGGGACGGGTACTGGGGAAAAGTGTCGGGAGAGGGGGGAAAAGGGAACGGTCGGCTCCCCGGGCTCTGCATGCCCGGAGTTGAATCATGACGCCTCCCCGGGGTATCCTCCATGGCTATGGCTGAAGAATATCTGGTCGTCCGGGGCGCCCGCGAGCACAACCTCAAGGGCATCTCCGTCACGATTCCCCGGAATCGCCTCACCGTCATCACGGGGCTCTCCGGGTCCGGCAAGTCCTCGCTCGCCTTCGACACCATTTATGCCGAAGGCCAGCGCCGCTACGTCGAGTCCCTTTCGGCGTACGCGAGGCAGTTCCTCGGCCTCATGGAAAAGCCCGACGTCGACGTGATCGAGGGGCTGTCGCCCGCCATTTCCATCGAGCAGAAGTCCACCGGTCACAATCCGCGCTCGACCGTCGGAACCGTGACGGAGGTCTACGACTACCTCCGGTTGCTGTGGGCGCGTGCGGGCGTCCCCCACTGCCCCAACGACGGCAGCCCGGTCGAGCGGCAGAGCGCCAGCCAGATTACCGACGCCGTGCTGGCCTGGCCGGAAGACACCCGGATCGAGGTGCTCGCCCCCCTCGTGCGAGGCCGCAAGGGAGAATTCAAGGACCTCTTCGAGGACATCCAGAAGCGCGGCTTCGTCCGGGCCCGGGTGGACGGGACGACGTATGACCTGTCGGACATCCCGAAGCTGAACCGGCGGCAGAACCACGACGTCGCGGTGGTGGTCGACCGTTTGGTGGTGCGCGCCTCCGACCGGGGACGCCTCAACGACTCGATCGAGACGGCGCTGAAGGTGGCGGACGGAGTCGTGGAAGTCGTGAAGCACGGTGGGGAAGCGGGGAAGCGGGGCAGTGCAACCGAGTCGGTCACCTTTTCGGAACGCTTCGCCTGCGGCACCTGCGGCCTGTCGATGCCCGAGCTGGAGCCGAGGCAGTTCTCGTTCAACTCCCCGTTCGGGGTCTGCACGGAGTGCCACGGGCTCGGGACGCGGCGGACCGTCACGCCGGAGCTGATCCTGGGCGACGCGCGGATCTCGATTCTCGAGGGCGTGATTCTGCCGTGGGGGGAGCCCACCGGGTACCTGCGCAAGGTGGTCCTGCCCACGCTCGCCAAGGCGCTCAAGTTCGACCTGGCCGCCCCATGGAGTGAGCACAGCGAGGCCGCCCGCCACGGGCTCCTGCACGGCATCCCCGGGAAGAAGTTCAAGTTCCAGGTGGATGGCCGCGGCTCCAAGGGCGACTACGAGAGCGAGTGGGAGGGCGTGCTGCTCAACGTGGAGCGGCGCTACCGGGAGACGAGCAGCGACGCCGCCCGGACCTCGCTCGAGGAGTACATGGTCGAGCGGCCCTGCCCGGCGTGCGGGGGGCGCCGCCTGAAGCCGGAAAGCCTCGCCGTGCTGGTGAACGGCAAGAGCATCGGCGAGGTCGTGGACCTCTCGGTCGAGCGGGCGGTGGACTTCTTCGAGCATCTTCCCATTCGGGCCAAGGGCCGCCCCGGGCTCGACCCCGACATTGCCGGGCCGATCCTGAAGGAAGTGACCGACCGGCTCCGCTTCCTCCGCGACGTCGGCCTCGAGTACCTGACGCTCGGGCGCGGCGCCGGCTCCCTCTCCGGCGGGGAGGCCCAGCGCATCCGCCTCGCCACGCAGATCGGTTCCCGCCTGGTAGGCGTGCTCTACATCCTCGACGAGCCGAGCATCGGCCTCCACCAGCGGGACAACGAGCGCCTGCTCGGGACGCTCCGCGGCCTGCGCGATCTCGGGAACACCGTCATCGTGGTGGAGCACGACGAGGAGACCATCCGGGCCGCCGACCATGTCATCGATCTCGGGCCCCGCGCCGGCCGCTTCGGCGGCGAGGTCATGGCCGAAGGCACGGTCGAGGAGGTCCTGGCGCACCCCACCTCGCTGACGGCCCGCTACCTTCGGCACGAGCTCCGGATTCCGGTCCCCGCCGTCCGCCGCGAGGCCGTTCCCGGCAAGCGCCTGCGGATTGTCGGCGCGCGCGCCAACAACTTGCGTGACCTGACGGTGGACATCCCCCTGGGCCTCTTCGTCGCGGTGACCGGTGTGTCCGGGTCGGGGAAGTCCAGCCTCGTGACGGACATCCTGTACCGCGCGATGGCCCGGCACTTCTACCGTGCCCGCGTCGTCCCGGGCGAGCATGACCGGATCGAGGGCCTCGACCAGGTCGACAAGGTCATCGAGATCGACCAGAGCCCCATCGGGCGCACGCCCCGGTCGAACCCCGCCACCTATACCGGTTTGTTCACCCCGATCCGGGAGCTCTTCACCCAGCTCCCCGAGGCCAAGATCCGGGGCTACGGGCCGGGGCGCTTCTCCTTCAACGTGAAGGGGGGCCGCTGCGAGTCGTGCCAGGGCGACGGGCTGGTGAAGATCGAGATGCACTTCCTGCCCGACGTGTACGTCCCGTGCGAGGTGTGCAAGGGGAAGCGCTACAACCGGGAGACGCTGGAGGTCCGCTACCGCGGCCGCAGCATTGCCGAGGTGCTCGACCTGACCGTGGCCGAGGGACTCGACTTCTTCCAGAGCCAGCGGCGCATCGCCGACAAGCTCGAGCTGCTGAACGACGTCGGGCTGGGCTACATCCATCTCGGGCAGGCGGCCACGACGCTCTCCGGCGGCGAGGCGCAGCGGGTCAAGCTCGCCACCGAGCTCGCCAAGCGGGACACCGGGCGCACCCTCTATATCCTCGACGAGCCCACGACGGGGCTCCACTTCGAGGACGTGCGCCTGCTGCTGGAGGTCCTCCACCGGCTCGTGGACAAGGGCAACAGCGTCGTGGTCATCGAGCACAACCTCGACGTCCTGAAGACGGCCGACTGGATCGTCGATCTCGGGCCCGAGGGGGGCGACCGGGGAGGGACGGTGGTGGCCGAGGGCACGCCGGAGGCGGTGGCCCGGGTCAAGACCAGCCAGACCGGCCCATTCCTGGAGCGGGTGCTGCGCGAGGCGCGCTGACCACCGGGCCTCGCTGGCGGTGTCTTGGTGGCGCCCGTACATTCACGGAAGACTCTGACCAGGAGGCGAGGATGACATTTGACGAGATCGTCAGCCTGTTGGGGTATGCGGGGGACCACGATCAGCCGGTCCGGATCGTCCTCTCGGACACGAGCGAAGTGTCGGGCGTTCCGACCTCGCTCGATGCGCACGTCGCGGCCCACGAGGTCTACCTGCGACCTCTCGGGATCGAGGACACGGAAATCGCGTTGTCCCTCGGCGACATCCAGCAGGTGGAACTGCTCTGACGGATGATCTCCCTTCTCGATATCATCGGACCGGTCATGGTCGGGCCCTCGTCGTCCCACACGGCGGGGGCCTGCCGCATCGGCCTCTTTGCGCGGGCGCTGCTCGGCGGTCCCCCGGAGAGCGCCCTCATCGAGCTGCACGGCTCGTTCGCGCGGACGGGGCAGGGGCATGGCACCGATCGCGCGCTCGTCGGGGGCCTCCTGGGCTATCGCCCCGACGACGAGCGGCTCCGCGACAGCCTCGAGTTGGCCGCCGCCGCGGGGATGACCGTCAGCTTCCAGAACACCAAGCTGCGCGGCGACCACCATCCCAACACCGCGCGTCTCACGCTCGGGCGTGGTGACCGCCAGGTCACGCTGATCGGATCGTCCATCGGCGCGGGCCGGATCGTGATCACCCGCATCGATGACTACCCGGTGGAAATCACCGGCACGCTCCCGACGCTCGTCGTGGTCGCCAGCGACCAGCCCGGCGCCGTCGCGGCCATCACGACCACATTGGCGGCGCAGGGCGGCAACATCGCGACGATCAAGGTCTCCCGGCGCGAAAAGGGCGGGCATGCGATTCACATCTACGAGCTGGACGAGCCGGTTGGCGCCGAGGCGCTGGCGGCGCTGCTCGCCCTGCCGCGGGTGCAGAGCGTGCGGGCCATTGGACGGGTGGACGGCTGATGGACTCCCTCAACGACGCGGTGGCGCAGGCCGAGGCGGCGGGCATCTCGCTGGGCGAGTTCGCGCTCCGGCGCGAGGTGGCGCACGGACTGCGAAGCCGGGCCGAGCTCGAGGGAGGGCTGGCGCGCGCGCTCGAGGTCATGCGCGGGGCGGTGGCGCGCGGCCTGCCCGGCGACCTCCGGAGCGTCAGTGGACTCGTCGGCGGCGACGCCGCCAAGCTCGACCGGCTGACCGGCCCGCTCTCCGGGACGCTGTTCACGGAGGTCATTGCGGGCGCGCTGGCGGTGCAGGAGGTCAACGCGGCGATGGGTGTCATCGTGGCCGCGCCCACCGCGGGCGGCGCGGGGGTGCTGCCCGGCGTGCTGCTCGGGCTGGCCGGGC
>DAOLIZ010000063.1:0-14498 GCA_035328285.1 Gemmatimonadales bacterium
CGAGGCGGTGCGCTCGCGGACCGCGCTGACATCCGCGAGGCGCCGGGCGAGGGGGTGGAGGGACGGGTCGAGGGACGCCTCGTCGTGGTAGGTGCCCGCGAATACGTGCGCCGGCGTGCGCCGGCGGCGGTCAGCGCCCTGAACGCCGCGGACGGAGACCACGCCGCGCTGCGAGCCTATGTCGCCGTGGACGGGGCGGCCGCCGGGTTCCTGGAATTTGCCGACGCCATCCGCCCCGAGGCGGCCGCCCTGCTCCGCCGGCTCGGCGGCCTGGGGATCACCCGGATCGCGCTGCTGTCCGGCGACCGGAAGGAAAACGTCGAGGCACTCAGTGCCGCGCTCGGCTTCACGGAGGCGCACGCCGACCTGCTGCCGCACGACAAGGTGGCGCTGGTCGAGTCGGCCATGGCCGGCGGGCAGAAGGTCGTGATGGTGGGCGACGGCACCAACGACGCCCCCGCCCTGAGCACCGCCACGGTAGGCATCGCGCTGGCCACGCACGGGGGGGGAATCTCCGCCGAGGCAGCCGACATCGTGATCCTGGCGGACGACCTCGGACGCGTGGCCGACGCGGTCGAGACCAGCCGCTGGACGATGCGGATCGCCCGCCAGAGCATCTGGGCCGGGTTGGGACTGAGCGGCGCCGCGATGGTGGTGGCCGCGGCAGGCTACATTCCACCGATCGCCGGCGCCGTCCTCCAGGAAGTGATCGATATTGCCGTGATTCTCAACGCGCTGCGGGCCGCGGCACCGGCCCCGGCGCATTCACCTCGGGCGGTCGCCTGAGACCACCACACGCTGTTCCGGGAGCCTCCATGAATCCACAGCTGGAATCGTTCCGCTATGACGACGCCATCGTGCGGAAGTTCCTCTGGGCCACCTTCGTCTGGGGCCTGATCGGCATGACGGTCGGGCTGCTCATCGCCACGCAGCTCGCGCTGCCGGCCCTCAACCTCGACATCCCCTGGCTCAGCTTCGGGCGGCTCCGCCCCCTGCACACCAACGCGGTCATCTTCGCGTTCGCGGGCAACGCCATCTTCACCGGCGTGTACTACTCCTCCCAGCGCCTGCTCAAGACGCGCATGTTCAGCGACGTGCTGAGCGCGCTTCACTTCTGGGGCTGGCAGCTGATCATCGTGCTGGCCGCGATCACCCTGCCCCTCGGGTTCACGCAGGCCAAGGAATACGCCGAGCTCGAGTGGCCGATCGACATCCTGATCGCCGTCGTCTGGGTCATTTTCGCCATCAACTTCTTCGGCACCATCGCGAAGCGGCGGGAACGCCATCTCTACGTTGCCCTCTGGTTCTACATCGCGAGCATCATCACGGTCGCCATCCTGCACATCTTCAACAACCTGGTGGTGCCCGCCGGGATCCTGAAGAGCTACTCGATCTATGCCGGCGTCCAGGACGCCTTCATGCAGTGGTGGTACGGCCACAACGCCGTGGCCTTCTTCCTGACCACGCCGTTCCTCGGCCTGATGTACTACTTCCTGCCCAAGGCGGCCGACAAGCCGATCTTCAGCTACCGGCTGTCCATCCTGCATTTCTGGACTCTCGTCTTCCTCTACATCTGGGCCGGCCCGCACCACCTGCACTACACCGCCCTGCCGGAATGGGCCTCCACCCTCGGGATGATCTTCTCCGTCATGCTCTGGATGCCCTCGTGGGGCGGCATGATCAACGGCCTGATGACCCTGCGCGGCGCCTGGAAGAAGGTCGTGGAGGACCCGATCCTGAAGTTCTTCGTGGTGGCCATTACCGCCTACGGCATGTCCACCTTCGAGGGCCCGATGCTCTCGGTGCGCAGCGTGAACGCGCTGGCGCACTACACCGACTGGATCATCGCCCACGTCCACACCGGCGCCCTGGGATGGAACGGCCTGCTGACCTTCGGCATGGTCTACTGGCTGGCCCCGCGGCTCTTCCAGGCGAAACTGCACAGCGTCAAGCTGGCCGAGGTGCACTTCTGGCTCGCCACCTTCGGCATCATCCTCTACGCGACCGCCATCTACAGCGCAGGGCTCACGCAGGGACTGATGTGGCGCGCCTACGACGTGACCGGGCGGCTCGAGTACCCCGCCTTCATCGAGACGGTGATGCGGCTCATGCCGATGTACTGGGTGCGCGTGGCGGGCGGCACGCTCTACCTGGCGGGCATGGGGCTCTTCGGCTACAACCTGCTCAAGACCTGGCAGGCACGCCCGGCCACCTACGAGGAGCCGGTCATCCAGGCCGCGCCGCTCGGCGACTATGAGGAGCTGACCGCCTCCCGTCCCGCCGGCGTCCTGGCGCGGTTCGTCCAGGCGGCCTGGCACCGCACCTGGGAACGCCTCCCCCTCACCTTCACCATCCTGGTGACGGTGGCGGTGCTCGTGGCCTCGCTCTTCGAGATCATCCCGACCTTCCTCATCAAGTCCAACGTCCCGACCATCGCGTCGGTCAAGCCGTACACGCCGCTCGAACTCGCGGGGCGGGACATCTACATCCGCGAGGGGTGCTTCAACTGCCACTCGCAGATGATCCGGCCACTGCGCTACGAGACCGATCGCTACGGCGAGTACTCGAAGCCGGGTGAGTTCGTCTACGACCACCCCTTCCTCTGGGGCTCCCGCCGCATCGGGCCCGACCTGGCGCGCGAGGGCGGCAAGTTCCCCGACCTCTGGCATGTGCGGCACATGCGGCACCCGAAGGACATCGAGGCGAAGTCGATCATGCCGGGGTATCCGTGGATGCTGACCAACACGCTGGATTTCGAGGGCATCCAGCGGAAGGTGGACGCGATGGTGATGCTCGGCGTCCCCTATGGCGAGGCTGTCAACGACGCGCCCGGCATGGCCCGCCGGCAGGCGGAGGCGATCGGGCAGTCGATTGCCGCGCAGGGCGGACCCGCCGACCTCTCCGACAAGGAGATCGTGGCGATGGTGGCCTATCTCCAGCGGCTGGGGCGCGACATCAGCGCTCCCGCGGCGGCGGGCGCCGCCGGAGCGCCGTGACATGCGCCTCTCCGACATCATGGCCAACGCCGGCCTGTCCCACTACGCGGAAATTGCGCTGGTCATCTTCCTGATCGCGTTCCTCCTGATCGCCCTGTCGGTGTTCGCGCCGTCGCGCCGGAAGGAGTTCGACGAAGCCAGCCGCATGCCGCTGGATGACGTTCACCCCCAAACCCCGCGCCAAGGCCGAGGAGATGCGTCATGAGCGCCTCGCACGATGAAGACCGGCTGCTGGATCACGAGTATGACGGCATCCAGGAGTATGACAACCCGATGCCGCGCTGGTGGCTCTACATCTTCTGGGGCTCGATCGTCTGGGCGGCGCTCTTCTGGTTCAATGTGCCCGGCATCGGCGTGGGCCAGGGCCGAATCGCCGACTACAACGCCTCGGTGGCGGCCGCCGCCGCCGAGTTCCCGCCGGTGCCGCACGCCGCCGCCACCGCCGAGCAGCTGCTGGCCATGAGCAAGGACCCCTCGGCGCTCGCCGCCGGCAAGACGGTCTTCGGCGCCTATTGCGTCGCCTGCCACGCCGCCGACGGCGGCGGGATCATCGGCCCCAACCTGACCGACAATTTCTGGATTCACGGCGGCGCCCCGGACCAGATCTACACCACGGTGCACGACGGCGTCCTGGCCAAGGGGATGCCGGCGTGGGGGCAGAGCCTGAAGCCGGACGAGGTCACCGCCGTGGTGGCCTACGTGATCTCCCTGCAGGGCACCACCCCGGCGTCGCCGAAGGCGCCGGAAGGGACCGCCGCCGACGCCCCGCCGCCGAGCGGGAGCTGAGGAACCGAGGAACGAGATGAGCACGTCGCACGCCTCGCACCCCACCGCCCCAGGGCGGGTGCTGGCGACCCTGAACGAAGATGGATCCCGCCGCTGGCTTCGCCCGAAGCTCTCCCCCGGGAGCTTCTGGCGCATCCGGCGCGTGGTGGCCTACGGACTGATGGTGGTGTTCTTCATCATTCCGTACCTGCGGCTGAACGGGAAGCCCCTGGTGCTCCTCGACGTGCCCCACCGGCAGTTCACGCTGCTCGGGTACACCTTCCTGCCGACCGACACGCTACTCTTCATGCTGCTGCTGATGAGCATCGCCATCTCGATCTTCCTGCTCACGGCGCTCTTCGGCCGGGTGTGGTGCGGCTGGGCCTGCCCGCAGACGGTGTACATGGAGTTCCTGTTCCGTCCGATCGAACGGTTCTTTGAGGGGGGCCGGAGCGGGTCGATCGCGTTCGACAAGGCCGGCGGCATCCATGCCCGCCGCCTCGCCAAGAACGGCGTCTACCTGGTGCTCGCCCTGTTCCTGGCCCACACCTTCCTCGCCTACTTCGTGGGCATCGACCAGCTGGTGCAGTGGGTGCGCCAGTCGCCGTTCCAGCACCCGACCTCCTTCCTGATCATGGCGGGCACGACGGCGCTGATCTTCTTCGACTTCGCCTATTTCCGCGAGCAGACCTGCCTGGTCGCCTGCCCCTACGGCCGCCTGCAGTCGGTCCTCCTCGACCGCCAGTCGCTCATCGTCGGCTACGAGCCGCGGCGGGGCGAACCGCGCACCCTCAAGGTCAAGAACCGCCCGGACGACGCCGGCGACTGCATCGACTGCGGCGCCTGCGTCCTCACCTGCCCCACCGGCATCGACATCCGCGACGGGCTGCAAATGGAGTGCGTCCACTGCACCCAGTGCGCCGACGCCTGCGACGCCATCATGGACAAGGTCGGCAAGCCCCGCGGCCTCATCCATTACACCACGCAGAACACCGTCGAGGGGAAGCCGAGCCGCTTCCTGCGGCCCCGCGTGGTGCTCTACCCGCTCGCGCTCGCAGTGGCGGTGGGGCTCCTCGGCTTCAATCTCGGCACCAAGGCGGACACCGACGTCACCCTCCTGCGCGGCGCCGGCGCCCCGTTCACCCGGCAACCGAACGGCAGCGTCGTCAACCAGATCCGCGTGAAGATCACCAACCGCGATGCCGCGGCGCGCAGCTACCGCCTCGAGGTGTCCGGCGTGGAGGGCGCCTCGCTCATCGCGCCCCAGAACCCGGTGGCGGTGCCCGGCGCCAGCACGGTCGAAACCAGCATCTTCGTGGTCGTGCCCGAAGAGAGTTTTGAGGACGACCGGCTTCCCTCCAACATCCGGGTCACCGACGGCGCCGGCTTCACCGTGGACATCCCCTTCGAGCTGGTCGGCCCCGAGCGGGAACACGACGACGACCACTCCCCGATGGCCCGCGTGCCCGCCACGCGTGAGGCCTCCCCGTGAACAGCTCCAGGCTCTGGCCTGCGGCCCTGGTGGCCGTGCTCGCCATCACCGTCGTCGCAAACGTCGCGATCTACTGGACCGCCAACCACGACAGTTCCTTCGCGGTGGAACCGGACTACTACCAGCGCGCGATCGACTGGGACTCCACCATGGCACGTGAGCAGCGGAGTGCCGCGCTCGGCTGGTCCGCCGACGTCCGCCTTGCGCCCCCCGACGCCGGGCAGGCAACCCTCTCCGTCGCCCTCGCCGCCCGGGGCGGGGCCCCGCTCGATTCCGCCGACGTGCGCGCGGCGCTCAGCCATAACGCCCATGGGGCCGACGTGTTCCAGGTCCGGCTCCTCCCCTCGGGCCCGGGCCTCTACGCCGCCAGGGTCCCTTCCGCCGCGCAGGGGCTCTGGCGCGTCGACCTCGCGGCCACGCTCGGCGACGACGTCTTCATCGAGCGCGTGACGGTGGACAACGGAACCCCGCACGCCCCATGAACGCCCTCGTGCTGTCCGTCCTCGGCGCGAGCCTGCTCGGCAGTCCGCATTGCGCCGCCATGTGCGGCGGATTCGTCTGCTTCTTCAGCGGCCAGCAGGACGCACGGCCCAGCCGACTCACCCACACCGTCTATCACCTCGGCCGGCTCCTCTCCTACTCGATCCTGGGCGTCGCCGCGGGCTGGGCTGGCGCCGGATTCGATATCGCAGGCCGGCTGGCGGGATTTCACCGCCCGGCGGCGGTAGCGGCCGGGACGCTGCTGATCCTTTGGGGCCTCGCCGGCCTCGCGGCCGCCGCGGGGTTCGGGCGAGGCGCCACCGCGGCCCCCGCCGGATTCCGGAAGCTGTTCTCCGGGGCAATCGCCCGGCTGGCCGGCAAGCCACCGATCATCCGCGCGCTCAGCATCGGGCTCCTCACCGCTCTCCTGCCCTGCGGGTGGCTGTACGTGTTCGTCGCCACGGCGGCGAGCACCGGCTCGGCGCTGGGCGGCGCCGTCGTGATGGCGGCGTTCTGGGCCGGGACCGTCCCCGTCCTCGCGGGCGTCGGCGCACTGGCCCAGCGTGCCGCCGGCCCCCTCCGCGCGCGACTCCCGGTCCTGACCGCGGCGCTGCTCCTTGTCCTCGGCGTCCTGACCGTCGCCGGCAAGCTCCAGGCGCCGCACGCCGCCGCCCGGCCCGCCGCGGCCCATGAGCACCACTAGCGCCACGGCCGGTCCGGCGCGCCGGACCGCCTGCGTGCATTGCGGCCTTCCCGTGCCGGCAGCGCTGGTTCGCGCCGACGATCAGCCGTCGTTCTGCTGCGGCGGCTGCGCCACCGCCTACGCGATCATCCACGAGGGCGGACTCGACCGCTACTACGACCTGCCCGACAAGCGGCTGGCCCCCGTGGCGCCGAGCGGCCGCAGCTTCGACGAGTTCGACCACCCCGCCTTCCAGAAACTCTACGTGCGGTCCCGCGCCGACGGCTCCGTCGACACCGAGCTCTACCTCGACGGCGTGCACTGCGCCTCCTGTGTCTGGCTCGTGGAGCGGGTCCCGCTCCTCGTCCCTGGCGTGATCCGCGCCGAACTCGAGGTCGGGCGCGCGCTCGCGCGCATCTCCTGGGATCCGGCGAACACCTCGCTCGGTGAGATCGCACGGTTCCTCGACACCCTCGGCTACCGGCCCCACCCCTTCCGGGCCCAGCGGGTGGAGGAGATGCGTCGCCTCGAGGACCGGACCGCGCTGCTCCGGATCGGCGTCGCCGGGGCGCTCGCCGGCAACGTGATGATGCTGGCGGTGGCGCTCTACAGCGGGTGGTTCGCCGGCATGGAGCCCGCCTTCGTCCGGTACTTCCGGTGGCTGAGCCTGCTCCTCACGGCGCCCGTGCTGATCTGGCCCGGCCGGGTCTTCTTCCAGGGCGCGCTTGCGTCCTTCCGGACCCGGCGCCTCCACATGGACCTGCCGATCGCCATCGCGCTCGGCGCGGGGTTCGCGCGCGGCGTGGCGAACACCATCACCGACACGGGGCCGATCTACTTCGACGGCGTCGCGACCCTGGTCTTCCTCCTCCTGGTGGGTCGGTTCCTGCAGCAGCGCGCGCAGCGGGCCGCCACCGATGCGACCAGCCTGCTGCACGGCCTGACCCCGTCGGTGGCCCGCCTGATCGACGGCGACGCCATCCGGGAGGTGCCCGCCGAGGCGCTCCTGCCGGGGGTGACGGTGGAGGTGCGCGCGGGGGAAACCTTCCCCGCCGACGGCACGGTCACTGAGGGGGCATCGCAGGTGGATCTCTCGCTCCTGACCGGCGAGTCGCGCCCGGTGCGTGCCGAGCCGGGGACCAAGGCGTGGGCCGGCACCGTGAACCTGGCGGCGGCGCTCCGCGTGGAGGTCACGCAGGCGGGCGAGGAGAGCCGTGTCGGACGCCTGGTGCGCGAGGTGGCGGCCGGCGCGGGCCGCCGTGCGCGCATCGTCCTGCTGGCCGACCGCATCGCGGGATGGTTCGTCGCGACGGTGCTGCTGCTCGCCGTGGGCACCTGGTGGTACTGGCACGGTGTCTCCCCGGATGCGGCGCTGGACAACGCCATCGCCCTGCTGATCGTGACCTGTCCCTGCGCGCTGGCCCTGGCGACGCCGCTCGCGGTGACCGTCGCGATCGGCCGGGCCGCCCGGCAGGGGATCCTGATCCGGGGCGGCGATGCGCTCGAAGCGCTTGCCCGGCCCGGCACGCTCTACCTCGACAAGACCGGCACCGTCACCGAAGGGAAGTTCCGGCTCACCGGCTGGACCGGCGACGACGCCGTCAGGTCACTCGTCGCGGCATTGGAACGCCACTCCGGTCACCCGGTCGCCACGGGGTTCCTGGCGGCGTGGCCGGACCTCCCCGCCCCGATCGCGACCGGCGTGCGGCAGACACTCGGCGGCGGCATCGAGGGGCGGGTGGCGGGGCACGATGTCATTGTCGGGTCGCCGAACTTCGTGCACGCGCACGCGACCGGCGCCCCTCCGGCGGCAGACCTGACGCCCGCCGAGACACCCGTCTGGGTGGCCGTGGATGGACAGGTCGTGGCCGTGGCGGCCTTTGGCGATCCGTTGCGCCCGGATGCCCCTGCGGTGGTCGACAGGCTGCGCCACCGCGGCTGGGTGGTCCGGCTGCTGTCCGGCGACGCGTCCGACGTCGTGGAGTCGGTAGCGAGCCGCCTGGGCATGGACGCCGGAAATTGGCGGGGCGAGGTGACGCCGGAAGGAAAGCTGCAGGAAATCGAACGGGCCGCGGCGGCCGGCCGGGTGGTCATGGTGGGGGACGGTGTCAACGATGCCGCGGCCATGGCGCGGGCCACGGTCGGCGTGGCCGTCCGCGGCGGTGCCGAGGCGTCGCTGGCGGTGGCCGATGTCTACCTGTCTCGGCCCGGGCTGCACGCCCTCGACCGGCTGATGGAAGGGTCGGAGCGCACCCTGCGCGTCATCCAGCGCAACGTGGGGTTGTCGATCGTCTACAACATCGTCGGGGCGGGGTTGGCGATGGGGGGATGGATCAATCCACTGATGGCGGCGTTCCTGATGCCGGCAAGTTCAATCACCGTGGTCCTGGCCTCCTGGCGGAGCCGGACCTTCGAGGGGGATGGGTGAGCGTCCTCTATGTCGTGCTGCCGATCGCGATGCTGCTGCTCGCCGGAGCAATCGCGGCGTATGCGTGGGCGGCGCGGAAAGGGCAGTTCGACGACCTCGAGACGCCGGCGATGCGCGCGCTGCACGACGACGACGCCCAGCCACCCTCCCCTACCAGCGGAACTCCCACCCGACGGTCAGGAGCAACGCGGCGAACATCGGACCGCCAACGTCCTGAAGGCTGAACAGGTACCGCGCCTCGGCCGACGGGCCGTTGTGCCCTGCCCGCCCGCCCGACCAGCCGGCACCGATCCCGGCGCCGAAGAGGCTCTCGCCACCGCCCGAGGTGCCCGGGCCCTGATACCCAAGGCCAGCGATCCCGTACCACCCCGTGCTGGTCCGGGCCCCATACCGCACAAAGGCATCGAGCGTCGTGAGGTGGGTCTCCGCGCCGATCCCGTAGTACCCGACCTCGGGGCCGAAGACAAAATGCCCGCTCCGGAACCCGAGCGCGGCGCGGCCGCCGACGAGGGCGTCATTGTCGAGCGCCTCGTTGGTGAATGCCACACCCCCCTGGAGTTGTGCCAGGCCGATGCCCTGGGCGGCGAGCGCCGTCGGCATCGTGAGGCTGAAGAGCACCAGGACGGTCGCGAAGGCTCTCACGGGAATCGGCGCTTCCACTTGGGAATGGCGGCGCCGATCAATGCGCCGACCGCCGCACCGGTGGCCATCCCCAACGCACTCACACCTGCGATCGTCCCACCATCACTGCCGCAGTCGTACTCGCAGGCCGCCGACGCCACCGCACCACCGTAGGCCCCCAGCAGGGCCCCGACGACACCGCCGATCAGCATCCCCGTCGTCGTCGCCCTCCCGCGGGTCCAGAGGGTATCGATGGCCTGCACTGGAATCCGCCGGACCATGTCGTCCTGCGCAAAGTCGAGCGTGTCGTTTGACACCACGCCCGCGTTCCCGATCAGCCGCGCCATCCCCTCGGCAGTGATCCGAATCCGCTGACCGGTCTCGAGCCTGGCGACGGCGCTGTCGCGTTTGGCGCTTGCACCCTGTGCGACGGCGGGGGCGGGAAGATGGACTGCCACAAGCAAGGCAGAGACCGCCAACCGGCAAGGCATGCGCACCATGGAATCCCCTGGTTACTTGGAAAGCGCTGCGCGCGCCGCCAGGATCGCGTCGATCAACGGGGCCGAATCGAACCGCACGGGGTCGGTGCAGGGCAACCCCGTCTCCCTGGCCGCCTTCGCAATGGCCGCCTTCGCCGAGATGTCGTCAAGGTCGTAGGTGTTGAGGCAGACGCCGATCACCTTGGTCGGGTGGACCGCCGACCCGATGTCCTCGTACCAGCGGATGTAATCGGTGAGCGGCGGAATCCGGACCCAGGCCCCCTCGCGGTAGTCGCCGATGTGCTTGCGGCTCGCCTGGTGGCAGAGGATGAGCGCATCGGGGCAAGAGCCGTGGAGCAGGCTCAGCGTGACGCCGCTGTAGCCGGGGTGGTTGATGCTTCCCTGCCCCTCCACCAGCACGATATCGGCGTCCTTGCTCCCCTGCAGCACGAGTTGCTCCGCGGCGCCCCCGGTGAAGTCCGATACCACCGCATCGACGGAGATGCCCCACCCCTCGATCATGATCCCGGTCTGTCCGGTGGCCACGAAGGTGGTCCGCTGGCCGCGCGCCTTGAGCTCCTTCACGAGCTGGAGCTGGGCCGTCATCTTGCCGACGTTGCAGTCCGTGCCGACGGTCAGCACCACGAGGGCGTCCACGTCCTTGGCGAGGCCGCTTGAGACGGGAATATCGGCCGGCGGCTTCCGAAGATCGAGCAGCCTGGCCCCGCTGGCCCGCGCCCGCTCGACCAGCATCGGGTCGTCGGCCAGGAAGCTGTGCAGACCGCTCCAAATGTCGCACCCTGCATCCAGCGCCTCGGCCAGCCAGGTGCGCCACTGCTCCGGCAGCCGCCCCCCGACCGGCGCAATCCCGATCAGCACGGCGTCGGGCTTGAACGCCAGTCCCTCGCGCATGCTGCCGACCACCGGAATCGCCCCGCCGTAACCGAGGACGTCCTGCGCCGTCTTGCCGACGAGCTGGCTGTCCAGCACGGCCACCGTCCGGTCCGGCAGGTACCGGATGATCGAGTTGGCGGTCTTGGAGGTGAGGGGGCCGAAGTCTCGGTCGGCCAGAATCAGGAAGCGGGGGGCGCTCATCGGGATGGGTGCTCGCGGCCGGGGTGGAGGATGCACAAAGCTACCGATGCCATGAGGGGCGTGGAAGGGGAACTCCCTCCACGCCCCTCATCCGCGGTACCGGCGGACCCTCAGCTCTGGGTGTTGTCGTCCTTCTCGATTTCCAGCACCTCGGCCTCGTGGACCTCGTCCGCCCCCTTCCCGATCTGGCGGGTTTCCTTGGCGCCGCCCCCAAGCAGGCCCATCTTGGCCTTGAGCTCCAGGAGCTGCTGGTCGGAGCTGCCGTGGTATTCCAGCGCCTCGAACTGCTTCATCAGGTTGTCGCCCGAGAACTCCTCCTGCAGCTCGGCGGAGGCGAGGGCCTTCCGTTCCTGGTCCTCGATCTTCTCCGTCATCCGCTCGAACGACTCGAAGGCGCTCTTGTCCGAGAGCCCGGACATCGTGGCCTGGATGCGCTGCTGCGCCTCGGACCGGCGCGCCCGCGCCACCAGGATGTTCTTCTTGCGCTTGGCCTCTTCGATCTTGTCGTTCAGCTGGCGCAACGAGCCCTTGAGCGACTCCGTCTCCGCCTTGTGCTTGACCCAGGTCTCGTGCAGCTGCTGGGCGCCCTGCAGATGCTCGTTGTACCGCATGAGCGCCTGCTTGGCCAGGTCGTCGCGCCCCTCCTGCACGGCCAGCATGGCGCGCCGCTCCCAGTCCTCCGCCTGCTTGCGCATCGTCTCGGCGTCGGCGTGCAGCTTCTTCTCGTCGGCGATGGCGGAGGCCACTTCCTGCTTGGCCTTGGCCAGGTTGCTCTTCATGTCGGCGATGAGCTGGTTGAGCATCTTCTCCGGGTTTTCGGCCCGGCTGATCAGGTCGTTGATGTTCGACCGGAGCATGGTGGACAAGCGGTCAAAGATCCCCATCAGGCATCACCTTTCGCGATACGGCGCCAGGGCGCCCAGGTGGGTCGCCAGCGCCAGCGTGAGCGAATCGAAGCTGGCCTCGAACTCGCTGAAATCCAGGTTCTCCAGCTCGAGGGTGTCCGTCAGGACGACGTGATCACCCTCCACCCCGTAGGATCCATGCACCAGGTCGGTGGCGTTGTATTCCAGCAGCTGCCGGTAGAGCTCGGCGCGCCGGGCCGGCTCGGCCGGCAACTCCATGACCCGCACGCGGAGGATCAGGACGGGAGGGGAGAAGCTGACCACCACCTCCGACTCCTCCGACGTCCGTACCTTCCACAGCCCATCGCCCAGCTCTTCGACAGTCCCCCCGGCCGCTTCCATCCGGTCGAGGAAGGACTGGACGTCATCCCGTGTGACCATGACACCCCCTCTGCAAGAATCTAACCGCGGCTGTCACGCCGCCAAACGCCCCTCAACCGGGGGGAAGGTGCGAGGGCTCCTCGGCGCGCTGCCGGGCCAGGAGCCGCTCCGTGAAGTCCAGGCGCTCCTCCAACTCCACCATGCGGTTGCGCATGTCGTAGAGCTCATCCACGACGTCCGGGTGGGGCTCGGCCTGGGAGATGGTCCCCTGGTGGATTCGGGCTGCGAGCGCCTTGCCCACCGGGCCCTTCAGCACCACGGCTCCGACCACACCCCCGGTGATGAGCGCCGGAATCGCGAAATCCTCGCCGATCACGACCGACAGCGCGATGAACGTGCCCAGCAGGGCGACGCTGACGATGGTGATGGCGGTGTACAGCCCGGCATTGGATTCTCTCATGTCAGTCGCTCCGGTTCCCGGGCCTGCGCCAGGAGTCGCTCCGCGAAGTCGAGGCGCTCCTCAAGTTCATACAGCCGGCGTTCACCCTGTTCCAGCACCGCCAGTCGTTCGTCGATCTCCGCCAGGCGCTCCGCCCCGAATTGCCCGCTCGTCTCGGGGGGCAACTGCCGAAGCGCGCGGTGCCGGCGAATCCCGAGCACCCCGAGCGAGGTGCCGCCGACGGCCGCGAGCATCGCCACCGCCGCGCCGTGGCTAATGAACTGTCCAAGGACCGTCATCACCGCAATGGTGACCCCCGCGTGGATCGACAGGTCAATTCCGTCGATGCCGAACGTCCGCTTGATCCACCTCACCGGGGCACCTCCATGCGCTTGGACTCCTCTCGCGCCTGCGCCAGCAGCCGCTCCGCGAAATCGAGGCGCTCCTCGAGCTCCATGACCCGGTTTCGCATCTCGTCCATCTCCTCGAGCAGCTCGACCGGGACGTCGCGGGGCGCGATGGCGGCGCTACTGATGCGCTGAGCCAGCGCCTTGCCCAGCGGACCCCGCAGCACGATGGCCCCGACCACGCCGCCGGTGACCAGCGCGGGGATCGCAAAGTCCTTCCCGATCACGAGCGACAGGAGGATGTAGACCCCGAGCAGGACGCCGCTGATGACGCCTCCGGTGATGTACAGCCCTTCGTTCGGCGATTTCACGTCAACCGCTCCGGCTCCCGGGCCTGCGCCAGCAGCCGCTCCGCGAAATCCAGCCGCTCCTCCAGCTCATGCACCCGGTAGTTCAAGGCATCGACCTCACCCAGCTTCGCATCGAGCTCCGCCAACCGGTCGATGATCACCTCGCCGGTGGTCTCGCCGAGGGCGCCCTGCGGGCCTCGCTTCAGCGCCAAGTGCCGCCGGATACCGAGAATCACCAGCGAAATCGCGCCCACCCCCGCCACCAGCGCCTCCGGGTTGGGTCCCGGCTGGGTCCCGGCCATGATCATCGCGAACATCGTGACACCAGCCTGAATGACGATGTCCACTCCGTCCAGTCCAACCGTCTTTCGAATCCAGCTCACGGTCCCTCCTCGATCCGTGCCGGCTCCCTACCCTGGGCGAGGAGCCGTTCGGCAAACTCGAGTCGCTCCTCCAGCTCGGCGATCCGCCGGTAGACCAGATCGGTCTCCCCGGTCACCGGTCGCTCGGCTTCAAGCGCCTCGAGGCGCGCGAGGACGTCCGCATTGATGGCCTGCGGGCCGCGGATCCGATCCGCCCAGGCCTTGAACACCGGCGCCAACGCCGACCAGAAGGCGATGTTGATGACGCCGATGGCCACCCAGAACGCGAGCTCCCCGTACGCGCTGTCCACCGTCAGCCCCGATCTCCGGGAAGGGGGAGCCGAGGCGCCTCGCGCTGCTGGGCGAGCAGTCGCTCGGTGAAGTCCAGGCGCTCTTCCAGTTCGTGGATCCGGTCGACCTGCTGTTCCAGCTCCGTGACTCGCCCCTGCAGCTGCTCGACGTCCGGCAGCGTCTGCCCGCTGGTGCCCTCGATGCGGCGCGCCAGCGCCTTTCCCAGCGGGCCGCGCAGCACGAAGACCGCGGCGGCCGAAATGAAGAAGACGATGCCAACGAGTGCCGGGGCGACGTCGTTCGGGTTCATGGGGTCGGCCGCCTAGTGGGGGAGCCGCGCCTGCTCGCGCTGCTGCGCGAGGAGTCGCTCGGTGAAGTCGAGCCGCTCTTCCAGCTCATGCAGGATCCCCTGCCGCTCTTCAAGGTCGGCCACCCGGGCCCGCAG
>DAOLIZ010000064.1:0-6958 GCA_035328285.1 Gemmatimonadales bacterium
GCCTCTCCGTCCGCGTCGGCGGGTTCCTCCTGCAGGACATCTCCTTCGAGGTGCCGAGCGGCGGGTACGGGCTGCTCATCGGGCCGTCGGGATCCGGCAAGACGACGCTGCTGGAGACGGTGGCGGGTCATGTCCCGCCGGTGAGCGGACGGGTGCACCTGCACGGCGAGGACGTGACGACCGTGGTGCCCGAACAGCGCGGCATCGGGTTCGTCTACCAGAACTACCACCTCTTTCCGCACCTCGACGTCCGTGCGAATATCCGGTACGGGCTGATCCGGGGGAGCCTCCCCGAGGCCGACCAGCTCGAACGGGTGCGGGAACTCGCCTCCCTGCTCGGCATCGAGCCGCTGCTGGACCGTTCGATCCACGGCCTCAGCGGCGGGGAAACACAGCGCGTGGCGCTGGCCCGGGCGCTGGCCCCGCGGCCGAGTATCCTGCTCCTCGACGAGCCGTTCGCCGCGGTCGACCCCGCCACCCGCCACATGCTGCGCCGGGAACTGCGCGCCATCCACACGCACGAACAGGTCACCACGCTCCAGGTGACGCACGACTTCGACGAGGCGCTCCGCCTCGGGGACGTGGTGGCCGTGCTCGCGGAGGGCCGCATCGCGCAGCTGGGCCGACCCGACGAGGTGTTCCGCTTCCCCAATTCGGCGTTCGTGGCGAGGTTCATTGGAACCGGCACCGTCCTGCACGGCGAGGTGACCCGCCAGGTGGCGGGAAGCAGGGAGGGTCCGTTCGCCGCCTGGTTCGAGAGCAAACCGCTCCGGTTCGAGGTGGTGGCCGAGCGGGAGGGGTCGGCCCACGCCGTCCTCCGCCCCGAGGATCTCCTGCTCAGCCGCGAACCGATGCCCGGATCCGCGCGGAACCGCTTCCCCGCCATCGTGAACCGCGTGGAGCGGGTCGGGCCGGTCAGTTACGTCCATCTCGACGCCGGGCGCCCGCTGACGGCCGCCGTCACCACGGCGTCCGCCGCGGAGCTCGGCCTCGAAAGCGGCGTCGACGTCGTTGTCACCGTCAAGGCCACCGCCATCCATCTCGTGTAATGAGGATCCACCCGATGCGCACTGTCACCGCTCTGTTCATGACGCTCATCGTGGCCGCCTGCGCCGGCCGGCCGGCCGACTCCGGCGCGGCCCCCACCGCCGCGGTCTCCCTCCTCACGACGGTCGGGGACAGCGCCTCGACCATCGAGGGCATCGCCGAGTTCGGCGGCCTGCTCTACGTGTGCGACTGGAAGGACGGCACCATCTACCGGATCGACCCCGCGGATCCGATGCCGACGGCGGTCGGCCGGCTGCCGGTCGCGCCCGGCACGGTGGTCCTTGGCCTCCGGACCGACCGCCTCGGCAACCTCTACCTGGCGGCCCCGGAAACCGGACGCGTCTTTCGTGTGGCGGTGGAGCGGCTGGGCGCAACGGACTTCGATCCGGCGCAGGATGCCGTCGTCTTCGCTACCGGCGCCGACGGCGCGAACGCGCTCGCCTTCGACCAGCCGGGTGGACACCTCTGGATCACCGGGGGACCATCGGGCAACCTCTATCGCGTTGGTCCGGCCGGGGGCGCGGTCGAGGTCGCGGCGACCGGCTATGCGGCGATGGCGCCGGACACGACCGTGGCGAACCGTGCCTTCACGGTGAACGGGATCGCCATCAGCGGCGACCGCCTGCTCTTCACCGCCAACACCGGCACCGGGGAGATTTCCAGGCTCCTCGTCGATGCGCAGGGCCAGGTCACGTCGATCAGCACCTTCGTCAAGGACGACCGGCTGGTCGGCGCCGACGGGCTCTTCATGGACGACCAGTCGATCCTCTGGGTCTCGGCCAACTTCAGGAACACCCTGGCACGCATCGGCCCGGACGGCACGGTGACCATCGTGGCCACGAGCACGCCGGACAGCAACGGCAACGCGCTCCGGTTCCCAGCGGAGCTGACGAAGGTTGGCGACACGATGTATCTCGCAAACCTGAACTTCCCGATCGGCGCCAACACCGGGCAGCCGGTGCCGGGCGCCAGCGTCGCGGCGGTGGCGCTGCCCTGACCCGGTGACCATCCGCTTCCTGCACGTCGATCTCGACGCCTTCTTCGTGGAGGTCTGCCGCCAGCTCCGCCCGGAGCTCCGGGCGGTGGACCTCCTGGTCGTTGGGGGCCAGCCCAACGGGCGCGGCGTAGTGCAGTCGGCGTCCTACGGCGCGCGGGCGTTCGGGGTGCGGGCGGGCATGGCATCGAGCGAGGCGGCGCGGCGTTGCCCCGGTGCCACCTTCGTGCAAACCTCCTTCGACGACTACCGCCGCGCCTCGCGGACCGTGCGCCGGGTCCTCCAGGAGTTCTCGCCGCTGGTGGTGATGGCCTCGCTCGACGAGGGCTACCTGGACTTCTCCGGCACCGACCGCCTCCATCCGGTGTCGCTCCTGCCGGTGGGGGAACGGATCCGGGACGCGATTCGCTCGGAGGCGGGACTCGACTGCAGCATCGGGATCGGCCCGAACCGGATGATCGCCAAGCTGGCGTCCGACGCCGCCAAGCCCCGCGGTCTGATGGAGGTCCGGGAAGGCTGGGAGGAGGGGTTCGTGGCGGGCCTGCCTCTGAAGGCGCTGCCAGGGGTCGGGCCGAGAACGGCGGAGCGGCTGGCGTCGCTGGGGCTGACCGAAGCCTGGCAGGTGCAGGCGCGGTCGGTGGCGGAGCTGGAGAAGTTGATCGGCGCCGATGCCAAGTTTCTCAAGCGGCGCGCGCACGGCCACGGCGGGCGCATGCTCCGGGCGCGCCAGGAAACGAAGTCGGTCAGCCGCGAGACCACCCTCGACCGCGATACCGCCGACCTCCCGCAGCTCGAGCGCATCCTCCTCCGGCTCTCCGCCCATGTGGCGAGCCAGTTGCGGCGGGAGCAGGTAGCGGCCCGCACCGTGACGCTCAAGCTCCGGCACGGCGATTTCATGACGATTACCAGGAGCCAGACCCTGCCGGCCGCCACGGACCTCGATGCCGACATCGTGGCGGCGGCCCGCGCGCTGCTGAGGGCGGCATTCGACGAGGTCCGCAAGCGCGGGCGTGGAGTGCGCCTGGTCGGCGTCGCCGCCACCAACCTGTCCGAACCCCCGATGGCAGACCTCTTCGAGCCGCCAGAACGGACCAAGCTCCGGCACCTGACCGCCGCGGTCGATCAGGTACGGGAGCGGTTCGGATTCGACGCGGCCACGTCGGGGAGCATGGTGAAGCGGCGGGGCCGCGGCAAGGCTGGGCCGGGGGGCAGCGGGGCAGCGGAGCCGTAGAGCCGGCCTGGCCGCAGGGGCCCAATGGGCCGCGTCACCCCGGCGAAAGCCGGGGTCCATGGTCAAGCGCAAGGGGAGCAAGGAGTTGAGCCAATGTCCCCCCGGTCCTGCCGGCCGATTGGCGCTCCGGCCCTGCGTCGTGCATCACGCCTTCGCGTTCAAAGGCCATTCCCGAAGACGCTTGTATTTTGAGGGCCAACTCGCCAACTTGCTATACGTAAAGCAAGTGCCATTCTGGAGGCGGTATGGCGTCTGTTGCCCCTCAACTGCTCGAGTCCGAACGGCCCGGGTCCCGCGCCACGCGGGAGGCGGTGCTCGATGCCGCCGAGCGGCTCTTCGCCGAGCGGGGGTTCGAGGCCACGAGCCTGACCGATGTGGGCGCCGCCGCGGGCGTCTCGCGGGGAACGCCCGGGTACTGCTTCGGCTCGAAGGCCGACCTCTACCGGGCCGTGCTTGAGCGCTGTTTTTCCGAGGTGCGGAGCGCCGTGCGAAGCGGCCGCGAGCGGGCCCTCGCCAGCGGCGAGTCGGCCGACAAGGTGCTGGCCGGCATCGTGTCCGAGTACTTCGACTTCATCACCGCCAACCCCAACTTCGTGCGCCTGATCGAGTGGGAAGCGCTGACCGGCGGGCGCACCCTGGAAGAGGTCCCGCCGCACATCGAGGCGGCCCAGGAAGCGCTGGCCGCGCTCAGCGACGAGCTGGCGCTCGACCCTGACCGCCCGGGCGAGGCGGCGCAACTGCTCCTCAGCGTGATCGGGCTCTGCTGGTTCCCGCTGGTGCATTCCCAGACGATGCTCCGGGCCCTGGGCATCAACGCCACGACTCCCGAATTTCTCCAGGCGCGCAAGCGCCACGTGATCGACCTCGTGCTCTCGGGCACGCTGGGCCGGTCCCAGTCCTGACTCCCTAGCTGAGCGTGAGACTCATATGACTACCGCCATGAAGCAGCCGACCCCCAGCGACCTCGCGCCGAAGACGACCGAGCAGGAAGCCCGCGACGTCGCCGAGGCCGCCCGCGAACAGGAATGGTCGTCGCGGAGCTTCGTCCGCGAGCTCTTCGAGGGGGACTACGACCTCGACCTCATCCACCCCTTCCCCGAGCCCGATCCCGCCGACCTGGCCAAGGCCCGGCCGCTCATGGAGCGGCTCGAGAAGTTCATGCGCGAGAAGGTGGACAGCGACAAGATCGACCGTGAGGGGAAGATCTCGCCCGAGCTGATCGAGGAACTCCGCCAGATGGGCGCGTTCGGGCTCAAGATCGGCGAGGAATACGGCGGAATGGGGCTGAGCCAGTACAGCTACACCAAGGCCATCAGCCTGGTGACCAGCAACGACGGGAGCATGACCGCGCTCCTCTCCGCCGCGCAGTCGATCGGCGTCCCGGTGCCGCTCAAGCTCTTCGGCACCGAGGCGCAGAAGAAGAAGTACCTCCCCCGCCTCGCCAAGGGCGCCATCTCGGCGTTTGCGCTCACCGAGACCGGGGTGGGGTCCGATCCGGCCGGTGTCGCCACGACGGCGGTCCTCTCCGACGACGGCAGCCACTACATCCTCAACGGGGAGAAGCTCTGGTGCACCAACGGCACCATCGCCGAGCTGATGGTGGTCATGGCCCGGACCGGCAAGAAGATCAGCGCCTTCATCGTCGAGGCCGACTGGCCCGGCGTCGAGGTGGTCGAGCGGCTCCACTTCATGGGGCTCAAGGCCATCGAGAACGGCCTGATCCGGTTCACCAACGTGAAGGTGCCGGTGGAGAACATCATCTGGGGTGAGGGGAAGGGCCTCAAGCTGGCGCTGATCACCCTCAACACGGGGCGCCTGACCCTGCCCGCCTCCTGCGCGGCCGGGGCCAAGCGCTCGCTGGAGATCGCGCGCCGCTGGGCCGCCGAGCGCCAGCAGTGGGGCGCCCCCGTCGGCAAGCACGACGCCGTTGCGCAGAAGCTGGGCCGGATGGCGGCGGACACCTTCGCCATGGACTCGGTCAGCGACCTTGCCTCCCTGATGGCGGACAAGGGCACCGTGGATATCCGCCTCGAGGCCGCGATAGCCAAGATGTGGAACTCCGAAGTCGGGTGGCGGATCGTCGACGACCTGCTGCAGATCAAGGGCGGGCGCGGCTACGAGACCGCCGACAGCCTGCGGAGCCGCGGCGAGCGCCCCGACCCGGTGGAGCGGATGATGCGCGACTACCGCATCAACCTGATCTTCGAGGGCTCCAGCGAGATCATGCGGCTCTTCATCGCCCGCGAGGCGGTGGACACCCACCTGAAGGTGGCCGGCGCGCTGATTGACCCGAAATCCTCCACCGGGACCAAGGTCAAGGCGCTCTTCCGCGCCGGGGCCTTCTATGCCCTCTGGTACCCGAAGCTCTGGATCGGCCTCAAGGGCCGCTTCGGCTATGGCGCGTTCGGGCCGCTGGCCACGCACCTCCGCTTTGCGGAGCGGCGCTCGCGCAAGCTGGCCCGGTCGCTCTTCCACGCCATGATCCGGTTCGGCCCCAAGCTCGAGAAGCGGCAGGCGGTCCTCGGCCGCCTGGTCGAGATCGGTGCGGAGCTCTTCGCCATTTCCGCCACGGTCAGCCGCGCCCAGGCGATGGTGCGGAAGAACCCCGCCGACCGCTCGCCCGTCGAGCTGGCCGACGCCTTCGCGCGGAACGCGCGCCGCCGGATCGACGACCGCTTCGCCGCCCTCTTCGACAACGAGGACGTGATCAATTACGCGGTCGCGCAGCAGACGATGGCCGGCAAGTACGCCTGGGTGGAGTCCGGCATGGTGCGGGACAAGTAGCATGGCAACGCCAGAAGGCCGCGCCCTGCCGTTCGTTGGCCCCGAGCACGTCGACGTCGCCGTGCTCGAGACCTTTCCCTACGACGGGCCCGAGCAGGAGATCGTCACCACGACGGACGAATTCAGCGCCGTCTGCCCGTACAGCGGGCTCCCCGACTTCGCGACGCTGACGGTGCGCTACGTGCCGGGCACAAGCTGCATCGAGCTCAAGAGCCTGAAGTACTACGTGACGAGCTACCGGAACGTCGGCATCTACCAGGAGCACGCCACGGCGAAGATCGCCGAAGACCTCTTCAAGGTGCTCGCCCCCAGGACCATCACCGTCGAGACGGACTACAATGTCCGCGGCGGGTTCCTGACCACCTGCAGCGTGACCCTCCCGACGCCCGACTGACGCGGGGTGAGGGGCCCGGAACGGCAACGAGCGGCGCGGGAAGTCTCCCCGCGCCGCTCGTCGCATGTCCGGCCTGTCCGCCGGCTACTTCGTGGACGCCAGCCCGGGGCTGGGAGGGATGATCGTCCGCGGCGTGACTTCACGGGTCGGCCCGCGGGGCAGCAGCACCGGCAGGTTGGCCAGCTCGAACGCCGTCACCGCCATCACCGCGGACGCCTGTCGCAGGTCGCCCGGTACGGCGTGGTCGTAGGTGTCGATCTGCGAGTGGTGGGTGTGATTGTACCCGCGTGATTCCTGGTCGTAGTTCCAGCCGGGCACCCCGTAGGGGATGAACGAGAGGTGGTCGGTGCCCCCCTTGTTCCCCTCGCGCACCTTGTCCGCGCCGAGCGACGCGACAGGCGCCAGCAGGTCGGTCCAGAGCTGCGCATCCTGGTTGCGGCCCTGCAGCGCCATGCCGGTGATCATGCCGGTCCCGTTGTCGAGCACCAGGACCGCCTGGATCTTGTCC
>DAOLIZ010000064.1:7058-14325 GCA_035328285.1 Gemmatimonadales bacterium
TCCTTGTAGACGGCGAGGCTCTCCGGCGTCGAGGCATCCACCAGCACGACGGGGCCGGTCAGGGTCTTGCCGCCGGTCCCGGCGGTCCACGCCCAGCTGTGCGCGGTCAGGTTGCGGGGAAATGGGGCGTCGATCCGGAACGCGATCGGGCCCCGCTCCCAGGTGACCCCGTACTCCCACGATTCCTGCGTGGCGGCGAGGCCGTAGAGCTTGAACTGCGCCTCGGTCCAATCATTGGCCTGCTTCATTGCCGCCGACCCGGTCAGCCGGGGGCCAATGACATCGGTGAGGAACTCGAGGGTGGTCATCACTTGCGACTTGTTCATCGCCTCGCCGATGAGGAGACCGGTACCGGCGGTGTCCACCGTCTGGGCGGCGAGCGGGGTGGCGGCGAGGGTCAGGAGCAACAGGACTCGTCGAGTCATCGATCAGGGCCTTCCGATTCGGGGACGGGGGGCGGGGGTAGAACGGAGATATATCGCGCGGAGCGCGGGAATGCGAGGGGGCCGCTCAGCCTTCGCCGACCAGCCCGGTCGCAATCGCCCTGAGCCGGTCCACCTCGGGAAGCGCCGCGATCCACCGTTCGGGAATCGCCGCCTCACCGTCCCGGGCGCCGAGCAGTCCGCCCGCCACCGCGGCGTTGGTGTCGGTGTCGCCCCCCGCGTTGGCCAGCCAGATGAGGGCCGACTCGAGATTCGGCTCGTGCCACGCCGCCCAGAGCGCGATCTCCACGCAGCTGACGGCGTCCCACGCACGGTCGCCGAGGATCGGCAGCTCCTCCCGCCGCTCGAGCGGCACCCGGCGGACGGCGGCCATCAGCTCCGCCGGCGCCTCGTTGACGCGCAACACCTCGATCACGTCGGCCAGGAAGTCCCGCCGGCCGGCCAGCAACTCCGCCGCGGCCACGTTGACCGCCACGGCGCCCCAGGTGCACCGGTCGTCCGGATGGGTGAGCGCCGCCGTGTGCCAGGTGCCCGCCACGAGGTTGCGCGGTGACCCGCGGGTGGCGATCGCCACCGGCAGGGCGCGCATGACCGCCCCGTTGGGGGCGCGCCCACCGGTGCCGGAGGGAGGGGAGCCGTGGGTCCGGATGTGGTTCAGGGCTGTCCGGGTCCAGTTGCCGGCCCCCCGGCCATCGGCATCGAGCCAGCCGATCCAGCGCTGCGCCAGGCGCTCGAGGTCCACGTCCCCGGTCAGGAGCTCCTCGGCGAGGAGGAGCGCCATCGCGACGTCGTCGTCGAAGGGACTGGCGGGGGTGTCTCGGCGGAGGATGTCACGCACCCCGCCCGGGAATTCAGCCAGGATCGCCTCGGGGCCTCCAAGGAATTCGGTGGGGACCCCAAGGGCGTTCCCGGCGGCGTGCCCCAGCAGGGCGCCGCGGGCGCGCTGGGCGATGGTCAGGGGCGCGGAAGGCATCGAGCGACAAACGTAACCGGCTTTGCCCCGGCCTGCTTCCCGGCTATTTTCCACCCGTCACCGCAACACCTTCTCACCATAAGGACCGCTCTGTGTCGAACGAATCCCTGAGCGTCATCGACAACCGAACTGGCAAGCGTTACGAACTGCCGATCGCCGACGGCACGGTCCGGGCCATGGACCTGCGCCAGATCAAGACGTCGGACGAGGACTTCGGGTTGATGACCTACGACCCGGCGTTCACCAACACCGCCTCCTGCAAGAGCGCCATCACGTACATCGACGGCGACCGGGGCATCCTCCGCTACCGCGGCTACCCGATCGAGGAGCTCGCCGAAAAGGCCAGCTTCCTGGAGGTGGCCTACCTGCTGTCCGAGGGCGAGCTCCCCACCGCGGCGCAGCTGGCCAAGTGGCAGAACGACATCGTCTACCACACCTACGTCCACACCAACATCATCAAGTTCCTGGAGGGGTTCCGGTACGACGCCCACCCCATGGGGATGCTGCTCGGCGTGGTCGGCGCGCTCTCGACGTTCTACCCCGACGCGAAGAACATCCATGACCCGGAAAACCGCTACGTCCAGCGGGTCCGGCTGATGGCCAAGATCCCGACGCTGGCGGCGTTCGTCTTCCGCCAGACCCGCGGCCTGCCGTACCAGTTCCCGCGCAACGACCTCGACTACATCGGCAACTACGTCAACATGACCTTCAGCATCGGCGGCCAGCACAAGCCGAACCCGGTGCTGCAGCGGGCGCTGGAAATCCTGCTGATCCTGCACGCCGACCACGAGCAGAACTGCTCCACGAGCGCGGTGCGGGGCGTCGGTTCCTCCGGCGTCGATCCCTTCTCGGCCATCTCGGCCGGCATCGCCGCCCTCTACGGCCCCCTCCACGGTGGCGCCAACGAGGCGGTGCTCCGCATGCTCGACGAGATCGGCGAGAAGAAGAACATCCCGGCGTTCATCGAGCGGGTGAAGGCGGGCGAGGGCCGGCTGATGGGCTTTGGCCACCGGGTCTACAAGTCCTACGACCCCCGGGCCAAGCTGATCAAGCGGGTGGCGGACGAGGTGTTTGCGGAGACGGGGCTGAATCCGAAGCTCGAGATCGCGGTGGAACTCGAGCGGATCGCGCTGTCCGACGAGTACTTCATCAAGCGGAAGCTCTACCCGAACGTGGACTTCTACTCCGGGCTGATCTACCAGGCGATGGGCTACCCGACCGACTACTTCACGGTGCTCTTCGCCCTGGGGCGGATGCCGGGCTGGCTGGCGCAGTGGGAGGAGATGATCACCGACGGGGAGCAGAAGATCGCCCGCCCGCGGCAGATCTACACCGGGTCGGACGCCCGGCCCTTCCTGCCGATCGAGAAGCGGAAGTAGGCGCTACTCGCGCCGGGCGTCGCCCTCGAGGTAGGTGTACCCCTCGAGGCCGGCGACGTAGTCCGCAATGAAGGAATTGGCCTCGGCCCGGGAGAGATCCCGGGCCGCGGTCACTTTACGGCGCCAGGTGGCCAGCAGGTCGGAGGCGTGGAACTGGACGTAATTCAGGACCTCGGTGACCGTGTCCCCGTGGACCAGGTCGGTCACCTGGTAGCCCTGCGGCGTCAGGCGGACGTGTACGGCGTTGGTATCGCCGAAGAGGTTGTGGAGGTCGCCCAGGATCTCCTGGTAGGCGCCCGTCAGGAAGAACCCGAGCACGTAGGGGTCGCCGTCGGCGCAGGCGTGCAGCTCCAGCGAGGGCTTGCCCTTCCGCCCGCCGGCAAACCGGTCGATCACGCCGTCGGAGTCGCAGGTGATGTCCTGGACCGTGCCCCGGCGGGTCGGCCGCTCGTTGAGCCGGTGGATCGGCATGATCGGGAAAAGCTGGTCGATGGCCCAGTTGTCCGGCAGCGACTGGAACACCGAGAAATTGGAGAAGTACCGATCCACCAGGGTCGCGTCGATGTGCGCCGTGATTTCGGGATGGGAGTTGCGGTCGTCGCCGAGCAGCTGCTGCATGGCGGTCAGCGTGCAGAGGTAGAGCTGCTCGGCGTCGGCCTTGTCCCGCAGGGTGAACACGCCGCTCGCGAAGTACTCGTTGGTGCGTTCCTTGGCGAAGATGACGTCGTGGAACGCCTCGTCGAGCCGCTCCATGCTCAGCCCCTCGAGGTTTTCCGACATCTCCCGGAGGAGCACGTGCGGCTCGTCGCCGAGGACGGGCGGAACCGGCTCCACCTGGCTCTCCACGTCGATCACGTTGACGAGCAGCAGGGAGTGGTGCGCCGTGAGGGCCCGCCCCGACTCCGAGATCAGGTGCGGCATCGGCAGGTCCCGCTCCTGGCAGGCGGTGCCGATGGTGTACACCACGTCGCTGGCGTATTCGCGCATGGTGTAGTTCACGCTGGCGGGCCGGGTCGAGCGTGACCCGTCGTAGTCCACGCCGAGGCCGCCGCCCACGTCCACGTGGGTCAGCTGGAAGCCCATCGCGTGGATCTCGCCGTAGTACCGGGTGATCTCCTCGAGCCCGGCCTTCACGTGGCGGATGTCGGTGATCTGGCTGCCGAGGTGGAAGTGCACCAGCCGGAGGAGGTCCTTCCGGCCGAGTCGGTCGAGCTTGGTGAGCAGGCGCATGAGCTCCACGGCGCTCAGGCCGAACTTGGACTTTTCCCCGCCGCTCTTGGCCCAGCGACCGGACCCCTCGGTGGCCAGCTTGATCCGCACGCCGAGCGTCGGCACGATCCCCATTTCGTCGGCCACCGACAGCAGGAGGTCCAGCTCGTGGAGCTGCTCCACCACGATGAACACCTGGTGGCCGAGGCGCTGGCCCATGAGGGCCAGCCGGATGAACTCCTCGTCCTTGTAGCCGTTGCAGACGATCAGGTGCTGGGTGCTCTCGTGGAGGCCGAGGACCGCCTGCAGCTCCGGCTTGCTGCCGCACTCCAGGCCGACCCCGTGGGCGGCGCCGAACTCCACGATTTCCTGCACGACGTGGCGCTGCTGGTTGACCTTGATCGGATAGACGGTGGTGTAGGACCCGGTGTACCCGAACTCCGTGATGGCCCGGCTGAACACCTCGGCCAGCTGGGAGATGCGGGCACGCAGGATGTCGGAGAAGCGGAGCAGCAGCGGCAGCCCGACGCCCTGCGCCTGGAGGTCCATGGCCAGCTGATAGAGGTCGAGGCCGTTGGCAGGGTCGCCGTCGGCGTGCACGGTGACGTGGCCGTCGGCGTTGGTCCGGAAGAAGCCCAGGCCCCAGCCCGGCATGTTGTAGAGCTTCTCGGCGTCCTTGGGCGTCCAGCTGGCCGGGGGTGCGCTCGGCGGCGTGACGGTCGTAATCGCGGTGCTCCTGCTGAGGAATCGGCCTCAATGTTAACGCCCACGGCCTCCCCCCGAAAGAACCGGCCCCCCGCGAGTTTCCCGCTGCCTCGCGCGGCGGGCCCGACCGGGCGAGATTAGAGAGTCACAATCATCCGGGAGCAGGCATGCAGTGGTCGTTTCGGATCGGCCGGGTCGGCGGCACCGACATCAAGATCCACGTCACCTTCCTCGCGCTGGTCGCGTGGTGGGGCTACTCGGCGTACGCCGACGGCGGGCGGGCGGCGGCGGTTCAGGCGGTGATCTTCCTCCTCGGCCTCTTCACCTGCGTGCTGCTCCACGAATTCGGCCATATCCTGATGGCGCGCCGCTTCGGCGTGCGGACCCCTGACGTCATCCTTCTCCCGATCGGGGGGCTGGCGCGCCTCGAGCGGATGCCCGAAGAGCCGAGGCAGGAGCTCCTGATCGCGGCGGCCGGGCCCGCCGTGACCCTGGCCATCGCCCTGATCATCTTCGGCGCGTTGCGGGTGGCCGGGGCCCCGCTCGATGCGGGGCAGCTCGACCCGTCTCGGCCCGGCCTCGCCCAGCAGCTCCTCTGGATCAACGTGGCGCTGCTCCTCTTCAACCTCCTGCCCATCTTCCCGATGGACGGCGGCCGCATGCTCCGCGCGCTGCTCGCCATGCGCATGGGGCTGCAGCGGGCGACGCGGGTCGCCGCGCGGGTGGGCCAGGGCGGTGCGCTTCTCCTGGGCGCCTGGGGGCTGGGGTTCTTCAGCCGGTGGGGATTCGGTCCCAACCTTGTGCTGGTGCTCATCGCGGTGTTCGTCTACCTGGCGGCGGGCGCGGAGGGCGCCTCCGTGGAGACCCGGACGGCGGGACGCGGGCTGACGGTGCGGGAGTTGATGATCACCCAGTTCGTGGCCCTGCCGGTGCATGCCACGTTGCAGCATGCGGTGGACGCCCTCCTGGCGGGGGAGCAACGGGAATTCCCGATTCTGGACAACTGGGGGAAGGTCGAAGGGTTGCTGACCCGCGACGGCCTGATTCGCGGCCTCTCGCGGCTGGGACCAGGGGCGAGCGTCGAGCGGGCCATGGATCCCGCGGTGGCGCCGCTGCCGCTGGACCTCCCGTTCGAGGCGGCGCTGGAGCGCCTGGTCCAGAGCGGGCTCCCTGCGCTCCCGGTCGTCGACCCGAGCGGCGCCCTGGTCGGCCTGCTCACCGGCGACAACGTCAAGGACGTCTTGCTGGTGCGCCAGGCGGGAATCCACTTCCCGCAGCGAAGCGCCTAGGCCGCCGGAAACTCCGCGAGGAACGCCTCGGGCCCACGCAACGGCCGGACGAAGTACCACCAGTTGTCATCCGGGCTCCACCCCTCCTCGTCCGCCACGATATTGCCCCAGAGACAGCGCGCCACTGGCGTCGTGACGGCGCGGAACCGGCCGTCAAGTTCGGCCAGTCGCGCCGTAAAGTGCGCCGCCTGTTCGCGGGTCACCCGCTCGAGCGCCTGGGCGAGCAGCTGGCGCCCGTCCAGGTCGCCGAGGAAGTCCTCGTAGTCCCCGCCGTATCCTCCCTCGACGGCGGCGACGGTCCGCTCCCACCCGGCGAGCAGCACTTCCAGCCCACCCCGCACCACCGTGTCCGGCGCCCCCTCCTCGCGCAGGAACTGCTCGAGGTTGCCGGCGTCCCGCCCGGTCACCGGGGGAACCGGTTGTTGGCGCGGTCCACGTCGGGCAGCGCGTGCCGTGGGTCGAGTTCCGCGCTCTTCACAGCGGGTTTGCCGCGCACGCGGTAGGTGAAGTGCGGTCCGAGGTTCCACATCTCGACCGGCAGCCGCACGACCTCGGTGGTCCCGTCGGCAAAGGTGAGCTTCAGCTCCGCCGGCATCACCATGGTGCCAAGGCTGCTGAGCGCCACCGCGGTGACGCCGGCGCTCTCGGTCGTGATGCTGTCCACCGCCTGGTCGAGCCGCGTCGTGGTCAGTACCCACTCCCGCCAGAACCAGTCGAGGTCCATCCCGGAGGCGTCGCGCATCGTGCGGAAGAAGTCCGCCGGCGCCGGGTGACGGAACGCCCAGGCGGCGAGATACTGGCGGAAGGCCGCGTCGAAGCGCTGCGGCCCCAGCACCTCGTAGCGCAGGAGCTGCAGCATCAGCGCCGGCTTCTGGTAGCCCGCCCAGAAGAGGTCGTGCACCTCCACCGGCCGGAGGCCGAGCGGCTGTTCCCCCGGCCCGGCATGGTCGGGATAGAGGTGCAGGGGGTGGACCTCGATCGAGTCGCCGTAGGCGGTGCCCTTGAAGTAGCGCGCGGCGTTGGCCAGGTCGATGAAGGTGTTGAACCCCTCGTCCATCCACGGATAGAGGCGCTCGTTGGACCCGACCACCATCGGCACCCACTGGTGGCCGAGTTCGTGGGCCAGGACCCAGTGCACGTCCTCCCGCGTCGGGCCGCCCGGATCGAAGGTGATCATCGGATATTCCATCCCCTCGATCGGCCCCTCGATGCTGGTGAACTGGGGGTAGGGGTACCGCAGCCACTGGGTGCTGTAGTAGGCCAGCGCCT
>DAOLIZ010000065.1:0-14088 GCA_035328285.1 Gemmatimonadales bacterium
CGCTCGTCGTGCCGGTCGAGGCGGGAGGCGGTGCGGAGGCGGCCTTGCGCCGCATCCCGCCGCCCAGCCGGATGCCGACCTGCACACCTTCGTTGCCACCCTGGGTCAGCCCTACCCAGCGGGCTTCCGCCCCCAGGCCCACCGCCTTGAGGAGCCGAAAGTCGTAGCCTAGCCCGATGGAATAGTTGCCATAAAACACGTCGGCACCGTTGAAACCGAAGCCGCCCCCCAGCCCGCCGACCACGTACAGTCCGGGGTTCCCCCCGCGCCAGAGGCTCAGGTCGAGCCCCAACCCCACCAGGTCCCCGCCACCGTCGTTCTCCGGCGACCACCACGACGCGGAAATTGTCGTGGAAAGTGCGGAACTGAGCCGCCGGGAGGTGCCGATGCTCCAGATCCAGTAGGTCTCCGGCGAGCCGGAATACCAGGAGGCAGCCACCCCGAATCCCTGGGCCTCCGCCCTGGGTGCCGACAGCAGCGCCATCGCCCCAACGACGACACCGAACGTCAGCCGACGGGCCGATCGGGGGCGCGTCGTCACTTGACCCGCGTCGGAGTGCCGGTGCGCAAGTTGACCTCGTAGGTGTTGCCCGGGCGACAGTGCAGCCAGATCCGGGCGCGGATGGTGGAGTCGTTGACCAGCACGGGAACAGCCCCGGTCATGAGCAGCGGGACCAGCGTCCGGCGGCCCTCCCGCACGATCACCAGCCCCCGTTCCATGCAGGAGACTCCCGCCGAGTCGGTGCCGACGCGGGCGCCCGAGAACCAGACCGTCACTCCGTGGGGTGCCTCGAGCGCCAGCGAGTCTGGCAAGGTCGGAAAGGCGTTCGATGTGGGCGTCGAGTCCACCGTGGCCGCCCCGGGCGGCGGCGACCGCTCTCCACCGCACGCGCTGAGCGCCATGAGACCGATCGCCGAGGCGATCGCGAAGCGGCGGCTCATTCCACCTCTCCGCCTTCGGCCGGCGGGGCCTCCTCGATCGCGGCCACCTCGGGCGTCCCGTCGGGGAGGACGTGCAGCGCATGCTGCAGCCTGGGTGAATGACGCAGCGCGCGAAGCCAGTAGTGCACCGTCACATACCCGGCCAGCCCCCCGAGGGTGATGGTCAGCGCGACACCGTGGAGCGGGTTCGGCAGGAGCGCGGCGAGGACGGTGCCGAGGAGGGCCCCAACAAAAGAGGCTGCCAACGCCACGATGGGCGTCAGCAGCCATCCGGAGGCGCGGAGGAAGATGATCTTCGCGCGCATCGCCTCAGGTGCGCCGGCCGGTGACCGCTCCGAGGACTGCGGTGAGGGTCACGCCCGGCAGGAACGCCACGCCGAAGGTCCCGAGGTTCCAGCCGGCGCCCGGGAAATGCACCAGCACCGCGAGGACCCAGCAGACCACCGTCAGGACGAGTGCCGTGACCATCCCCTTGGCGATCGACACGGTACCCGCGCGCGCCTGGCTGGCCATGATCTGGGCGCCCATCCACGGCAGGTAGGTCCCCACCATCCACCAGACCGGGTGGTACCACCAGTTGCTTCCGCCGCCGATCTGCCGCCAGCGGTTGGTGTACATCCCCGCGGGCTGCAGGAGGGACACGTCAATGACGAGGAAGACAATCGTGGCGGCCAGGCCGAGCCCCGCCGCCCCGGCGATCCCCTCGATGGTCCGGGGCTTGGTCCAGTTGCCGGGCATGAAGGTCACGGCGGCCAGCCCGGCCACCAGCACCAGGGCGCCAAGTCCGAACTCGGCCCCGCCGGCCAGGTATCGCGTGATGAAGGACATCGCCACCACCACCGCGGCCGTGATGACGCCCAGCGTGACCGCCGAGCGGAGAACGTAGGGCAGGTCGGTCAGGTCGGTGCCTGACGCGGCGCGAACTGCGGAACTCATGCCGACTCCCGGAGAGTGTGGAATGCGGAATAATAGCGCACGGCCAACCGCCCGGCCAAGGGTTCAGGCCAGGCCGAATCCGAGGGCAATGACCACGTCGGTGACAGCCCAGGCGCCGAGCGCGGCGTACATCCCCCGCTGGTGCTGGTCGGGTGTCATCCCCCGCCAGCGGGCCAGCCACGGAAGCAGCACCGCCAGCCAGGCGCCGCAGGCCACGACCAGCAGACCGCCGCGCCACCCACCCAAGGCCGCCGCCGCGAACCACCCCCGCCCCGCCCCGGCCATTCCGAAAAGCACGAACGCCGCCAGGGTGGCGCCGAGGGCGAGGAGGAGGCTGGCCTGCTCACCGAGCATCAGGGCCAGGGTCCGGTCGCCCCGGCGCCGGTCTTCCTCGAACTGATAGATCTGCGTGAGCGGGTAGAGGGCGGCGAAGAGCGGGGCAAAGGCGGCGAACACGAGAAGCGCCGGCCGGTCGAGGGGGCGCCCGGTCAGCGCCCAGCCGGCATACGGTGTCAGGGCGCCGAATCCGATCATGTTGATGATCCAGTCCACGCCCGCCACTGCCTTGAAGCGGAACGGCGGCACCGAGTAGAGCACCGACATGACGAAGCAGACCCCGTACGCCGCCGTGAACCCGGCCGGCAGCTGGAGGGAGAGTGCCCCGCCGATCAGCATCAGGGCCATCCCGAATCCGAAGAGGTGCCGCGGGACCGGAGGGGGTTGCCGCAGGTAGCCGATGTCACCCTCGTCCTTGTCGAACGCGGAGTTGATGGCGAGCGTGCCACCGTTGAGGAAGACGACCCACAGCACGAGCCCGAGGGCCGCCGCGCCCAGGGAGGCGCCGGCGACCGCGGCCGACAGTCCGACGGCCAGCAGGTAGCCGAGCGCCGTGTGCGCCGCCATGATGGGCCATTCCGCGGGACGGGTGTGGAGGAGGTAATCGAACGAGGGACCGAGCAGCCGGTAGCCGGCGCGGCGGAACGGCGAGGCGCCCGCGTCGGTCACCAGCGGAGGCCCAGGTGCCCGGCGGCGATGCGGAGGCCCCGCAGCGTGAGGTCCGGTTCGATGCGCGTGATCAGCTCCGAGAACGGCGCGATGACACCGGCCAGGCCGCCCGTGGCGATGACGACCGGGTTGTTCGGCGTGGGCCACTCGGCGAAGATCCGACGGAGCATGCCGTCGGCGGCGTCGGCGGCGCCGAAGAGCACGCCGGCCTGGATGCACTCCTCGGTGCGGCGGCCGATGACCCGGGCGGGCGGGGCGAGCTCCGTGGCCGGCAGTTTCGCGGCGAGCCGGGTCAGCTGATCCGCCGCCGTGCGGAGGCCGGGCATGATGGCGCCGCCGATGAAGCGGCCGTCGCCGGTGATGCAGTCGAAGGTGGTGGCGGTGCCGAAGTCCACCACCACCGCGTCGGCGCGCACCAGCTCGAGCACCGCCAGGCCGTTCACGATCCGGTCGGCGCCGACACTGAGCGGCTCGTCGACGTCGAGCGTGAGGGGGAGCGGCGAGCGCGGGTCGATGGAGACCGCGGAGCAGGCCGTGGCCGACTCGATGCCGGCCTTCACGCTCCGGGTGATATGCGGGGCCACAGAGGCGAGAATGACGCCGCGCACCTCGTTGGGCGAGTGGCCGGCGTGGAGCAGGAAGGTCCCGATCGCGGTGCCCCACTCGTCCGGGGTGCGGTCCGGGTTGGTGGTCAGGCGCCAGTGGGCGGTGACCTGGTCGCCGCGGAAGAGGCCGACGGTGATCTCGGTGTTGCCGATGTCGAGGGCGAGGAGCATGGGGGGAATCTAGGCACGCGAGGGACGGTCGGTAAGCCGCGGATCACCCCGCCGCGACATCCCCCGCGAGGACGCGATGGACCACGCCGCCGGCATCCCGGATCTGGAGGCGGCCATCGGACTGCACGCCGGCGCCGGTCCCGGCGATCGGCGTGTCGATGGCGCGGCCGAACAGCCAATCCCGACGTGCGTACTCGGCGAGTTCCGCCGGCGTGAGGGCGGGCGTCTGGACATCAACGGCGCAGAGCGCGGCGGCGATCGGGTCGGCGAGCGCCTGCACGGTCGTTTCCGAGCAGTGGTCCGCGAGCGTCGTCGCCCGCCCGCTCAACTCACTCGGGATCGGGTTGGCCACGTTCAACCCCAGCCCGATGGCCACCCACCGCAGCCGATCCCCCTGCCAGGTGGCCTCGATCAGCACCCCGCCCACCTTCCGATCACGCACGATGAGGTCGTTGGGCCATTTGAGCATCACCGGCACGATGGGCGGGAGTCCATCCAGCACGCGGGCAATGGCCAGCCCGGCGCGCAGGCTGAGCACCTCCACCCCGCCTCGGCTACCGGCTCCGCGCCGAAGGACGCTCATCCAGAGCCCGCCAGGCGGCGAGTACCAGGTGCGGCCACGAGACCCCCGCCCCGCCCACTGCTCCCGCGCCACCAGCCAGGTTCCGTCGTCCGCCCCATCGGCGGCGCGGGCATGCAACTGATCAAGGGTGGAATCCACCACGTCGAGCCAGATGCCCCGGGTCACCCGCCGCCGCCGGCCTTCCACCAGACGAGGAGCGCCGTGCCCACCACGATGCGGTACCAGCCGAAGGGGGTGAAGTCGCGCCTGGCCACGAAGCCAATGAACGCCCGGATCACCACCAGCGCACTGAGGAAGGAAACGACGAAACCCACCGCGAACACCGGGATATCGGCGGCCGACAGGTTGCCGCGGCTGCTGACCACGTCGAGGAGCGTGGCCGCTACCATGACGGGGATGGCGAGGAAGAACGAGAATTCGGTGGCGGCGGTCCGGGAGAGCCCGAGGAGATAGCCACCGAGAATGGTGGCACCCGCTCGCGACACACCCGGGAAGAGGGCGAGCACCTGCGCCACCCCCACGCCGAACGCCAGCCTGGGAGGCAGCCGGTCGACCGTGTCGACCCGCTGCACCGGCCGGGTGCGCTCGATGAGCAGGATCGCCACGCCACCCACCACCAGCGCGCCCGCCACCGTCGGCACCGTGAAGAGATGCGCCTTGATCCACTTGTGTGCCAGGAGGCCGACGACCGCGGCCGGGAGGAAGCCCAGCGCCAGGTTGGCCACGAAGGTCCGGCTCTCCGCGCTGGTCCGGAGGCTCCGCAGGACGGCGAGGAAGCGCTCGCGGTAGAGCCAGACGACGGCAAGGATGGCGCCGAGCTGGATGAAGATCTCGAACGTCTTGGCCCGCTCCCCCGTGAAGCCGAGGAGGTCCCCGGCGACGATGAGGTGACCGGTGGACGAGACGGGAATGAACTCGGTGATGCCTTCGACCAGGCCCAGCAGCGCGGCCTGCAGGAGGACGAGGGGGCCCACTAACCCAGCGCCTCGCGATACATCGCCTCGTACATCGGGACCACGCGGTCGGCGGAGAACTCGGCCGCCTTGGTGACGGCGGCCTGCGCCATCATGCGGTGCGTGGCCGGGTCGCGGAGGAGTTCCACCGCGCGGCGCCCCATCGCCTCGACGGAGCCCACCGGCTCGAGGATGCCGTTGACCCCGTCCTCCACCACTTCGGGGAGTCCGCCGGCCCGGCTCGCCACGACCGGCGCGCCGCAGGCCATCGCCTCGAGCGCGGCCAGGCCGAACGATTCCGATTGGGAGGGAAGCAGGAAGAGGTCGGTCGCCTGCATCAACTCCACGACCCGGTCGAGCCGCCCGAGGAACCGCACGTCCGCCGCCACCTCGAGCAGCTCGGCCTCCCGCTCCGCCTCGGCGCGCTCCGGCCCGTCGCCGATCATCAGGAGGGTCGCCGGCATCGCGCGCCGGATCCGGGAGAAGATCCGGATCACGTCCTTGACCCGCTTCACCTCGCGGAAGTTGGAGGTGTGGCTGATGATCTTGTGGCCGGCCGGCGCGAGGCCGTCCCGCTTGGGGGACTCGACCGGATGGTACTCGCTGAGGCTGACGAAGTTCGGGATGACCCGGAGGTTCGGGTGCACCTGCCCGAAGGCACGGAGGGTCTCGCTCTTCAGGAAGGCCGACACGGCGCTCACCTCGTCGGATCGCTCGATCGAGAACCGCGTGATGTCGAAGAAGCTCGACTCCTGGCCGACCAGCGTGATGTCGGTGCCGTGCAGGGTGGTCACGACCTTGATGGGGTGCTCCCGGGCGAGCATTTCCCGCGCGATCCAGGCGGTGGTGGCATAGGGGATCGCGTAGTGCACGTGCAGCAGGTCGAGCTTCTCGCGGCGGCTCACCTCGTACTGCTGGGAGGCGAGGGCCAGCGTGATGGGGAAATGATCGAACAGGGGGTAGGCCCCGTGGCGCGTCTCGACCTCGTGGTAATAGACCCGCTCCGCGAATCCGCCGCGGAGCCGGAAGGGCGAGGCGTAAGTGATGAAGTGCACCTCGTGACCGCGCCGGGCCAGTTCGAGCCCGAGCTCCGTGGCCACGGCGCCCGAGCCTCCGTAGGTCGGATAACAGGTGATGCCGATCTTCATGTCTTGCTCCAGTGCGCCGCAATCTCCGCGGCGAGTTCGGTGGGCGGTCGCGTGGCGTCGAGCCGCAGGACCTCGCCGTCGAGCTGGTGACGGAACCAGGTCTCCTGCCGCTTGGCGTACTGCCGGGTGCTGATGGTGATCGCCTCGGCCACGGAGTCGCGGGCCCGCGCGCCGTGCAGGTACTCCACCGCCTCCTTGACGCCGATGCCATCGAGCCCCGGGGCGTGCGCCGCGTGTCCTTCCGCCAGCACCGCGGCCACCTCTTCGATCAGTCCACGCTGCACCATCTCCACGGCACGGCGTTCGATCCGCTGGTGCAGGATCGGTCGGGGCACGCTGAGCACCACGTACCACGGCTCAAAGCGGCGCCCCTCCCTGGCCGCGCGTTGCCAGTGCGTGAGCGGGTAGCCGGTCATGAGGGCCATCTCGATGCACCGCAGGGCGCGCTGCCGCCCCCCGCCGGCGTATTCCGCATCGAGCCGGCTCGCCCAGCGGACCAGCTCCGCCGGCGTGAGGTCCGCCAGGTAGCGCTCGAGTCCCTTGCGCCGGGTGGCGTCGAGCGCCGGCTCGCGAAAGAGCCCGTCCATCAACGCCCGAACATAGAGCCCGGTTCCCCCGACCACCACCGGCAGTCGCTGGCGGGCCTGGACTATCTCGATCCAGGCGCTCGCCGCCGCGGCCCAGCGGCCCGCGCTGAACCGGTGGCCCGGGTCGAGGATGTCCACCCCGTGGTGCGGGACGCGGGCCTGCTCCTTCCGGGTCGGCTTGGCGGTGCCGATGTCGAGCCGGCGATAGACCTGCCGTGAATCGGCCGAGATGACCTCCAGCGGCCAGTGCGCGGCCAGCGCCAGCGCGACCGCCGTCTTCCCGACCGCGGTCGGCCCGACCAGGACCGGGATTCTACCGACGGCCAAAGCGTCGCTCGAGTTCTTCCCGTGGCAGCTGCACGATCGTCGACCGCCCGTGAACATCGTGCGGCGGCAACTCCGTGGCAAAGAGCCTGAGCAGCAGTTCCCGCATCTCCGCCTGGCTGAGCCGCTGGCCCGCCTTCACGGCCGCGCGGCAGGCGTAGGTGGCGCCGAACCGTTCCAGCGGATTGGACCATCCCCCGAACCGGCCGCGCGCCAGGTCGGCGATCATCTCCTGGAAGCAGGCCACGGCGTCGAACCGGGGATGCGGCGTCGGCACCGCCTGCAGCACCACCGTGTTGCCGCCGAACTCCTCCACGCTGAAGCCGACCCGCTCCAGCGTCTCCCGGTGCCGCTCAAGGGCGTCGAGTTCCTCGTCCGTGACCTCGACCGTGACGGGAATCAGCAGCCGCTGCGCGGGTGCACCCGCGCCCGACATCGCCGCCATGACCTCCTCGAAGAGGACGCGCTCGTGCGCCGAGTGCTGGTCGACGAAGACGACGCCTTCGGCGGCCTGGTACACGATGTAGGTGTCGAAGAGCTGGGTCAGACCGCCGGCGAACGGATCGGCCGCCCCGACCGCTTCCGACGCACCCGATTCGGGCGGCTCGGCCGCCGGCGCCTCGTCGCCGAAGAGCGAGGTGAGCAGCTCCTGGGCATCCAGCGTCGAGTGCCCGGCGGGCATGGGGCGCCAGTCACCGACCGGGGCCGCGGCCACGAGCGCACCGATCGCCTGCCGTACCGCATCCTCGATGGTCCGCTCCAGCCCGATCCGGTCCCGGAACCGCACCTCCATCTTGGACGGGTGCACGTTCACGTCGACATCCCCGGGGGCGACGTCGATGCGCAGGTAGAGCGACGGCCGGTCGCCGGGATGAATCGCGGCGCGGTACCCTGCCTCGGCGGCCCGGACCAGGAACGGGTCGCGGAAGGGCCGACCGTTGACGAAGAGCTGCGTACGCCGGCCGCTCGGCGCGGCGTCTCCGGGGCGCTGCACGAATCCGGAAATGCGGAAGGCGCCGGCCGCATGGTCGACGCCGACCATGGTGCCGACCAGGTCGCGGCCCCAGACGGTGACGAGCCGCTCGGTCTCGTCCTGGCCGGGCGGCGCCGCCAGGCGGACCTGTCCGTCCTGCGTCAATTCCATCCCGACCGCGGGATGCGCGAGGGCCAGCGTCGCGACCGCCTCGTACGCGGCCCGGGATTCACTGGCGGCGGAACGGAGAAACTTGCGGCGGGCGGGTGTGTTGAAGAACAGGCCCCGGACCGAGACCGTCGTGCCGCGCTGGCGCGCAACCGGTCCCACATGTTCGAGGCGCCCCCCGACCACCTGGAGTTCGGTGCCCTCGCCCCCCTCTTCGGCCGTGGTGAGCGTCAGGCGGCTGACCGACCCGATGGCGGGGAGCGCTTCACCCCGGAAGCCGAAGGTGGTCACCCCCGTGAGGTCGGCGGCGCTGCGGATCTTGCTGGTGGCGTGTCGGTCGAGCGAAAGCACCGCGTCTTCCCTGCCCATCCCGCACCCGTCGTCCGCCACCTCGATCAGCGTCTTCCCGCCGTTCTCGATCGCGATCCGGATTCGCGTGGCCCCGGCGTCGATCGCGTTCTCGACCAGCTCCTTGAGCGCGGAGGCAGGGCGTGCGACCACTTCGCCCGCGGCGATCTGGTCGGCGACGGCATCGGGCAGGATCGAAATGCGACGGGACATGCCTGCAATCTACTCCGGGTCGATTGGGACGACGGCATCGCCGGGGACCCATCCGAGGCGGCCGGAGGGGTCCTGCACCAGGTGCCATCCCCGCTGGCTCTGGAGCCGGAGCAGTGCCTGCCCCTCGTCGAGGGCGGCGACGGCCGATCCGCGGCCGTGCGGACTGACGCGGAGCGGCACCGCGCGGAGCACCAAATCGACCGGCTGTGCGTACCGATGGTGCAGCCAGAGCGTCAGGCCGCCGAGCAGGAGCGACACCGCGGCGATCCAGGCCCACTGCCGCGTCCGGGCGGGCCGGAGGAGGATTCCCGCCCATGCCGCGAGCCAGAGGAGGAGCGCGGCGAGCGCCAGTTCCGACGGGGTGACCGGCGCGGTCCAGAGCCGGCTGGCCGACACCGGATCCGGCGGCGGGGTCAGCTGGAGCGCCTGGCGCACGCTGCCGTTCCGCGGTGCGAGCCGAAGCGCCCGATGCCATTCCGCGCTGGCCTGGACCGGGTCGCCCAGGCGATAGTCGGCGGCGCCGAGGTTGTACCAGTGGGCGGCGATATCGGGCTGCGCCTCCGTCCGGGCCGCGAACGCCGCTCGCGCCGCGGTGAGCGCGCCACTCTCGTAGAGCGCTTCGGCGCTGCGCTCCTGTGCCGAGGCGCCGCCCGCGACCAGCAGGCAGAGCAGCACCGACGAGAGAAGACCGTGGGACACCCGGCGGCGACGCCCCCCGCCCTGCAGCTGGGCGCGCAGCGCTTCCCACCGTGCGACGATCTCTTCGTCCTGTCCTTCCTGCGACGGGGCGTAGCGTCGTTCGCGCAGCATGGCACGCAACTCGAGCAGCTGCCGGACCGTGTCGAGTTCGAGACCCGCGGCCCGCAGCGCCGCCGAGAGATCGGAATCGTCCCCAGTGACGACCGCCGCCGGGGCGAGTCCCGTGACCAGACCGTCGAGCTCGATTTCGACCGTGCGGGCACTGAGGCCGTGCGCGGCGGTTGCGGCCGCGGGCCTGGGACGCCGCCTGACGAGCTGGATGGCTCCCCACAGCAACGGCGGGCCGAAGCCGAGCAACAGCCATCCCCACCGGCCCGGGAGCTGGAGGAAGGTGTTGGGGACAAGTGCCCGGCGGGGCGTGAGGAGTGGCGGTGGCAGGGCCCCTTCGGCGAGGGCGGCCGCTTCCGCTACCTGCAGCGAGGTGGCAGGGACCTTCGCGACGCGGAAGCTGCGCGTCCCGAGGTCGTAGTAGGGGTACTCGATGGCGGGAAGCGCCAGGGTGCCGACGGCGTCCGGTACGAGCGAGAAGCCGAAGCTCTTCGTCCCCATCACGATGCCGTCCCGCGTCTCGGGGCGCTCCTGGACCAGTTCCGGATAGGCGCGCGCGCCCGCGGGCCAGGTGAGCACGGGCGCCGGCCAGAGCGTCACGTTTCCCTTCCCCTTGATGACCACCGACACATGAATCGGTTCGCGCGCCCGTGCGGTGGGCGGCTCCAGTACCCGCTCCACCGAAAGATCGGTGCCGACCGCCCCGACGAATCCGGGCGGCCGTCCTTGCTCCGGGATGGGACGGACCGAGATGTAGCCGCTGTCGCTGCTGACGGCGAACCGTTCTTCCTGGCTGAAGAACTGGAGGGCAAGCGGCACCGAGTACTGCATCTGCGCGGGCGCGATGGTCAGCTCACCGCTCCGCACCGGGAAGGCGATCTGGTGGGCCACGAAGAGGTCGTACCAGACGCCGCCGACCTGCCGACTCGCGGCGATGCCCACCGGCGCCGGTTGGGGGTAGCTCCACATCCCCTCGACCGCGGGAGGCACCAGCGTCGGGGCGCGCCGCAGACGGAGCCGGAGCTCGCGGGGGAACCAGGCGGCCGTCACGATGTCCACCTGCTCCCCGACCGTGGCGGTGGGGCTGGAGAGGAGCAGCGACAGCCCCACCTCGCCTGGTCGCGTCGGCGGTCGCGCCTGTTCGAGGAGTCGTTTGATCCGCGGATTGACCTGGGCGGCCACGGCGGCGCTCCCGGTGTCGGTCACCTTGACGCTCAGCGCCCCGACCTCGGCGATCGTGTCCCCCTGCCGGGCCTGGAAGGGGCCGAACTTCCATGTGCCGGCGCGGATGGCGCGGAGCCGGAGCTCGATGGTCTTGACCCGCGACACCGCGGCGTTGGGGTTGACGCTCGTGCCCTCAGTGCGCGACACCACGACGAAGCCGTCCGCCGCGCCGAGCCGGAGCTCGATCGGCAGCGGCGAGGCGCTTCTCGTCCGGACGGTGAGCAGGACCTCCTCCCCGACCGCCACCTCGTCACGATCGAGGGTGACCGTCAGTTCCGGTGGTTGCGCCTGCTGGAGGGCGGCCAGCACCAGGAATGCCGCTACCAATCCTTGGCCCCTCCCATTCCGCCGGAGAGCCGGTCCAGCTGGCGGTTCCGGGTGGCGCGCTCCTCGCGCTCGACCGAATTCAGGATCTGCTCCGCCTGCTCCCGGGTCAGTCCCCGGTTCTGGTTCTGCTGCTCCGGCGGTTTCGGCTGCTGTCCGCCCTGTGGTGGGGGTGGCTGCTGCCCACCTCCGCCCGAAGACGGGGGCGGCGGCGGCCGCATCCGTTCCGCCAGTTCGAGGTTCCACTTGGCGCGTTCGGAGCCCGGCTCCAGGAGGAGCGCTTCCCGCAGGTGGGAGGCGGCCTCCCCGACCAGCGTGTCCCGCAGGGCCGAGTCGGCCAGCGCGGCCCGCAGGTCCACCACCCCGAGGTTGTAGAGCGCGCGGTACCGAAGGCCGGGATCGGTCGTCTTGGACGCCTCGAGGAGGGCGCGACGCGCCACCTTGAAATCGCCGGCCCGGAGGGCGGCCGTGCCGGCGTTGTAGAACGCCGTGTCCCGGTCGGTCCCCTCCCGCGCCTCCCTGAGGAACGCACCCGCCGCCCCGGTGGCATCTCCCGAGGAGAGCGCGCGGGCGCCATCGGAGGGCCGCTGCGCGTGCGCCAGCGGAGGGAGCGTCAGCGCGAGGGCAACGACCAGCAGCGATGCGCCACGACGCAGGAGCGTGACGCCCAGGAGGATGATGGCCGCGAGCAGGAGCGGCAACCAGCCCATCGGGCGGAGGTCGGCGGCGCGACTCTCGGTGCTCGGGCTACGCTTGAACGCCGCGACGAGATCCCGCACCGCGCCGGCCTGGTCGGTGAGCGAGGCCGGCACGACGGTGCCGCCCGCCGCGTCGGCGGTGGCGCGCAGTACCTCTTCATGCAGGCTGGTCTCGACCACCTGTCCCTCCTGGTCGAGCTTGTACTCGATCAACTGGCCCTGGGCATCGCGGATGGGGATCCGGACCGGCACCGGCGTGCCTTCCCCGACGAGGATCAGGCGGATCCCGGCGTCCTTGATGGCCTCGGCGGCATCCTTGACCGACGACAGCGAGTCGTGAATCTCGCCGTCCGTGAAGACGACCAGCACCCGGTCGGAGATTTCCGTCGTGGCCTCCAGCAGCTCCCGCCCCTGGATGAGGGTGGCCGCGAGGTTCGTCCCGCCCTCGCTGGCCAGATCGGGGTCGAGCCCGTCGAGATACAGTGCGACCGCGCCGCCATCGACGGTCAGCGGCGTCAGGATATAGCTGCGGCCCGCAAAGGCGAGGAGGCCGAGCCGGTCGCCACTCAGGTCCTGCACGAGGCGGCGCGCCTCCCGCTTGGCGCGGCCGAGGCGGCTGGGGGCGACATCCTCCGCCAGCATGGAACGGCTGATGTCCGTGGCGATGACCAGGCTCAGCGCGCGCGCCTCCGTCTTGACGGTGGTCCGCCCTCCGCGCGGTCCGGCAACGGCGACTGATGCCAGGAGGACCGCCGTGCCGATGAGCCAGGGGGTGGCCCGGCCCCGCGAGGCGGCGCGGACGCCGAGGCCGGGCGACCACGCGATCGTCGCCGCGATGCGGCGGCGGCGGCCCCACCAGGCGAGCGCGGCACCGCCCGCGGCGATGAGTGGTGCGAGGAGCAGGAGCCACTTCGAATCGAAAATCATGGGACACGCACCGCGATGGTCGCGCCCATCAGCAGCTCGAGCCCCAGCAGCGCAAGGCCGGCGATGGCCAGCGGCTTCGTCAGTTCCTCATAGTGCAGGTACCGGGTGATCTGCACCGGCGTCTTCTCGAGGCCGTCGATCTGCTTGAAGATGCGCGCGAGCGCCTCGCTGTCCGTCGCCCGGAAGTACCGGCCGCCCGTCGTCGCGGCGATCTCCTTCAGCAGCGGCTCGTCGATCCGGACCGGGAGGACCTCGTAGCGGAGCCCGGTGGCGCTCCGGCCCGTCGGGATCGGCGCCTCCCCCTCGGTGCCCACCCCGATCGTGTAGACGCGGATCCCGAACGAGGCGGCCGTGGCCGCCGCCGTCCGGGGGTCGATGAGGCCACGGTTGTTCTCGCCGTCGGTCAGCAGCAGGACCACCTTCGATTTCTCGGGGGCGCGGCGGAGCCGGTTGACGGCCGTTGCGAGGCCGCTGCCGATGGCGGTCCCGTCCTCCAGGCTCCCGATGCGGAGATCGGTCACCGCCTGTTCCAGCACCGGGTAGTCCAGCGTGACCGGCACCTGGGTCAGGGCCTCGGCCGCGAACGCGACCAGCCCGATCCGATCGGCGCTGCGGCCGTTGATGAAATTGATGGCCTGCGCCTTGGCCACCTCGAGGCGGTTCGACGGCGCGAAGTCCTCGGCGTACATGCTGCTCGAGATGTCGATCGCGATGACGATGGCGATGCCGTCCTTCTTCATCTCGATCCGGCTCCCGCCAACCCGCGGCCCGGCCGCCCCGACGATGAAGCAGGCGAGCGCCACCGTGCGCAGGATGGGCGGCAGCCGCAGCCACCACGGCGGACCGCCGAGCGCGGCGGGAAGCGAGACGTCACTGTAGAGGAGCCCCGGCGCGGGCCGGCGCCGGCGCCACCACCACCACACGAGCGGCAGCAGGAGCAGGAGCAGCAGGGGACGCGCGAGGCTCATGCGGGCGGGGCCCCTTCGAGCCGGGCGGCCAGGGCCACCGCGGCCTCGGCGCTGGGCAGCACCGCGGAGACATCGCCCGGACCGAAGAGCGCGTCGTCGAGCTGCTCCAGGAGCGCCGCCGCCTCCGGTGAGGGGTGGGCGGAGGCCGCGGTGCATGGCCGCCTGACGCAACCCATCGAGCGGA
>DAOLIZ010000066.1:0-8468 GCA_035328285.1 Gemmatimonadales bacterium
ACCGTCGGATCCGGCGCGTCGCCGGTGATCGCCGTCGTGGTCGCGGCGAGGCCGATCGTGAAGGCTGAACTCGGAATCGTTGGCAGTCCCGCAGAGGATGCATTGAGGGTGTAGCCGGCACCGGCCGCGTTCAACGTCAGGTCGTTGAAGGTGGCGACACCGCCAACGGCCGTGCGGGAGAGCGTGCCGCCAAGCGCGGCACCGCCGGGATTGGTGCCAATCGCGACCCCCACGGTCGCCGTCGAGGTCGTCAGGTTTCCGTACGCGTCCACGATCCGCACCGTGACCGCCGGTGTGATCGTCGCCCCGACAGTCGTCCCGGTCGGCTGGACCCCGAAGGCCAGCGCCGCCGGCGTGGCGGCGAGGCCGGTCGCCGTGAACGTCACCGGACTTCCGCTGGGGACGGCGGCAGTCGCCGTGACCGTGTTGTTGTTCGTCCCGGCCGCCGTGCCGAGCGTCCAGGAGGTCACGGTCGCAACGCCTGAGGCGTTGGTCGCAACCACGGTCGCCCCACCGAGGGTGCCGCCGCCCGCGGTCACGGCGAAGGTGACATTCACGCCGGCCACGGGGTTGTTGTTCGCATCACGCACGACGACCGACGGCGGCGCACCGACGGCAGTTCCGACGACCCCGCTCTGCGAAAGGAGCGAATTCGAGCTGATCGAATTCGCCGCGCCCGCCACCGCCTGCGTCGTGAAGCGCACCGGGCTCCCCGCCAGGCCCGTGGCGGTGGCCGTGAGGGTATCCGCCCCCGCTACGACGTCCCGGGTCCACGAGCCGACCGTCGCCACGCCACTTCCGTTCGTGGTCGTCGCGCCCCCCGTGATGACCCCGTTGCCGGCCGTCACCGCGAAGGTCACCGCCACGCCGCTCACCGGGTTGCCGCCTCCATCCGTCACCAGCACCGACGGCAGCGGGGTAACCGCGGTGCCCACCGTTCCACTGAGGTCCGGGGTCGAGTTCGCCGTGATCGTCGTGGCCGCGCCCGCGCCGAGCGTGATCGTGCCCGACGTCACCGGCGTGAGCACGCCGGCACTGAAGTTGAGCGTGTAGGGGCCGGCGAGACCGGTCAGGATCAGGTTGTTGAAGGTGGCCACCCCGCTGCTCGTGCTGGCGGACATCGTGCCGCTGAGCACCCCTGACCCGGCGTTGAGGAGCGCGGTCACCGAGATCCCAGTGGTGGGCACGGTGTTGCCGTTGGCGTCCACCAGGCGGATCACCGCCGCCGGTGTCAGCGCGACCCCGCTCGTCCCGGTGGTCGGCATCGACGTGATCGCCAGCGCCGAGGCCGCGCCCGGATTGACGTTGAACGCCGAGCTGACGGGACCGGTCAATGCCCCGGCCGTCGCGGCAAGGGTGTAGCCGACGCCGACCTTGTCGATCGACAGGTTGCTGAAGGTCGCGAGGCCGGCGACGGCATTCACCGTGGTGGTGCCGCTCAGGAGGCCGCCACCTGCGTTGTTGCTGATCGCCACCGTCACCGATGCGGTAGACGTCGTCACCCGGTTGCCCAGCGCGTCAAGCACCTCGACCGTCACTGCCGGCACGATCGACGAACCCGCGATCACCGTGGTCGGCTGGGACACGAACGCCACCGAGGCCGGGGCACCCGGTGTGATGTTGAATGCCGCACTGGTTGCCTGGGACAGGGCTCCGCCGTTGGCGGTCAGGGTGTACCCGGTGCCGGTCTTGTTCAGCGAGAGTCCGGGGAAGCTCGCCACGCCCGCCACGGCGCTGACCGTCGCCGTTCCGCTGAGCGTGCTGGTGCTGGGGTTGCTCCCGATGGCCAGGGTGATCGAGGTCGTGGCCGTCGTCACCCGGTTCCCGGCACCGTCACGCACCTCCACCTGCGGGGTCGGGATCGCTGCGCCCGCCGCCGTCGTCACCGGCTGCACGCTGAACGCGAGGGCGGTCGGTGTCCCCGCCGTGATCGGGAATGTCCCGGTCGTCGCGCCCGTCAGCCCTGTGGCATCGAAGCGGAGGCTCACGGTGCCAGCGGGGCCCGTCACCGTCAGCCCGGCGAAGGTTGCCACGCCGGCGGTCGTGGTCGCTGTCGCGTTTGTCAGCGTGCCGCTTCCGGTGGCGAGCGTTGCCGTGACGAGGGTGCCGTTCGTGGGCACGGTGTTGCCGTAGACGTCCACGAGCCGCACGACCGGCTGCGGCGTCACGGCAATCCCGCTCTGTCCAGCGGTCGGCGCGGTGGTGATGGCCAGGGCCGTCGCGGCGCCCGGCGTGCCGGTGGCGGTAAAGGTGATCGGGTTCGTGGTGATCCCGCCCGGCGCGGCGGTGGCGGTCAGGGTATTGGGTCCGGCGGTCGTGCCGAGCGTCCACGAGGACGCCGCGGCGATGCCAGACAGGTCGGTTGGCACCGCGGCGACCGGCAGGGCCGAGCCTCCGCCGGTGGCCGCCGCAAAGGTGACCAGGACCCCGGACACCGGGTTATTGCTCGCGTCGCGCACCAGGACCGCCGGTGGAGTGGCGACCGCGGTCCCAACGGCGGCGGTCTGTCCGTTGCCCGCGCTGACCGTCATCTGGGTCGGCGCGCCGGCGGTGATGGTCACCACGGTCGAGGTATCCGGCGCGAGCGCCCCGCTGGTGAACCGCAGCGTCCGGGCGCCCACTGTGCCGGTGATTGACAACCCGGCGAAGGTCGCCAGTCCCGCTCCGTCGGTACTCACCGTTGCCGTCCCGCCCAGCGTGCCGCCACCCGTCGCGATCGCCGCCGTCACCGACGCCGCCCCTGATACCGCGTTCCCCAGCGCGTCCCGCACCTGGACGGTCGGCTGCTGCGCGAAGGCCGCCCCGCTCGCCGCCGTGGCCGAGGGCTGCTGCACGATCACGAGTTGGCTGGCCGGGCCCGGCGTACCGGTGGCGGTGAACGTCACCGGGTTCGGCGTGATGCCCACCGGGGCCGCCGTTGCCGTCAAGGAATTCGCGCCGGCCACCGTGCCCAGGGTCCACGACGTGGCCGTTGCGATGCCTGCCCCGTTCGTTGTCACCGCGCCCGTCGGGACGACGCTGCCCCCACCGCTGGCGACGGCGAAGGTGACCGAGACTCCGGAGACCGGATTGTTGCTGGCATCGCGGATCAGCACGGTCGGAGCCGTCGTCACCGCGCTGCCCGCCGTCGCCACCTGCGCGTTCCCCGTGCTGATGGACATCTGGGTCGGGGCGCCCGCGGTGATCGACACCGGCGACGATGTGGCCGGCGTCAGCGCCCCGCTGGTGAACTGCAGCGTGCGGGAACCCACCGTGCCGGAGATCGCCAGGTTCGTAAAGGTCGCCAGGCCACCGGCGCTGGTGCTCACCGTGGCGGTGCCTCCCAGCGACCCGCCGCCGCTCGCGATGGCCGCCGTCACCGAAACAACGCCCGAGACGAGATTTCCGGACGCGTCCTGCACCTGCACCGTCGGCTGCTGGGCGAACGCCGCCCCGTTCGCCGCCGTGGCAGACGGCTGCTGGACGATGGTCAGCTGGGCCGCGGCACCCGCCGTCACGTTGATCGCGCTCGAGATGGCGGGCGCGAGCACTCCGCTGGTGAACTGCAGCGTGCGCGCCCCGACCGTGCCGGTGATCGCCAGGTTGGTGAAGGTCGCCAGGCCGCCGGCGCTGGTGTTCACGGCGACGGTTCCGCCCAGGGCACCACCGCCGCTCGCGATCGAGGCCGTCACCGACGCCACCCCGGAGACTGGGTTCCCGGAGGCGTCCTGCACCTGCACCGTCGGCTGCTGTGCAAGCACCGCCCCGCTCGCCACCGAGGCCGACGGCTGCTGCACGATTACCAGTTGCGAGGCGGCTCCGGCGGTGATGCCGATGGCGCTCGAGGTGGCGGGCGTCAGCCCTCCGCTGCTGAACTGCAGCGTCCGCGAACCGACCAGGCCTGTGATCGAGAGATTGGTGAAGGTCGCCAGGCCCCCCGCGCTCGTCGTCGCGGAGACGGTGCCGCCGAGCGTGCCGCCCCCCGACGCGATGGCGGCCGTGACCGTGACGGCGCCGGCCACGTCATTCCCCGATGCGTCCCGCGCCTGGACGGTCGGCTGCTGCGCGAAGGCCGCGCCGCTCGCGGCCGAGGCCGAGGGCTGCTGTACCATCACCAGCTGCGTTGCCGCCCCCGGCGTGATGTTGATGGCGCTCGAGGTGGCGGTCGTCAGCCCGGCGCTGGTGAACTGCAATGTCCGCGCGCCAACCGTGCCGGTGATCGACAGCCCCGCGAACGTCGCGAGCCCGCTCCCGTTCGTGACGACCGTCGTCGTGCCCCCAAGCGCCCCGCCCCCCGACGCGATGGCGGCCGTGACCGACACCGCCGCGGCGACCGCGTTCCCCGAGGCGTCCCGCACCTGGATCGTCGGCTGCTGGGCGAAGGCGACGGCGTTCTGCGCCGTGGCCGACGGCTGCTGCACCACGGTCAGCTGCGTGGGGGCGCCCGGCGTCAGGGAGATACCTGCCGACGTGGCGCTGGTGAGGCCGGCGCTGGCGAACTGCAGCGTCCTCGCACCCACCGTTCCCGTGATGACCAGATTGCTGAACGTCGCGAGGCCGTTGGCGTCGGTGCTCACCGTGGCCGTGCCGCCGAGCGTCCCGCCGCCGCTGGCGATCGAGGCGGTCACCGAGACCACGCCGGACACGGCGTTGCCCAGGGCATCCCGCACCTGGACGGCAGGCTGCTGGGCCAGGGCCACGCCGCTTGCCGCCGTCGCCGACGGCTGCTGCACCATCGTGAGTTGCGTCGCGGCGCCGGGTGTTCCCGTCGCCGTGAACGTCACCGGGTTCGGCGTGATCCCGGCCGGTGCGGCGGTAGCGGTCAGGGAGTTCGCCCCTGCCACGGTCCCGAGCGTCCACGACGTGGCGGTCGCGATGCCCGAGGCGTTGGTCGTCACCGCGGTAGCCGGAAGGATGGAGCCACCACCACCAGCCACCGCGAAGGTCACCGAGACGCCGGCAACGGGGTTGTTGCTGGCGTCACGCACCAGCACCGCAGGAGCGGTCGTCACCGCGGAACCGGCAGTGGCGCTCTGGCCGTTGCCCGTGCTGATCGACATCTGGCTTGGCGCACCCGCCGTGACGGAGACCGCGGTGGATGTGGCGGGCGTCAGGGCACCGCTGCTGAACTGCAGCGTCCTCGACCCGATCGTCCCGGTGATGGAGAGCCCGGCGAAGGTGGCCAGGCCGGACCCGTTCGTGTTGATCGTGGTGACACCGCCGAGCGTGCCGCCGCCTGTCAGGATCGCGGCGGTGACCGACACGACACCAGACACGGGATTCCCCGACGCATCCCGCACCTGGATGGTCGGCTGCTGCGCAAAGCTCGCACCACTGGCGGCCGACGACGAGGGCTGCTGCACCATCGTCAATTGGGTGGCCGCGCCGGCGGTGACGGTCACCGCGGTCGAGGTGGCCGTCGTCAGGCCGGCACTCGTGAACTGCAGCGTCCTGGCGCCGACCGTGCCGGTGATCGACAGGTCGGTGAACGTCGCCAGGCCGGCGGCGTTGGTGCTGACCGTGACCGTCCCGCCCAGCGTCCCGCCGCCGGAGGCGATCGCCGCGGTCACCGACACGATCCCGGACACCGGATTGCCCGACGCGTCACGGACCTGGACCGTCGGCTGCTGCGCCAGCGCCACCCCGCTCGACACGGATGCCGACGGCTGCTGGACCATGGTCAGTTGCGTGGCGGTGCCGGCGGTCAGCGTGATCACCGCGGTCGTGTCCGTGGTCAGTCCGGCGGAGGAGAAGAGCAGCGTGTTGGGCCCGACCGCCCCGGTCAGGACGAGGCTGGAGAAGGTGGCGAGCCCGGACCCGTTGGTCGTCCGACTGGAGGGGCCAGTCAGGACCGCCGTCCCGGAGTTCGAGATGACCGAGATACTCCTGCCCCCGGACGCGACCGGATTCCCCGCCGCGTCCTGCACCTGCACGGTGGGGGTGACAGGGAACACGATCCCGCTCTGCGCCGTCGTGGGCTGGGTTACGACAGCGACGCGCGCCGCCGTGCCCGCCGTCAGGGTGATCGTGGCCGACGTCACGCCTGTGACGCCGGTGCCGGTGAATTGCAGGGTGTAAGCGCCCGTTGGGCCAGTGATCACCAGCGAGCTGAAGGTGGCGCGGCCATTGGCGACCGTGAGGGCAACCGTTCCCCCTGTCAAGGCACCCCCTGGCCCGGAAGCGATTGAGGCCGTGATGCCAAACCCGGACGTCGTGAGCGGGTTACCGAGCGAATCCTGCAACTGGACCACGGGTGCTGGGGCCAGCGTGGTCCCGCTCGCGATGGTCGCCGGAGGCTGGGTGAACATCGCAAGACGGCCGGCGCTGCCGGCCACCGCGGTAGCCGTGAAGGTGACCGGATTCGGCGAGATGCCGGCCGGCGCGGCCGTGGCGGTCAGCGAGTTGGCACCGGCCGCCGTGCCCAGCGTCCACGAGGTGGCGGCGGCGATGCCCGAGGCGTCGGTGGAGACAGGGCCACCCGGGAGGACCGACCCAGCGCCGGAGGCCACCGCGAACGTCACTGCCACGCCGGAGACCGGGTTGTTGCTCACGTCACGCACCACCACGGCGGGAGGGGTTGCCACGGCCGTCCCCGCGGTGGCGGTCTGGCCGTTGCCGACGCTCACCGCCATCTGCGTCGGCGCGCCCGCCGTCAAGCCGATGGATGTTGAGATCGCCGCGGTAAGGCCGGTGGACGCGAAGCTCAGCGTGCGCGCGCCGACCGTCCCGGTAATCGAGAGACCCGCGAAGGTGGCCAGGCCCGCGCCGTTGGTGTTGACCGTCGCCGTGCCACCCAGCGTCCCGCCGCCCGAGGCGATCGTCACCGTCACCGACCGCACGCCAGCCACCGGGTTCCCGGCGGCGTCCTGCGCCTGCACGCTCGGCTGCTGTGCGAACGCGATGGCGTTCTGCGCGGTGGCCGACGGCTGGGTGACCATCGCGAGGCGGGTCGCGGTTCCGGCCGACAGGGTGATCGTCCCGCTCGTCGCCGCCGTCAGGGCGCCCGACGTGAAGCGGAGGGTGTAGGAACCGGCCGCCCCGGTGATGAACAGGTTGGTGAAGGTCGCCACGCCGGAGGCGGTATTGGCAGTGAGGGTGCCGCCGAGCGTGCCCGTGCCGGTGGCGAAGGCCGCGGTAATCGTCGTCCCCGTCGTCGTGACGGGATTCCCGAAGGCATCCGCAAGCTGGATCGCCGGCTGGGTCGCAAACGCCACCCCACTCTGCGCCGTCGGCGACGGTTGGGTGGCCACCTGGAGTTGCGTCGCCGCGCCTGCCGTGGCCGTGGCGGTGAAGAGCACCGGACTGCCGCTGAGCGTGCCCGACGCCGCCGTCATCGTGTTGGCCCCGGCCAGCGTGCCCATGGTCCACGACGTGAGCGTCGCCACGCCGGCGGCGTTCGTCACCACCGGGGTGACCGGGAGGACGCTGCCGCCGCCCCCGGTCACTGCAAAGGTCACAGCCACGCCCGAGACCGGATTGCCGCTGATATCGCGGACGATGGCCGACGGCGGAGTGGTGACGGCGGTGTTGACCGTCGCCGTCTGGCCATTGCCGGCGTTGACGGCGATCTGCGTCGCCACACCAGCGGTGACGGTGACGACGCTCGAGGTGTCAGGGGTCAGCACGCCGCTCGTGAACCGGAGGGTGCGCCCGCCGACCGTGCCGGTAATTGTCAGGTTCGTGAACGTCGCCAGGCCCGCGGCATCGGTGTTGACCGTCGTCGTGCCGCCCAGCGTTCCGCCGCCGGTGGCGATCGACGCGGTGACCGACGCGACGCCTGACACCGGGTTGCCAGCGGCGTCCTGGACCTGAACCGTCGGTTGCTGCGCGAACACGGTCGCGTTCTGCGCGGTCGCCGACGGCTGGGTCACGATCGCGAGCCGGGCCGCCGCGCCCGATGACAGGGTGATGGTGTTGCTCGTGGCCGCGGTCAGGGCGCCGGACGTGAAGCGGAGGGTGTACGGCCCGGACGCGCCCGTGATGGAAAGGTTGGCGAAGGTGGCGACCCCGGCGACGGTATTGCTCGAGACCGCGCCACCCAGGGTGCCGGTTCCCGAGCCGAACCCGGCCGTCACGACGATACCGTTCGAACTCACCAGGTTGCCGAACGCGTCCGCCAGGCGAACCGCCGGCTGGACGGCCAGCGCCACGCCGCTCTGCGCCGACGCCGACGGCTGGGTCGCCATCAGGAGCTGTGTCGCCACACCCGCCGTCGCGGTGGCGGTGAACGTCACCGGACTGCCGGCGAGCGTGCCGGAGGTGGCCGTGACGGTGTTGGCGCCGGCGACCGTCCCAAGGGTCCAGGACGTCAACGCGGCGATGCCAGACGCATTCGTGGTCGTCGGCGTCACCGGCACGATGCTGCCGCCCCCGGTCGCCACCGCGAAAGTCACCGGCACACCAGCAACCGGGTTTCCGCTGATGTCACGCACGACGACCGAGGGTGGCGTGGGTACGGGGGTGTTCACCGTGGCCGTCTGCCCGTTCCC
>DAOLIZ010000066.1:8568-14004 GCA_035328285.1 Gemmatimonadales bacterium
CCGATGGTGCTGCTCGTGACCGAGGCGAGGCCGGTGGCGGCGAACTGGAGCGTGTAGGCGCCGGTGGGTCCGGTGATCGCCAGGTTGGTGAAGGTGGCGACTCCGCCGGCGGTCACCGCGGTAAGGGTGCCGCCCACGGTGCCACTCCCCGAGGCCAGCGAGGCGGTGACCGTGACCCCGCTGGTCGCGACCGCGTTGCCGAAGGCGTCCGCGAGGCGGACCGCCGGCTGCACCGCCAGCACCACGCCGCTCTGCGCCGACGAGGACGGCTGGGTGGCCATCTGCAGCTGCGTCGGCGCACCGGCCACGCCGGTGGCCGTGAAGGTGATGAGCGCAGGCGTGAGGCCTACGCCGGAGGCCGTCACGGTGTTGGCGCCTGCGGCGCTGCCGAGCGTCCAGGACGTGAGAGTGGCGATGCCCGACGCATTGGTGGGGACAGGCGTCGTCGGGGCGATGGACCCGCCGCCGGCCGTCACGGTGAAGGTGATGGGCACACCGGCGACGGGGTTGTCATTGGCATCGGTCACCAGCACGGAGGGCGGCACGGTTACCGGAAGGCCGGCCGTGTCGCTCACCGTCGACCCCGGGACGGCAGCGATCTTTGTGGCGCCCGCAGAGGTGACCGAGAACCCCGCACTCGTGGCGCTGGTGAGCCCTGTCGCGGAGGCCACGAGCGTATAGCCGGCACCCGCCTTGTTGAGCGACAGGGAGCCGAAACTCGCCACGCCGGCGACGGCGTTCGCGGTCAGCGTTCCCGTGAGCGTGCTCCCGCCTGGATTGGTGCCGAGGGCCATCGTCACGGCGTTCGTAGCGGTGGCGACGGTGTTCCCCGCGCCGTCCCGCACCCGGACTGTCACCGCTGGCGCGATGTTCTGTCCGGCAGCAACCGCGGAAGGTTGCGTCAGGTATTCCAGCGCCGTCGCGGTGCCGGCGCCGAGGGCGATGGTGGTTGCGGTATCCGGCGTCAGCCCCGTCGAAGTGAACCGGATGACCCGTGGCCCTGCCGTGCCCGTGAGGGTCAGGCTCCCGAAGGTGGAAACGCCGGACACCGTGGCGACGGTAAGGGTGCCGGTGAGCGTGCCGCCGCCAGACACCAGGGCGGCCACGATATTGGTCCCTGTGGTGGCAACGAGGTTTCCGGAAACATCCTGCAGCTGGACCACCGTGGGTGGCGCCATGACGATCCCGCTCTGCGCGGATGCCGGCGGCTCCGTCGTGATCTTCACCTGGGTGGCTGCGCCCGCCGAGAGGGTCACGGTGCTCGATGTGACCGGTGTGAGCCCGGCGCCGGTGAACTGGAGGGTGTACGCGCCTGCCGTCCCGGTGATGCTGAGCCCGGGGAAGGTCGCCCGCCCGCTCGCGTCCGTCGGCTGATTGGGCACCCCGCTCAGTGTCCCCGTCCCTGAGGCGATCGCCACGCTAACGGAGATGCCCGCCGTGGTGACGGGGTTCCCGTTCACGTCCTGCAACTGGACGACCGGCGCCTGGGTGAACACGACGCCGTTGGTGGCGGTGGCCGGGGGCTGCGTTACCATGCCGAGCGTTCCCGCGCCCCCGGGCACGGCGGTCGCCGTGAAGGTGACAGGGTTCGGGGTGATGCCGGCCGGCGCGGCCGTCGCCGTCAATGTGTTCGCGCCGGCAGTCGGTCCGAGCGTCCACGAGGTCGCCGCGGCGAGGCCGCTGGCGTTCGTCGCGACTGCCGCAACCGGCAGGACCGACCCGCCGCCCGAGGTCACCGCAAAGGTCACCGCCACCCCCGACACGGGGTTGTTGCTCACGTCGCGGACGAGCACTCGTGGTGCGATTGCGACCGCGCTCCCCGCCGTCGCGGTCTGGCCGTTGCCCTGGTTGACCGACATCTGGGTTGGTGCGCCGGCAGTGATCGTGACGGTACTGGAGACGACGGAGGTGAGTCCGGCACTGCTGAAGACGAGGGTCCGCGTGCCGACCGTGCCGGTGATGGAAAGTCCCGCGAACGTGACCGTACCGGCAGCATCAGTGTTTACCGTGGCAGTACCCCCGAGGGTGCCGCCCCCGCTGTTGATCGCCACGGTCACCGACCGGACTCCGGCGACCGGGTTTCCGGCCGCGTCCTGTACCTGCACCTGGGGCTGCTGGCTAAAGACCACGCCATTCTGCGAGGTGCCCGAGGGCTGGGTCACCATCGCAAGCTTCGTCGCAATGCCGGACCCGATGGCAATCACCGCACTGGTGTCCGGAGTCAGGCTCCCCGCGGTAAACCGGATCGTGTATGTCCCGGTGGGGCCCGTCACCGCGAGGTCGGTGAACGTCGCCAGCCCGCTCACCGTGGAAGCGGTGAGGGTGCCGCCGAGTGTCCCACTCCCGCTCGCGAGGCCCGCGGTCACGACCGTCCCGGTCGCGGTGACGGGGTTTCCGAAGGCATCGGCCAGCCGGACCGTGGGCTGGGTGGCAAGCGGCACCCCGCTCTGGGCGGATGCACTGGGCTGCTGCTGGACCTGGAGTTGCGCCGGTGCGCCGGGGGCGCCGGTCGCGCCGAAGGTCAGGGAACTGGGGGTAAGCCCTGCCGCGTTCGCCGTCACGCTGTTGGCCCCTGCCGCCGGACCCAGCACCCACTGCGAGAGGGAGGCGATGCCCGCCGCGTTGGTAGCCACAGGCGTGACCGGCAGGACGCTGCCCCCGCCGCCTGTGACCGTGAAGCCGATGGCCACTCCGGAGACAGGATTGCCATTGACGTCCGTCACCTTCACCGACGGCGGCGAGCCGACCGGCAGGCCCGCCGTCCCGTTCTGGGCGAGCGGGGCGTTGGCGAGCAGCGTCGTGGCCGTCGAGGAACTGCCCGTCGCCTGGAAGGTGACCGAGAAGCCCGACGAACTCGCGATGAGCGAGTTGCTCCCCGCCATCGGCCCAAGGGTCCAGCGCGTCGCCGCTCGGCCGGCCGAGTCGGTGGTTGCGGAAGTCGGTGCCGTCGACCCGCCGCCGGTCGCGACGGCAAAGGTGACATTCCGGCCCGGCACACCGTTGCCGGTCCCGTCGAGCAGCCGGACCACCAGCGAATCGGCCAGCGGTGCGCTGACGGCGCCGGACTGGTTGTCACCGGTCGCCTTGACCAGTGAGGTCGGCGCCGCCGGCACGGCGGTCATCGCAAAAGTCACCGGCGATCCCTTCAGCGTCCCCGCGGTCGCGGTGGCGCCCTGGGGCCCGGCGGTGGGCCCCAGCGTGCGCGCCGTGGCTGAGGTACCGGTCGTCCCGGTGACGTTCGCGGCCGGGCTCACGGAGCCACCACCCGTCGGTGCCCAGGCCACCGCGGTGCCGCTGACGGCATTGCCGAACCGGTCCGTCACCTTCACCACGAGCGAGTCCGTCAGGGGGGCGCCCACTTCCGCCGACTGATTGGTCCCCCGCACCGCGAACACCGTGTCCGCCGCCGCCGCCACCGCGGTCGCGTCGAAGTTCAGCGTGAGCGCACCCCCGGACGTCGGGCCGACCACCATCGCCTGCATCCGCTGGGCGCCGGCAGTCGACCCGAGAAGCCAGCGGGTGCCGGCACGGCCGTCGGCGTTGGTGATTCCGGTATCCGGTACGGCGTTGCCGCCACCAAGCGTGGTGGTGAACGCGACCTTGATGCCCTCGACAGGCCTGTCCTTGGAATCCGTGACACGAACGCGGAGTGAATCGGGGAGGGGGGTCGCGACCGTTGCCGACTGGGCATTCCCCGACACGAGGGCCAGGGCGGCGGGGAGCCCTTCGTTGGGCAGCGTCAAATTGTCACTACTGCACGTGACGGCAGCGGCGGCGAGGACGACGGGCCAAACGAGGGGACGGATCCTCAGCGACAAACGGCGTAGCTCGGTCAGTAGGGATGGGGGCCAGCACCCCCCACAGCGGGCACATGCCGTGCCTTGCAGGGGGGAGATATGGTATCGCCAAAACCCAATCCCCGCAACCACTTGCAGAAACAGAGGCGGGTGCCGCGATCGCCCTTATGGCGATGCCGCGACACCCGACTGTGGATAACTGGGGGAGATAGCGATCAGGGGATTTCGATGGAGACCCCGAAGTTCCAGAGCTTCTCGGTGTAGTTGGCCGTGTATCGGCCGCCGAAGTACGACTCGTAGTAATCGACCGTCGGCATGATGTTCAGCGCGCGGCTGACCGGGATTTCCCAGCCTGCCCCGGCCGTCCACATGAAGCCCGAGTCGTACGAGTACCCATACTGGTAGCAGGCGTACCAGGAGCAGTAGTAATCGTCGCCAAACGAGTTCCAGGCGTATCCCCCGCCGCCCTTCAGGAAGAACCCCTGCGTCGTGGAGGGGTAGATCTGGGCGATCCCCGCCATTCCGCCCAGCGTCTGGGAGTACGCCCCGTTTCCATTGTACCAGGAGATGAGTTCGCCGCCGAGGCGAAGATGGATGTCGGGAGTGCCACCGACCCGCAGGTTGAAGGTGGGAGCGGCCTGCCACCCGGGCTGCATGACGGAATCAGGGACGCTGAACGTCTCGGAGCCGACCCCGAAGCCGAGGCTGCCCCAGAAGCCGCTCCGGCGGCTCGGGTTCTTGACCACCTCAAGCCCCTTGGGTGCGCCATCCGCCTGCGCGAGGACCTGGGGAGCGGCACCGAGCGTGGCAAGCACGAGGACGGCGGCCAGCCGACGGACCCGCATATGACCTCCCGAATTTCGATGATGACGGAAGCAAGGGAACACCGCCAGATAGAGCAAGCCCGATACCACCAGCACCGTCCACGCCAAGTCATTACATTGCAACGCGTTGACCCGGACGCGAAACCCGTTGTCCGCCCCGGGGGCCTGACCCGGTGTCCTCCACGCCAGACAGCCATGACCTCACGCTACCCGCTCGCCTTCGTGATCTTCTCCCTCTGCATGGGAGCCCTCTGTCTCCGCCTCGGCGTCTGGCAGCTCGACCGGCTCGCCACGCGACGGGCCGCCAACGTCTCGGCGCTCGCGCAACGCGCCGAACCCGCGGTCGACGCCCGGACCGTGCACGACTCGATCGGGAACCGGCGCGTCACTGCAACGGGCGCCTACGACTACGACCGGGAAATCATCCTGCGGGGCCGGGGCCGAAGCGGCGTGCCGGGCGTCGAGGTGGTGACCCCGCTGCGGTTGACGGGTTCGGACTCGGCGATCCTGGTCCTGCGCGGCTACGTCCCCTCGGCCGACGCCATCTCCTACGATGTCCGCATCCACCGCGAGGCGGACTCGACCACCGTCTCCGGCATCGCGATGGCGATCCCGGTCGATCCGGCGGGCGCCAGGCCCGCGGAACGGAATGGCGCCACCACCTGGCGCCGGCTGGACCTCGCCACCCTGCGCGAGCGACTCCCCTATCCGCTTGCGCCAGTCTACATCATCGCCGATTCCCCGGCGACCGTGTCCCCTGCCCCGCTGCGGAGCAGCGCGACCCCCCTCGACGACGGCCCGCACCTGAACTATGC
>DAOLIZ010000067.1:0-5508 GCA_035328285.1 Gemmatimonadales bacterium
GCCGCCGCGGCCGACGGCGACGCGCGCCGCGCGCTGACCGCGCTCGAGGCGGCGTCCCAGCAGGTGGGCCTCGGCGGCGAAATCAGCCGGGAGATCGCCGCCGACGTCTTCGCGCGACGTCTCCCCGCCTACGACAAGTCGGGCGAGGGGCACTACAACCTGATCTCGGCGCTGCACAAGGCGGTCCGGGGCAGCGACCCGCAGGGCGCGCTCTACTGGCTGGCCCGGATGATCGAGGGGGGCGAGGCTCCGCTCTACCTGGCGCGCCGGCTGGTCCGCATGGCGGTGGAAGACATCGGCCTGGCCGATCCGCAGGCGCTGACCATCGCGCTGGCCGCCAAGGACGCGTTCGACTTTCTCGGCGCGCCCGAGGGGGAACTCGCCCTCGCGGAGGCGGCGGTCTACCTGGCCACGGCGCCGAAATCGAACCGGGTGTATACCGCGTGGGGCGCCGCCCAGGAGGCCGCGCGCCGGACGCCCGCCGCGCCGGTGCCACTGCACTTGCGGAACGCCGTCACCGGGCTGATGAAGGACCTCGGCTACGGGGCCGGGTACCGGTACGCGCATGACGCGCCGACCGCCTACCTTTCGCAGGAGTACCTCCCCGACGCGCTGACCGGCGAGCAGTTCTACGAGCCGGGGCCGATGGGGCTGGAGAAGCGGATCGCCGAACGGATGGCGTGGTGGGCGGGGCAGCGGGGCGGCGGGGCAGCGGGGCAGGGTGGCAGCGAGTCGAAAGGAACCTGAATCATTCGAGACCTCATCAATGTCCAGCCGCCGACCGAGCGCGCGCTGCTCGTCGCCGCCCCGCGCAAGGGGTCGGCCGACGTCGCCGCGATGCAGGAGCATCTCGACGAACTCGCCCGGCTGGTGGACACCGCCGGCGCCGAGGTGGTCGGGCAGCTGACGCAGCAGCTCGAGTCACCGCATCCGGGCACCCTGATCGGGGAGGGGAAGGTCGAGGAACTCGCGGCGCTCGTGGCCGGGAGTGGCGCGACGCTCGTCATCTTCGACGAAGAGCTGAGCCCGATGCAGGGCGCCAACCTCGAGCGGGAGCTCAAGGTCCGGGTGATGGACCGGGCGGAAGTGATCCTGGACATCTTCTCGACGCGGGCCCGGAGCCACGAGGCGAAGCTCCAGGTCGAGCTGGCGCAGCTGGAGTACCTGCTGCCCCGCCTCCGCCGCATGTGGACCCACCTGTCGCGCATTCGCGGCGGTATCGGTCTGCGAGGCCCGGGCGAAACGCAGCTCGAGACCGACCGCCGCATGATCCGGCACAAGATCCAGTGGCTCAAGGGCAAACTGCGCGACGTCGAGCGGCACCGCGAGACGATCCGGGCCGGCCGCGTCCCCATGCTCAGCGTCAGCCTCGTCGGGTACACCAACGCCGGCAAGTCGAGTCTCCTGCGCGGGCTCTCGGGCCAGCATGAGATCGTGGTGGAGGACCGGCTCTTCGCCACGCTCGACACGCTCACGCGGGAGGTGGACCTGGGCGAGGGCTACCGGGCCCGCGTCACCGACACGGTCGGGTTCATCCGGAAGCTCCCGCACCACCTGGTGGCCAGCTTCCGCGCCACGCTGGAGGAGGCGCGCGCCGCCGACGTGCTGCTGCACGTGGTGGATGCCAGCCATCCGGGGTGGGAGGAGCAGATGGAGGTGGTCGAGCAGGTACTGGCGGAACTGGGGCTGCAGGACCGGCCGGTGCTGCCGGTGTTCAACAAGATCGATCGCCTGGCCGACCCCGTCGAATTCGGACGGCGGGTGTCCGCCATGTATCCCGGTGCCGTGCTCACGACCACGATGCGGACCGACGGGCTCGGCAGCCTGCGGAACGCATTGCGGGAGCGGGAGCAGGCGCTCCGTCCCCCCGTCTGGCTGCGGCTCCCATTGACGGCGGGGGCGCAGCTGGCCGCGCTCTACCGGCTCGGCGAAGTGATGGAGCGCCGTGACTCCGAGGCGGGGTTCGAGCTGCGCGTCCGCCTGCCGCCGGGGGAGGTCGACCGGCTGCGCCATGACGGGGTCGAGCTGCTCGGCGCACGCGTGGCGGACGCGCCCCCCGTGGGCTAAGATACGACACCCTCCAACCCCCTGGCGATCATGCCTCCTTCGCGCGACCCCATCACCAGCCGGAAGATTCGCTTCGCCCTCGTCGGGTGCGGCCGCATCGCCGCGAAGCACTTCGAGTCAATCGACAAGCACGCCGCCCACGCGGAACTGGTGGCGGTCTGCGACACCGACCCGGCGGCGCTGGAGCGCGCGGTGTCGAGCACCGGCGCAGCGGGGTTCCGGTCGCTGACGGAGCTCCTCGCCGGCTCGAGCGCCGACGTGATCATCCTGGCCACGCCGAGCGGGCTGCACGCCTCCCAGACGATCGAGGCGGCGCAGGCGGGGCGCCACGTGGTGACCGAGAAGCCGATGGCCACGCGATGGTCCGACGGGCAGGCCATGGTGCATGCCTGCGACGAAGCCGGGGTGCAGCTCTTCGTGGTCAAGCAGAACCGACGGAACGCGACGATCCAGCTCCTCAAGCGGGCGGTGGAGAAGCGGCGGTTCGGGCAGATCTACATGGTGAACGTGAACGTCTTCTGGAACCGTCCGCAGTCGTACTACGACAGCTCGCGGTGGCGCGGTACCTGGGAGTTCGACGGCGGCGCGTTCATGAACCAGGCCAGCCACTACGTGGACCTGCTCGACTGGCTCGTGGGACCGGTGGAGTGCGTGCACGCGTTCACCGCCACGCTGGCCCGGCGCATCGAGGTCGAGGATACCGGCGTGGCCAATGTCCGGTGGCGGTCGGGGGCGCTCGGGTCCATCAACGTGACGATGCTGACCTATCCGAAGAACCTCGAGGGGTCGATCACGATCATCGGGGAGCGTGGCACCGCCCGCGTCGGCGGCGTCGCGGTCAACGCCATCGAGCACTGGGAGTTTGCCGACAGCGATCCCGACGACGAGCGGGCCGCGGACGCCAGCTACCAGACGACCTCGGTGTATGGGTTCGGCCATCCGGCCTACTACGAGAACGTGATCGCGACGCTCCGCGGCACCGCGGAGGCCGAGACCGACGGTCGCGAGGGATTGCGTTCGCTCGAGTTGTTGATCGGATTGTACCTGTCGGCCCGGGACGGGCGACCGGTGCACCTGCCGCTGGAGTATTGAGGGCATTGGTCAGCGGCTGAAGCCGCTGCTCGGCCGCCGCTCGGCCTACCCTCGCGCGCCCTGCCGAACGGTCTCCCAGAACGCCATCGTCTTCCGCGCGATGGCATCATCCACATATTCCGCAATCACCCGGCGGCGACCCTCCGCTGCCAGCCGCTCCCGGAGCGAGGCATCTTCGAGCAGCCGCGTCAGCGCGTCGGTGAGCCCGTCGGGATGTCCGTCCGTGAACACCAGCCCCGCCTTGCCCACCGATTCCGGCAGCGCCCCGGAGTCGCTGACGACCACGGCCACCCCGTGGCTCATCGCTTCCAGCACCTGCACCGGGTAGGTCTCGACCCAGCCCGGGCTGGTGCGCGACGGCGCCACCAGGCAGTCGATGCGGGGCCAGAGGTTGATGAGGTCGGTTCGTTGAATGCCGCCCAGCCAGGTGACGCGCGAGGCGATGCCGATCCGTTCCGCGAGCGCCTCGAGCCTTTCCTGGTCGGGACCGGTGCCCGCGACCGTGAGCGTCCAGGCGCCGTAGAGCCTGGCGCAGGCGCGCAGCAGCACGTCGAGCCCCTTTTCCGGCACCAGGCGACCGACGAAGCCGATGGCCAGTGGCGCATGGGGCTCGGCGGTCAGGGCGGGGGGCACGGGAAGGCCGAGTTGCGGGATCGACGTACCCGGCAGCGCCGGGTGCTCCGCGCGGACCAGGCCGGTGGCGATGGCGTTGGCGCCGAGGACCGCGGCCGCGCGGGAAAGGGTGCGCTGCCGGCGTGCCCGGGCCAGAAACGGAATGGGCTCCGCCAGGCTGACGGCAGTGAACGCCACCGAGGGAATCTTGAGCTGACGCGCCACCCGCACCGCGGCATCGGCGACCGGCGTGGTGGGTTCTTCCTCCACCTGCAGGATGTCCGGCCTGAAATCGGTCAGGAGCCGGCGAACCGCGGCGGTGCGCCAGCGGCCGGGGGTGCCATTGGCCTGCCGGCCACGCGTCGGGATGGGAACGATGCGCACCCCGCTGTCTTCGGTGAACGGGGTCTCGATCGAGGAGGCGGCACCGGGCGGGGTCCAGCGGGCCGGGACGGCGACCGCCACGGCGGCACCCTGCCCGGCGAGTGCGCGAAGCTTCCCGCGGAAGGCGGGATCGGCATAGAGATGGGAGAGAATGACGGCGCGCACGGACATAAAGATGGTTGTGACCCCGGTCACATCCAAGCCCGGGGGATTCTTGTCCCGGGTGGTTGTATATTGGTGCATGCGTATCCTGCACCTTTCCCGCTATTACTGGCCCCGCTCCGGCGGTCGTGAACGCGTCGTGCAGGATCTGGCCGAGGGTGCAGCCGAACTGGGGCACGAGGTCGAGGTGGTGGCCGTGCAGAGCGCGTCGAGCGGCGGCCGCGGGGGCCGGCACCAGTCGCAGGTGACGCGCGTCTTCTCGTTCGGGAGCCTCGGATCCCAGGACTTCGCGCCGGGCTACCTGGCCGCCGCCTGGCACCGCGCCGACATCATCCACGTGCATCACCCGCACACCCTGGCCGACGTCGCGGTCATGCTGCGTGCACGGCGGACGCCCCTGGTCGTCACCCAGCACGCCGACCAGCGACGCAGCCCGCAGCGGATCGCCTCTCGCATCACGCTGAAGCGCGCCAAGGCGATCGTGGTGCCGAGCCGGGCGCATATCGCGCTCTGCCAGGAGCTCGTGGGGCTGGAATCGAAGGTCGAAGTCATCCCCTTTGGTATCGACGAGTCGCGCTGGGCCGACGTGCCGCCGGCGCCGGAATCCGGGCCGATCCGGGCCCTCTTCATCGGGCGCCTCGCGCGGTACAAGGGAGTGGACATTCTCCTTCGTGCGCTGGAGCGGGTGCCGGAGCTGCGGCTCGACATCGTCGGGACCGGCCCGGAAGCCCCCCGGTTGCGGACGCTCGCGCAGGCCCTGGCGGTGACGGACCGGGTCCGGTGGTATGGGGAGTATCCGGACGAGGACATTCCGCGTCGCATGGCGGAGGCGCACTTCCTGGTCCTGCCCTCCGTCACGTCAGAGGAGATGTTCGGCCTGGTGGCGGTCGAGGCGATGGCGGCAGGACGGCCGGTCATTACGACCGACTTGCCCAGCGGGGTGAGGGAGGTTAATTCTCACGGCCACACGGGCTTGGTGGTTCCCCTGCGGGACCCCGACGCACTTGCCCAGGCCATGGCGCAGCTGGCTGCCGACCGCGCCCTGCGGGTACGGATGGGAGCGGCCGGACGGGAGCGGGTGCGCGAGAAGTTCACCCGCAGGCAGATGGCAGAGGCACACATCGCGCTCTACGAGCGCATCCTGGCGGCCCGGCGGTAGCCGGAAACCGATTCTACACCCCTTCGGAGGCA
>DAOLIZ010000067.1:5608-13934 GCA_035328285.1 Gemmatimonadales bacterium
GGAGGCAAGAGATGTCCGTCATTCGCACCACCGCCGCGGTCGCGGCTCTCGCCGGACTGGCGCTCTTCACGACGCCCGCCCAGGCCCAGTATTCGGAGTCCTCAGCCTGGATCACGCCGTTCGCCGGCGGGTACTTTGGTGGATCCTTCACCCCGGTCAGCAACTCCTATGGGGTCACCAAGCTCGACGTGGGCAGCGCCTTTACGTTCGGCGTCCGGCTCGGCTACAAGTTCAACCCGTCCATCGGCCTGGTGTTCGAATATGCGCACGCCGATCCGACCATGACGATCAAGTGTGGCACCCTGGGCGCGGACTCGATCTGCAACCAGAGCCTGGACCTGAGCTCCAACATCTATGAAGGCACCTTCAACTTCTACTTCGGCAGCACGCCGCAAACCCAGGGCTACATCGCCATCGGCGGCGGCGCCAGCAACATGGGCGCGAGCGCAACCCTCAACGGGCAAACGGTCAAGGGCAGCTCCACCCAGTTCAGCACCGTGTTCGGGCTCGGCGGCACCAAGATGTTCAACGAGAAGGTCGGCATGACGCTCGACGGCCGCTATCGCTGGGTCAACGTGAACGGTGCGGATTCCTACTACTGCTACTACTACTGCTACGCCTACGACACCTCGTGGTACGGCAGCGGGGAAATCACCCTCGGCGTCAAGTACCAGTTCAAGTAGGCCTGGGCCGACGGGCCCTTAGCTCAGGTGGTTAGAGCAGCGGACTCATAATCCGTAGGTCCCTGGTTCGAATCCAGGAGGGCCCACCAACGGACGAGGGCTGGGGAAAGAACCGGGGACCGAGCGGGCATGCGCTCTCGGTCCCCGGTTCTCTTCTTCATCGACCCTCCGGCCCTGCCACCGTCCCCTTTCCCCGGGCGGGAGGCCACGTTATGCTCACTCCAGTCCTCCCCACCCAACGGAGTTTCGTCATGCGTCTTCCGTTCATTCCCGTGATCGCCGCCGTCGCGCTGTTGGCGCTGCCGGCGTCCGCATCGGCCCAGGAAACCGTCAAGCTGCAGGGCGTCATCGTGGGGCGCTCCGGCGCCGACATGATGGTCCACGTCCAGGGCGCGACGGGCAACACCACCGTCATCCTGTCGAACGACACCAAGGTCGAGGTGAAGGGCGGCCCGCTCGGCATCAAGAAGTCGTCCATGGGACCGGCGACCCTGGTTCCCGGCCTGAAGGTCGACGTGGACGGGACGCCGGGGACCGGCGGCGCCGTCGCGGCCACCAAGGTGGAGTTCAGCTCGGGCGACCTGAAGACCGCCAACGAGATCCAGGCCGGCCTCGCCCCGACGGCGGCCCTGGCGGACACGAACGCCGAAGGGGTGGCGGAGAACCGGGCGGAGACCGACTCCCTCGCCAAGCGGTTCGGGGAACTGGGCGACTACGACATCATCGCGCAGGACACCGTGTACTTCGGTGTCAACAGCTCGGTCATCTATCCCGCGGGCCAGCAGACGCTGAAGGCGTTCGCCGCGAAGGCCAAGGCGCTGCCGTCGTACAACATCCTGGTGGCGGGCTACACCGATGCCTCGGGCAACGCCGAGTACAACCAGCAGCTGAGCGAGCGACGGGCGCAGGCGGTCATCGAGTACCTCGAGCAGAAGATGGACATCCCGCTCTACCTGGTGCTCGCCCCGGCGGCGATGGGCTTTTCGCACCCCGTGGCCTCCAACGAGACACAGGAGGGCGCCGCCAGGAACCGGCGCGTGGTGGCGTCGATCGTGGTCAACCGGGGCGTGACCGGGCAGTAACGATCATGCGTCGCCGCCTCGCCATCGCGTTCGCCATCGCGGCGCTGTCCGACGCGGCATCCTTCGCGGTGGCGCTCGCGCCACCGCTGCAGTGGGCGGTCGATGGTGTGACCGCCCTCCTGCTGTTCGCGGTGCTGGGCTGGCAATGGCCGCTGCTGCCGGGACTCCTCGTCGAGGCGATCCCCGGGGTGGCGGCCTTCCCGTTCTGGGTGCTGGTGGTGGGCGCGGTGGGGGTCTGGGGCAAGGTGAAGCCATCGGCCGACCGGACCCTTCCGCCCGTTTCGTGACCCCTCGGAGGAAACGCCGAGGCGCCACCCATCCGGGCATTGGCGCCCCGCCCAAGGGGCGCATACCTTAGGAAATACGCGATCCGCGGACGACCGACTGTTCCTTCCACCTCCCGCCTCCCGAGTTCGCCCATGACCGATCGTCGAGACTTCCTGAAGGCCGCCGGTGTGACGGCCGCGGCCCTCGCCTCGGACGGCATCCTGCGGGGTGCCTTCGCTTCCCCAGCATTTGCCGCGCCGGTCTCCACGGCCGGCCCGACCATGGATCCCGCTACCCGGGATCTCCTCATGGAGGCGCTCAACGCCGCCAAGCGGGCCGGCGCCAGTTACGCCGATGTCCGGATCGGCCGCCAGCGCAGCAGCTATCTTCGGACCCGGGAAGACCACGTCCAATTTTCGGCGGAGGGCGACACCCTTGGCGCCGGCGTCCGGGCGCTGGTGGACGGCACCTGGGGCTTCGCCGCCACCAAGACCCTCAACAAGGAAGGCGTGGCCGGCGCGGCCCGCGAGGCGGTCGCCATTGCCAAGGCGGACCGGATCGCCCGCGACCGGCCGGTGGAGCTCTGGCCGTCGCCGTCGTACCCGGACGCAAGCTGGCAGAGCGTCTACCAGATCGACCCCTTCACCATCTCCCTCGAGGAGAAGGCCGACCTCCTCCTCCGGGCCAACGCCGAGGCGATGAAGGTCAAGAACGTGAAGTTCGCCTCGAGCTCGATCTCCATGGTGAAGGACGAGCGCAACTACGCCAACACCGACGGGTCGGTCATTGCGCAGCAGTTCTTCCGGATCTCGCCGGACGTGACCGCCACCGCCGTGGCGCCTGACCGCTCCGATTTTCAGTCGCGGTCCTCGCAGATCCCGCCGGCGAGCCGGGGCTGGGAATACGTGCTCTCGGCGGACCTCGTCGGCAACGCGCAGCAGTGGGGCGAGGAGGCGGCGCAGAAACTGACCGCCAAGCCGGTGGAGGTCGGCCGGTACGACCTGATCCTCCACCCGACGCATCTCTGGCTCACCATCCACGAGTCGATCGGGCACCCGACCGAGCTCGATCGCGCCATGGGCTTCGAAGCCAACTATGCCGGCACCAGCTTCGTGGCGCCGCCCAGGGCGGTGCTCGGCAAGCTCAAGTACGGCCCGGAGTTCATGAACATCCAGGGCGACCGGTCGCAGGAGGGTGGGCTGGCGACCATCGGGTGGGACGACGAGGGGGTCAAGCCGAACGACTTCCTGATCATCAAGAACGGTGTCATGAACGACTACCAGACCACCCGCGAGCAGGCCGGCTGGCTCAAGTGGTGGTACGACGAGCAGGGCATCCCGACCCGCTCGCACGGCTGTTCCTACGCCCAGAACTGGGGCAGCGTCCAGTTCCAGCGGATGCCCAACGTCTCCCTGCTCCCCGGGCCGGAGGAGCACTCCTGGGAGGACATCATCGCCGCCACGGACCGGGGCATCGCCATCGTGGGCGACGGGTCGTTCTCCATCGACCAGCAGCGCTACAACGCCCAGTTCGGCGGCCAGGTCTTCTACGAGGTCCGCGGCGGCAAGATCGTCGGCATGATGAAGGACGTGGCCTACCAGATCCGGACCCCGGACTTCTGGAACTCGATGGACATGATCGGCGGGAAGGCGAGCTACATGCTGGGCGGCGCGCTGAACGACGGGAAGGGACAGCCGGGCCAGAGCAACGCGGTGAGCCACGGCTGCGTGCCCGCCCGCTTCCGACAGGTGAACGTGATCAACACCGGGAGGACGGCATGAGCGGCCCGGTGATGTCCCGCGAGGAGGCGCAGGCGCTGCTGGAACGCGTCATGGGTTTCTCGAAGGCCGAGCGGGTGCAGGTGAGCGTCAACAGCTTTCGCACGGCGAACACCCGCTTTGCGGCCAACCAGCTCTCCACGGCCGGCACGGTGGACGACGCCGGCGTCTCGATCGAGAGCTGGTTCGGCGCCAGGCACGCCGCGACCCGCACCAACGACCTGTCGGACGAGTCGCTGCGCGCGGCGGTGGCCCGGTCGGAGGCACAGGCCAGGCTCGCCCCCGAGGATCCCGAAGACATGCCGCTCCTCGGCCCCCAGACGTACGTCCCCGTCATGTCCTACTTCGACTCTACCGCGGAGCTCTCCGCCGGGGACCGGGCACAGGCGGCGCTGACCGCGCTGTCCGTGACCCGCGCGTCGGGCAATCTCCTGGCCTCGGGGTTCCTCGAAACCAGGGCGAGCGCGACCGCCCTGGCCAACAGCGCCGGGCTCTTCGCGTACGACCGCACCACCTCGGCCAACTACACGCTGACGGTGCGGACCACCGACGGCACCGGCAGCGGCTGGGCGGGGGCCGACAACCCCGACTGGACCAAGCTCGACTTCCGTTCGGTGAGCAGCCGGGCCATCGACAAGGCGCGCGCGTCCCGCGATCCGGTGGCCATCGAGCCGGGGCGCTACACCGCCATCCTGGAGCCCCAGGCGGTCGGCGACCTGACCCAGCTCATGCTGTACGCGCTGTCGGCCCGTGCAGCCGACGAGGGCCGGAGCCCCTTCGCCAAGGAGGGCGGCGGCAACAAGATCGGCGAGAAGATCCTCGACCCGCGGATCAGCATGATTTCCGATCCGCAGGACCCCATCCTGCTGGCCCGCCCGTTTGACGGCGAGGGGCTGCCGCTCGGCCGCCAGGTCTGGATCGAGAACGGGGTGCTCAAGGCGCTGAACTACTCCCGCTACTGGGCCAGGAAGACGGGGAACACGCCCACCGGCGGACCGTCGTCCTGCCTGGTGCCCGGCGGCACCACCTCGGTGGACGAGATGATCGCCCAGACCGAGCGGGGCGTGCTGTTGACCCGACTCTGGTACCTTCGGCAGGTGGACCCCCGCACCATCCTCTATACCGGGCTCACTCGCGACGGCACCTTCCTGGTCGAAAACGGCAAGATCAGCAAGGCGATCCGCAACTTCCGCTTCAACGAGTCGCCGCTGTTCATGCTGAACAACGTGGAGGCGCTGGGCCCCGCCCAGCGGCTGGCCGGCACCGAATCCGGGGGCGACGTCGCGATGCCGGCGGTGAAGGTGCGCGACTTCAACTTCACGAGCCTGTCGGAGGCGGTCTGAACCACGCCGGGCAGGCGGGTATCGAGCGGCTGCGGCGGGAGGTGCACCGCCGCATCGTCGGCCAGGAGACCGTGGTGGACGAGGTGCTCATGGCCCTGCTCGCGGGCGGTCACGCGCTGGTGGTGGGCGTGCCGGGGCTGGCCAAGACCCTCCTCATCAGTTCGCTCGCCCAGGCGATGCAGCTCGACTTCCGCCGCATCCAGTTCACGCCCGACCTGGTACCCAGCGACATCACGGGCACCGAGGTGATGGAGGAGGACGCCGCCACCGGCACCCGGTCGTTCCGCTTCGTCCGCGGTCCGGTGTTCGCCAACATCGTCCTGGCCGACGAGATCAACCGGACGCCGCCCCGGACCCAGGCCGCGCTCCTCGAGGCGATGCAGGAGCACCGCGTGACCGCCGCCGGGGAATCGCTCCCGCTTCCCGAGCCGTTCTTCGTGCTCGCCACCCAAAACCCGATCGAGCAGGAAGGCACCTACCCGCTGCCCGAGGCCCAGCTGGACCGGTTCCTCTTCGACATCCGCATCGGGTATCCCGCGGAGTCCGAGGAGGTGGAGATCCTCCGCGCCACGACCGGCGGCGCGCCGGAACCGCTGGCACCGGTGCTCGACGCGGCGGAAACGCTCGCCCTGCAGCGCGCCACGCGCGAGGTGCCCGCCGCCGATGCGGCACTCCGCTACGCCTCGGCGCTGGTCCGCGCAACGCGACCGGACGACCCGACGGCGCCGGACATCGTGAAGCGCTATGTCCGCTGGGGCGCGGGCCCCCGGGCGGGCCAGGCGCTCATCCTCGGTGCCAAGGCGCACGTCATCCTGCAGGGCCAGACGGTCGTCGCGCCGGAAGACATCCGGCGCGTCGTGTACCCGGTGTTGCGGCACCGGATCCTCTCCAATTTCGCGGGGGAGGCCGAGGGCGTCCGGGCAGAGCAGATCATCACGGCGGTGCTCGACCTGGTGCCTCCACCCCGCGGAGAAATCCGAATCTAGGGTGCCGGCATCGAGCCTCCGCGAGTACGGTCCCCTCCTCGACGCGCTGGCGGGCCTGTCCTGGCCGGCCCGGCGACCGGTCGGCGCGGGAGCGGCCGGGAGCCATCCTTCCCGCCTCCGCGGCATGGCGGCCGACTTCACCGAGTACCGCCCCTATCGTTTCGGCGACGACCCGCGACGGCTGGACTGGAAGCTCCTGGCCCGGACCGATCGCGCCTACCTGCGGCTCACCGACGACAACGCCACGCGTTCGACGCTCCTCCTGGTGGATGCCTCCGCGTCGCTGGCGTTTCCCGAGCCCTCCCTGTCGAAGTGGACGCAGGCCTGCCGCCTGGCCGTGGGGCTGGCCGCGGTGGCGCGCAACGACGGCGATCCGGCAGGGCTGGTCGTGGCGCACGAACACCACCCGGTACGGCTGGTTCCGCGCGCCCGGAGCGGCACCATTCCGGAGATCGCGCGGGCCCTCGGCTCCCTGCACCCCGGCGGCTCGGCGCGGCTGAGCCCCGCGCTGGACCAGGTGCGCGCCGGCTGGCGACTCGTGTTGATCTCCGATTTCCTGGGTGACGAGGCGGCGCTCCTGCCGCTGGTGCGTCAACGGATCGTCGCGGGCGCGGAGGTCTTCGCGGTCCAGGTCGTTTCAGAGGAGGAGCTGCGGCCTCCACCGGCCACCCGCCTGGCGGTGGATCCGGAACAGCCCGAGGTGCGGCACGTGCTGCAGGCGGATCTGCTCTCCGCATATGCCGAGCGCTTCGCGGCATGGCGAGCGGAATTGCGGAGCGCGTGGCGGCACGCCGGCGCCGAGTTCACCGAGGTGCGCGCGGAGGAGGACGCCGCGCGAGCCATCCGCCGGATCGTGGCGGGGGTGGACGGCTCGCCATGACGTTCGCCGCGCCGCTCTGGCTTGCCGCCGCCGGAGTCGTGGCCGCCATGGTGGTCGGCCTGCACCTGCTGTCCCGCCGATCGCCGCGCACCTACCGCTTTCCCACCGCCCGCTTCATTCCCGACCGCCCCGCCAGCGCTCCCGCGCCCGCTACCCGGCCCACGGACCTGCTGCTGCTCCTGCTGCGCGTCGCGGCCGTGCTCCTGCTGGGGGCGGCGTTCGCCCGTCCGCACATCGCCCCGCCACACCGACTCCGCACCATCGTGGCGATCGACCGCTCGCGCTCGGCGGCGGCCGAGCTCGACTCCGCCGCGGTCACCGCCGTGCGAGATGCCGATGTCGTCCTCGCCTTCGACAGCGTCGCCACGACAGTGACGTCAGGCGGGGAGGTGCCTCCGGCGAGCCAGGGTCACGGGTCGCTTTCCGTCGCCCTCATCGCGGCGATGCGTGCCGCACCCAGGCTGGCCGAATCGGGCGACTCGATCGAGCTCGTCATCGTGTCGCCTTTCGCGATGGAGGAGTGGGACGAGGCGACGCTGGCCATCCGCCGGTCGTGGGCAGGATCGATTCGCCTGGTGCCGATGGCCGGCGCGTCACCCACCGTCGTCGAGGGAGGCGGGCTGCGGGCCGGCGGGAATGATCCGGTGGTGGCCAGCGTGGCCCTGCTGCAAGGCGGGCTGCCCTCCGGAACCCGCCTGATCCGGACGGAGGTCACCGCCGCCGACTCGGCCTGGGCAAGGGAGGGGGGAACGCTGGTGTACTGGCCGGCCCGCGACTCGACCTGGCCCCGGAAGGATGGCCCCGCCACCGGCGTGGTGGCGGGCGGATACGCGGCGGTCGCTCCCTTCGCCTACCGAACCGAGTTGCCGACTGGGCGCGTGGTGGCCCGGTGGGGGGATGGAGCGCCCGCGGCGACCGAGCGGCCTCTCGGCGCCGGATGCGAGCGCGATGTCGGAATTCCCCTGCCCGCTGCGGGTGACATCGCGCTCCGGCCCGGCATGCTTCGCCTCGTGCGTCAACTCACCGGTGCGTGCGGCGGCGCACGCGCCGATCAGCCGGTGACGCCCGGCCGGCTCGACAGCCTGCGGGGGACCGGCGGGTTGCTCGCCTCCTCGTCGGTGGCCGGCAGGGAGCGACAGAGGGTCGCCCACGCGGGACTCCTGGCCGCCGCCGCAGTGCTGCTGCTGCTCGAGTTGGTCGTCCGCCGGGATCGGGGTGCGGCATGACGGCCCGGCAGCGGATTCTTCGCGCCAGGATCGAGCTTGCCGGCGCGGCCGCGGTGGCTGCGCTCGGCTGGGCCGTCGCGG
>DAOLIZ010000068.1:0-13926 GCA_035328285.1 Gemmatimonadales bacterium
TGCAGTTCGCCACCTTCGACGACGGCGACGGCCTGGTCGAGGCGGTGCTCTTTCCCGGGGTATTCCGGACGCGCGGGCATGTCCTCTTCGACCAGGGGCCGTTCCTCATCCGGGGCAAGGTGGAGGAGGAGTTCGGCGCCATCACGATCACCGTCACCCACCTCGAGCGGGTGGACCGGAGGCTGGCACGGGTCGGGGCGTGACCGGGGTACCGGAGGGCCGCGCCCGGCGTATCTTGGAGGCTGGCCCCTTCCCACTGCCGAGAGCCGGATGCGCCACGCCCCGCTGACCTGTGCCCTGCTGTTCCTGACCCTGGCCGCTCCGGCGGCCGGCCAGACGACGCCGTCCGCCAAGCAGCTCTCGACGCCTCCCGCGGACACGCTCTCGCCGGCCGCCGTCCCGGTGCCGGAAATTCCCACCCGCGCTGCGGCGACCGAAGCCAGGCTCGACGAGATCGGGCAGAGCCTGCCGCCAGACCGCACCATCGCGCGAGTGGCCAACGCCTACGCGGCGGCACGGGATACCATCGACGCCGTGATCGCGCTGCAGAAGCGCTCCGGTCAGGATCATCTGACCAAGCGGACGCTCACCGACCTGCACAATGAGTGGATCCGGCGCATCGACCAGATGCGTGCCTGGCAGCAGGACATCACCAATCGCACGGATGCGATCGCGGCCATCCAGACCGAACTGATCCGCCGGGACAGCACCTGGCGACTCACGCGAGCCGAAGCGAAAAAGGCGGGTGCCGCCCCGGACGTGCTGCAGCTGGTGGAGAACATCCTGCAGCGCAACACGGTGCTCAAGGACACGGTCGAAGCGCGCATCGTGGCCGTGGTCCGGCTCCAGTCGCAACTCACCCGCACGCTGGCCCTGCTGCAGCAGGAAGACGATCAGACCGCCGAGCAGTTGGCCTCCCTGCGACGCGATCTCCTCCGCCTCGACTCGCCTCCGCTCTGGCGCGGGCTGGGGGCTGCGGACAGCATCCCGAACTTCATGGCCTCCGTCCGGAGGGGGGCGGCCCAAACACGGGGGGAACTCGCCGGCTTCCACGAGGCCTACCGACTCCCGATCTACTTCCACCTCGCGTCGACCCTTGGCATCCTGTTCGCTGTCTTCTGGTTCCGGGGCAAGCTGGATCGGCATACGGCCGAGTATCCGGCGGCAAGCGCGCGCCGGATACTGGACAATCCGGCGGCGGGCGCCTGGCTGGTGGTCACGGTGGCCGGGCTGTTCCTGTATCCCCGGGCACCGCTCTCCGTGTACGACCTGGCGCTCCTGGCTGGCGTCCCGGCGCTCCTGAGCCTGCTGCAGGGATTTCTCCCCCCGGCCATGCTCCGCCCGGCGGCCGCATGGGCGGTCCTCTTCGCGGTCCAGCGGCTGGGCGTCCTGCTCATCACGGGAGCCCCGTATCAGCGGGTCGGCAGCCTGCTGATCGCGATCGTGGGGGTGGTGATCCTCCTCCGGCTCCTCCGCAAGGGTGCGCAGCTGGAGACCCTGGGATCAGATGGTTATGCGACTGCCGTGCGGATGGCGGCGCGCCTCTCGGCGGCGACGCTGATGGCGGCCGCCGTGTCCAACATCGTCGGCAACACCTCCCTCGCCTTCTTCCTGACCGGCGGAACGGTGACGAGCGCCTACCTGCTGCTCGTGGTGCTCGCGGCAGTGCAGCTCTTCAATGGGATCCTGATTGTCTCCACGCGTTCCGAGGTCGCCCGGGCGTCGCGCTTCGTGACTCAGCGGAAGGACGACTTGGTACGCGATGGAGTTCGATTTGTGCGGTTCGTGTCGGCACTCCTCTGGGTCGTCATCACGCTGACCGTCTTCGACGTCATGGACCCGGTCTGGGCTTTCATCCGCCACGCCCTCGGCGCCTCGCTCACCCTGGGCGAGTTGCACCTGTCCCTCGGCGGCGCCCTGGTGTTCGTCACGACCGTCTGGGTCAGTGTCCTCGTGAGCCGTATCCTCTCCGGTGTACTCGAGATGGACATCTTGTCCCGCCTCGACATGCCGAAGGGGCTGCCGAGCGTCATCGGCCGCCTCACTCGCTACACCTTCATCGCGGTCGGGTTCATCTTCGCACTGGCGGCTACCGGCCTCGAGTTGACGCAGCTGACCATTCTGGGTGGCGCGCTCGGTGTCGGCGTCGGATTTGGTCTCCAAACGGTTGTCAGCAATTTCGTGGCGGGCTTGATTCTCGCGTTCGAGCGCCCGATCCGCGAGGGAGATCTCATCCAGCTCCAGACCCTCACCGGGGAGGTGCGCCGCATCGGTTTTCGCGCCACGGTGGTCCGGATGTTCGATGGTGCGGAGGTCATCGTCCCCAACGCGTCACTGATCGCCAACGACGTCATCAACCTGACCCTCTCCGACCAGCAGCGCCGCCTCACCATCGACGTGGGGGTGGCGTACGGGACCGACCCTGCCACCGTGTTGAGCCTTCTGCTTGGCGTGCCAGCCGAGTTTCCGGCCGTGCTCAAGACGCCCGAGCCGGTCGCGCTCTTCACCGGCTTCGGCGACAGCGCCCTGAACTTCGAGTTGCGCTTCTGGACCACCGACCCCGCCAACGTCGCAATCCTCCGAAGCGCGGTGACCATCGCCGTCAACAACGCGCTCGTCGCCGCCGGGATCGAGATCCCGTTCCCGCAGCGCGACCTCCATCTCCGCAGCGTCGACGCCCCGGCCGCGGCGCAGCTGCGCGGCGCCCCGCCCGACACCAGGGAGGCCACCTGATGCCACGATCCCTCCACCCAATGACGGCAGCCACCGCCTGCCTGGGCCTCTTCCTGATGTGCGGGGGAGATGCCCCGACCACCACCCTCCCGCCGGGCACCGCCAGCGTACGACTGGAACAGGTCGTGACCGGGCTCAACATGCCGGTGCTCGTCACCGCGGCGCCCGGCGACACCGGCCGAATCTTTGTCGTCGAGAAGGGCGGCAAGGTCCGGATCATCGAGCATGGGAGCCTCCTCCCCACGCCGTTCATCGACCTGAGCGGACGTGTTACGACCGGAAGCGAGCAGGGCCTCCTCGGCATGGCCTTCCATCCCACCGACGGGCGGGTGGTGCTGAGCTTCACGGTGGCGGGCAGCACGGGCGGCGGGACGAGCCGCATTGCCACCTTTAGGACCGGCGCCGACCCCGACGTGCTCGACCCCGCCACCGAGCAGGTGGTCCTCGAGGTGGCCCAGCCCTACGGCAACCACAACGGCGGCAACATCCTGTTCGGGCCGGACGGCTACCTCTACGCCGGATTCGGCGACGGCGGGAGCGGCGGTGACCCCCAGGGTCACGGCCAGAACCGCGACGACCTCCTCGGGTCGCTGCTCCGCCTCGACATCGATCATGGCGCGCCCTACACCATTCCGGCCACCAACCCGTTCGTGGGCCAGCCGAACATGCGCGGCGAGCTGTGGAACTGGGGCCTCCGGAATCCGTGGCGCTTCAGTTTCGACCGCGCCACCGGAGACCTCTACATCGCGGACGTCGGGCAGAACGAATGGGAAGAGGTGGATGTGCAGCCCGCCGCCAGTGCCGGGGGCGAGAATTACGGCTGGGCCATCATGGAAGGCGACCACTGCTACAAGAGCAGCACCTGCAACAGGGGCGGGCTGGTCATGCCGGTCATCGAGTATGGGCATGGCGACGGCTGCTCCATTACCGGCGGCTTCGTCTACCGCGGCAGCGCGATCCCGGAACTCGTCGGCACCTATTTCTACGGCGACTACTGCAACGGGTGGATCCGGAGCTTCGTCTACCGCAATGGCAGTGTCACGGACGCCCAGTCCTGGCCCACGCTCGACACGAAGCAGCAGATCACCAGCTTCGGGGAAGACGCCCGGGGCGAGCTGTACGTGGTGCTCGCGAGCGGCACCATTTACCGGATTGCCCCGGCCAACTGACGTGACGGCCGACGACACCGTTGCACCGGAGGAGCTCGATCGCCTCCGGGCCGCGCTCCCGGCCGGCGTGCACTTCGGGACGTCGTCGTGGAACTACCCGGGGTGGCAGGGACTCATCTATCACAAGAAGTACCCCAAGAGCGGCGCCAGCGGCAAGATGCTCGCCGAGTACGCGCAGTGGCCGCTCTTCTCGACGGTCGGCATCGACTCCAGTTTCTACAACCCGATGTCGGAAAAGACGCTCACTGAATACGCGGCCGCACTCCCGACGGGGTTCCGCTGCGTGAGCAAGGTGTGGGACCGGATCACGGTCCACACCCATTCCAAGATGCGCGACAAGGCACACGCCGGGCAGCCGAACCCCGACTTCCTGAATCCCGAGCTGTTCGTGGAAGCGGTGCTCGACCCCTGCCTCCGGCATTTCGCGGATCACCTCGGGCCGTTCGTCTTCGAGTTCCAGGCGATCACCGGCAAGGGCAAGCTCGCACCCCAGGCGTTCGCCGACCGCCTCGACCAGTTCTTCTCCGCCCTGCCCCGCACGGCGCCGTATGCAGTGGAACTCCGGAACGAGGAGTACCTCACGCCGGCGTATTTTGCGGTGCTGCGGGAACATAGCGTGGCCCACTGCTTCAACTCCTGGACCCGCATGCCCTCGATCGGGGAGCAGCTGGACCTGCCGGGCGCCGTCGGGGCGCCCTTCGTCGTGGCGCGCGCGCTGCTCCGGCCGGGGCGCTACTATGCCGCGGCAGTGGATGCGTTCCAGCCGTACGACCGGATCCAGGACCGGAATCCCGAGCTGCGCGGCGATCTCGTCCGGCTCATCGAGACGGCGGTCAAGGCACGGATACCGGCCTATGTGCTGGTGAACAACCGGGCAGAGGGGAGCGCGCCACTGACGATTGCAGCGGTGGCGCGGCTACTGGCTGAGGGGAAGGAAACAGCCCACTCCTGAGAGTGGGCCGGGGCCGGAGTCCGGCTCGTACAGTCACTTCGGTGCCCACCTCGGCCCGAGGTCCCACCCGCCCCCCGGTGAGAGGTTTGTCAGGCCGGTTCCGTCTGGCCGAATGGTCCAGATGTCATCGTCGCCGCTGAACGCGATCAGCGAATCCCCCGGGCTCCAGGCGGGGTATCCGGCATTGAATTCCTCGAACAGGGGGCGAAGGTTGTTGCCGTCAGCGTCCATGAGGTAAAGGAAATTGCCCCATTCGCGCGTGCTGCCGAACGCGATCTGTTGTCCATTGTTCGACCAGGCGGGCATATAATCGGATGCCGGGTTCTGCGTGAGATTCACCAGCGCACCGTCGGCGATGCTCATGACGTAAATATCGCTATTTCCCGACTGTTCGCTGCTAAACGCCAGCCGAGACCCGTCCGGCGACCACGCCGCACCAAGATCCAGGCCGGGGTTGTTGGTGAGCTGCACCAGCCCGCTGCCGTCAGCATTCATCACATAGATGTCGTAGTCGCCGTCCCGGTCGCTGGAGAACGCGATCCGCTCCCCGTCCGGTGCCCAAGCGGGATTCGTGTCGAATCCGGGATCCTGGGTAAGGTTTCTCGGCTCCGTGCCGTCGGCCCGGGCCACCCAGATGTCACCCAGCATGCTGACTGCAATCCACCGCCCGTCCGGCGAGATGGCGGGCGGCGCGCTGAGGACGCCTCCGCCGACGAGGTTGGTGTCGACAAAGAGCGGGTGTATCCCGCTTCCGTCGGGGGCCATGACGTGGAGCTGGAGCCCACCATTCCGGTTCGACAAAAACAGGATCACTTTCTGCCGACGTGGGTCCGGCACCGGGGCAGGGGCCTGGGCATCGGTACAGCCCAGCCCGAGCACCGCGAGCCAGAGCAGGGGCAGCGGCAGCGGCGGTCGCATCAGCAGCCGTTCACCTTGTCGGAATCCCCGCCCGGCTTGCCGCTCGCGCGCTGGGGCGCGTGCTGGTTACCCTGCCCGGTGCAAACCGGATAGTGCGCCACCACCGGCCATCCGGTCTCGGCTCCCACCCGCGGCGTCGCCGTCACCTCGATGTAGTAGGAACCGGCCGGCACCGGGAGCGGGTAGCTGTTCGGGCCGTACCCCGTGTCCACGGTGTCGATGACGCCATTGCTGTAGGTCACCAGCCAGCGGATGGTGAGGGTGCCCACAGGCGCATTGACGACCGTGGCCGAGAGTGGGTAGGTGCCCGTAGTGGTGATGGGAATTGGAGCGCCGTTCACTGCGCTCACATGGAAGCCGCCGGGTGTGGCGGAGACGGCGACCGGGATCTCATGCCCCCAGCCTCCGAAGCGGGCCCCTTGCTGATAGCTCGCTGGGAAGGGACTGGGGTTCGCAATGATCAGTTGGGTGGTACCTGCCTCCTTACCTTTCAGGTAGTGGTTGGAGGAAACCGTCGCGACCTGCTCATTTTTGACCCGCCAGGAGAAGCTCGCACTGCCGACCGCCACCGGCTGTGCGCCATTCTGCCGGCCGAAACGGTACTGGGTCACCGAGACGAGCTGAGAGTCGCCGACCGCAACCGACACTGACGCAGGGCTTGTCGTCAGCCCCGTCACGATCGGCTTGGTCCAGAAGTTAGTGTCCGCACTCGGAGTCGGCCGAAAGCTGTACGCGCTGAGCACGCCTTCGACCTCGTGCTGGCAGACCGTGCCGTTGATGCTGTGGTCATCGGGCAGAAAGAATGTGCAGTAGGGAGGTGGGATTTTGTGGGCCCCGGACTGGTAGCCCAGCACGTGGCCAAGTTCGTGCTTGAGTGTGGTGATGGCATCCGACCAATTACTGGTGCACGGTGAGCCCACCGGAGTGTGGAGCTTGAGGTGCACGAAGTGGCTGTCTACGACAAATGTGTCTCCGCAGTAAAGTCCCGAGCCGTTGCCATCTACCACGACGTTGATATCCGCTCCGGTTGTGACGTACTGAAAGCGCGGGAGCCCGGGAAAGCTGTCGGGCAGGAGCGCAGCGTTCCATTCATTGATGGCCGGTGTCACGATCGCCGAGGGACCGCTGACCGTGATGACATGGTAACACCCCCAGTAACGATAGAAATCTCCAAAAGCTGGAGTGGTCGAATCGCCGAGGGGTTGGCAGAACGGGGGAGGGGCCATTTCGCTGAAGGCGAGGCTCCCCGAGAACGGAACCCCGGTCGGGGCATCAGCCGAGCACGCGCCCAGAATCAGAGAGAGAGAGAGAGAGAGAGAGGTGCTCCTGATTCGTGAATTCACTGTTGGTCCTCCAGTCGCTTGGACTCGGAATCTACCCCATTGTCGAATTTGCCGTTCCTCACACCTCCGTCTTCGCCGCCCGCCGCCGGCGCCGGCGCCGAGGTCCGTCCCTGTCGGGGCGCTTGGCGGCCGCGTAGGCCGACTGCACCAGGAGCACCGCCCGTTCCGCCGCTTCCCCCGTTCCCGGGATCTCCACCCACCGCCCGAATCCGGCGTTCTCGTTCACCAGGAACGGCCGCGCCGCCTTCGCCTCCAGCAGCTCCTCGCGCTGGCTCTCGGGCAGCTTGAGCACCACGAGATCCTCGCGCAGGAAGGCGAACATCCGCCGCCCGTGAAAATACGCCTCCGCCCCGAACATCTTCCGGGTGGTGACGTTGGGCAGGTCGGCAATCGCGGCCTGCACCAGGCGGTACGCATCGGACATCGGTCGGGCCATTGCACCTGCATCCGGGTCGGGGAACTGGGGGCAGCTAAGGTGCAGCGCGAACGGCCGGTCCGCTAGTCCTCCTCGTTCCAGAGGCCCACGGTCAGCCGCCACGCGCGCTCTTCACCGGGGTGCAAGGTCGGGGCCACCCCCCAGTCCCCTGCAGCATCCTGCAGTCGTCCCGGGGCACCGATGCCGGGCTCGATGGCGCAGTTGTAGTAGGGCTCGATCCCTCCTGGGGCCCACCCGCCACAGTTGAGCCAGAGCCCCACCTGCGGAGTCTCCATCGGGTCCACCAGGAAATCGAGCCACTCCCCCGCCTCCGGGTCCTGGAGCAGCACCCGGCCCGAACTGCCAACGTCGGCATGCACCATCGCGGCCCACCCCGGCTGCTCCGGGAACACGAAGGCGTCGCCTCCCGCATCCAGGGGCCAGGAGACGACCTGCCCTGCCGACCAGTCGTTCCGCCCCACCACGTCCGAGCATCGCACCCGCTCCACAGTGGGAAGGACGATCCGCATCCCCGGGCGCACACCGAAGAGCGGATGCGCAGCCCAGAGCCAGGGGAAGGGCACGTCGCCCGTGTGCCGGACCCTGTAACGGAACACCGCCATCGGCTCGTCCGCTGCCAGCGACACTTCCCGCGTAAACTCATACGGCAGCGCCACCCCCCGCGCCGTGCCGGAGATCACCGTCCCCTCCGCGTGCTCATAGATCCGGGATTCCCAGCGGGCAGACCAGAGCTCACCATGATCGGGAAGCGGGGGCGTTTCGGGAGGAGCACCTGGAATACGCGAAGGGAGGATGGTCGGAAAGCACTCGTCCCAGCCGCCGCTGTCGGCGGTCTCCACGTACGAACTGCCGGGGACGCCGGGCGCGTAGGGAATGGCGGGGTTGCGCCAGAGCCACTCGCGACCCCGCCGGCGGCGCAGGTTGGTGATCTTCATGCCAAGGGTGGGCGCGATCACCAGCTCGAGCAGGTCGTTGGAGAGGGAGACGGCGGGGATGCCGCCGAGGGAGAGCTGGCGGACGGTCACATCAGCGCTCCGGCGACAACACCGCGCGCAGTTCGGAGATGACCCCCGCGCTCTCGCAGATCCGCACGACGGTTTCACCGATCTTGTTGTTGGGGGTGGAGGCGCCCGCGGTCAGGCCTACCCGCCGCACACCGGAGAGCCACCCTTCGAGCCGTTCCTCCACCTTGGTCCGGATCGGCTGGTGCCGCACGGCCCCCGCCTCCACGTCGATGCAGTCGGCATCCTCGATGTGCACCGTCCGCACACCCTTTGCCGCGCAGATGGCCGCCAGGTTGCAGGTGTTGCTCGAGTTGTAGCCGCCCACCACCACCATCAGGTCGAGCGGCTCCTCGAGCAGCGCGAGCACCGCGTCCTGCCGCTCCTGCGTCGCGGAACAGATGGTGTCGAAACTGCGGAAGTGCTCGTCCCGGTGCGCTTCGCCGTAGCGGCGCGCCATGCTCGCCCCGAACTCCGCCGCGATGGCCAGCGACTCCCCCGCGAGCATCGTGGTCTGGTTGGCGATCCCCACCCGCTGCAGGTCCGTCGCAAAATCAAACCCCGGCGAGGTCTTCCCCGCGAACCGCTCGGCCAGTGCCGCGGCGTCGCCCCGGCCCTCGATGAAGTCGCACACCAGCCGCGCCTCGTCCATGTCGTACACGACGAGGTACCGACCACCGGGATGCTTGGTGACCTGGCTCGCCGTGGCCTTCGTCTCCTCGTGGTAGCTCTTGCCGTGGATGATCGCGGTAAACCCGTCCCGCGCGTAGGAGTCGACCCGCTTCCAGACGTTGAGCACCGAACCGCAGGTGGTGTCCACCAGCACGCAGCCGATCGCCCGGAGCCGCTCGAAGTCGCGGATCGTGACGCCAAAGGCCGGCATGATCACCACATCCTCCGCCGACACCCCGGAAAAGTCGAACTCACCGTCGGCGCCATGCTCGAGGAACCGGACCTCCATCTGCCGCAGCCGGGCGTTGACGTGTGGGTTGTGGATGATCTCGCCCACCAGCGCGATCGGCCGCCCCGGGAACTTGGCCCTGGTCTCGTAGGCGTACTCGACCGCCCGGTCCACGCCGTAGCAGAAGCCGAACTCCTTCGCGAGCCGAAACGTCAGCGGACCCGCGACGAGGGTGTGGCCGCCCTTGAGGAACGCGTCCACCACACCGCTCGCATAATCGGAGGTGAGCGTCCCCTGGATGTCCTTCTTGAGGCCGAAGCCCTTCCGGAAATAGGTCTGATCCATCTCTTAATTTACCCCCGGCGCCGGGGGAGTTCCCGTCGTGTCGATCGGAATGGCCGCTGGGCGCTCCGGCGCGTCGCACAGCGTGTCGTTGCGGACCCGTACACCGCTGAACTCGAATTCGAGCGTGGTCACCGAGTCGGGGCCGAGCCCCGAAACGAGACGCGCCGCGCCCCGCCCCGACAGCCCACGTACCCGGCCCCCGGCCAGCGTCACCAACCCGGAGTCCCCCCACCACCCCTGCACCATCACCTTCCCCACCCACCGAAGCGCCACCGCGGCGCTCGGCCGGACCTGCAGCCGACCGCCCGGAGCCAGGACGAGGTATTCCCCTTCCATGGCCGAGCTGTCGGAGGGATAGATCACGAGGCCGAGGCCGGTGTCACCGGCGACGGCACGCAGGTCGAGCCGGCTCGGTCCCACGCACCACCGCCCCGTCACCGGCGCGGTGAGCGTGGCGGTACTGGTATCGCCCGAGGCGGTCCAGCGAGCCGTCAGCCGACCGTCCCCTCCCAGCGGGTTGCACCCGGCGGCGACACAGAGGACCAGCGCGGAGACTCCGGCGAGCTTCACGCCGTGCGCTCCGGGATGCCGAGTTGCCGCCGCGCCTCGGCACGCGCCATGGTGTAGGGCGCGAGCTGGGTGATGAACCCTTCCGGAATCGGGCAGGGCTTGAGTTCCTTGCGGTCCACGCAGACCAGCACCATGTGCCCGTCGGCGCAGTGGGTCCCATCGGGCCGCCGGATGACCTCGAATTCGATTGTCATCGAGGTGCGGCCCACCCGCCCGATGTAGACCGCGACGGCCAGATGGTCGTCGAGGCGGGGAGGGGAGTGGAACTCGGTGTGCACCTGTACCCGGGGAAGGAAGACGTCGTACTTGTCGAAGACGGTGCCGAACGGAAGCCCGGCGGCGCGGAAGAGCTCCGTCTCGGCCAGCTCGAAGAACCGGACGTAGGAGCCGTAGAAAATGATGCCGGCGAAGTCGACGTCGGACCAGCGGACGTATTCTTCGATAATGAAGGGCTTGGGCATGGGGAAAAGATAGCGGGGAAGCGGGGCAGCGGGGCAGCGGGGAAGGAAGCTAGCCGGGGGTCCCCCCTCTCCAGATGCTGGAGAGGGGGACAGGGGGTGAGGCAGGCTAGCGCGGCGCCCCGAACTGGATGTCAAACCTCAATCCGCTCGCCGGCCCCTGCAGCGGGACGCTGAAGTCGAACCGGACGATCCCGTTGAAGAACGAGAGGCCGGCGCCGACACCGACCAGCGGCTTCTGGGAGAGTACGCTGCCCAGGTCGCCAGCCTGCCCCACATCGGCAAAGACCACCGGCCTGACCTGACCCTTGAACGGGGTCCAGTCTCCCTGCACCGACCAGAAGGCCTGACCCTGGTACGTCCCGTAGTTGAAGCCGCGCACCGTCTCCAGCCCGCCGAGTCGAAAGGCCATCTGGGGAAGTGGATCATTCGTGGCCACGCCGCCGCGCCCCGTGATGGTGACGCCACGCATGCCGAAGGCCCGCTGCCGAATCTCGGCCATGAACCGCCCCGTCGTCCCGTTCTCGCCCCCGAGCCCCTCGGCGCCGATCCGCCAGGTGCCGGTGCCCGCCACCCCGCTCAGCGTGGCCGTGAGCCCCACGAAGAACCCCTCGGTCACGGGCGTATTGGCCGGGAAGTCGCCGCTCCCGCCGAGGAAATCGTTGATGGCGCTGGTGGCGTCGGTCTCCACGCTCTGCTGGTCCTCGAACCGTGTCCGCACGTCGAGCTCGAGCCCCCGTCCCACCGACGTCTCGTAGCCGATCCGCCCGCCCTGCGCCAGGTAGTAGTCGGCGTCGTCGTGGGCGGCGAACACGCCATTCAGCGTGTTGCCGAAGGTGTTCACCTTGAAGAACGGCTCGACCTCGTCGATCGCCCGGTAGCCCTCGAGCCGCCACCGCCCCGAGGGCGCCTCGCGGATCAGGCCCAGCTGGCCGGTCAGCCGCGCGTCAGAAAAGCCGAAGCGCAGCGTGCCCTGCGCCCGGGTGAACTTCCACCCCGGCACGTCGTGCGCATAGCCATAGCCGAGCGAGGGTCCCTGCACGCGGTTGTAGCGAAAGATGTCGGCGAACGCCTCGTAGTTGACGCCGCCCGGCTTGATCCCGGTGATGTCATTCGGCAGTTCCTCCGTCAGCTGGGCGAGCTGCGCCTGCACGTCGCGCACCTGCTGATCCTCCTGCGGATTGAGATTCAGCGTGAGCGAATCACCCCATGCGGCGTAGCGCTTCAGCGAATCCACGGGGGGGCGATGCACCTCGTATCGCCCGTTGGCCCACTTCCCGGAGCGGACAACCGCCTCCAGGGAATCGGACTCCCGGTCCATCGTCCGCTTGGCGCCCGAGTCGGGCGGCGGCGTCTCGAACACCACGGGCTGGCCGCGGTTGATGTCGTAGTCCCAAAAGGTGGTGATCGCCTCGAAGGGAATGACGATATCGCTGATGATCGGGATCTGCAGGGTCCCCGAGAGCACCTGGCGCGACGGCATCCAGTACTTCTCGTCCTGGAGGCCGTACTCCAGGTCGGAGTCGACAGTGAGGATCCGGTTGATGAAGGCATTGGCCTTCTTGGCACCGCCGATGGCGTCCAGATCGGGATCGGGGTCGTCGCGATCCACCCAAAGCGCGGTGCCCACGTACCGGAACGTGAAACGCGCCACCTGCGCGGAGGCGGAGTCGATCCAGATCGTCCCCGCCACCAGGGAAGGCCCCGGCCGTGAGGGCACCACCTCGATCGCATAGAGCCGGACCGTCGTGCCCCTGGCGGTGCTGAGCGCGATGCTGTCGGTCAGCTCGTAGCGATACCACTCCGGTCCGTCGGCGGCCAGCGGGTGCAGCGCGGCGCGCGTCGGAAAGTCGTTGCCGAAGATGCGGACGGAGTCGCCCAGTCCCCGTGGCACGAACCAGGGCCGGCTGAAGTCGCTGGAGAGGGTGATGTCCTTCGACCGGCTCGCCGTCCGGCGGCCGAGGATGTCGAGCCGGAGGTCGTTCGGCGCCTGCCAGTGCACCGTCCCCTCCTGCTCCTCCACGGCGTAGGTCGGCATGCGCGCCCACTTGCGCTTGCCGAGGGAGAAGGAGACCCGATAGCGCAGCCTGGCAGTGTAGTCGGAGACGGTGGTGTCGTCGGCGGCGTGGCGTTCCTGGGCGCGCGCGACGAGCGCACGCGTCGCCTCGGAGGCATAGGTCGGAAGCGTGTCTGCGGGAACTGCGATGGAATCAGCGGGGCCAGCGGAGGCGGAGAGTGCGACCGCGGCGACTAGGAGGCCGAGGCCCATCGGCTCCGTCCGTCACGATGGAGGCCGTAGGCCTTCAGCCGGCGCCAGAGGGTGGTGCGACTGATCCCGAGGCTCTTCGCCGTCTCGGCCAGCTTCCACCCGTGCGCATCGAGCGAGGCGACGATTGCATCCTTTTCACGGGCGGCCAGCGTGGTCGGGCCTTCGACCGGCGGCAGGAAGAGCGCTTCACCGAGTTCCAGGGTACCTACCCGGAGCGGTCGGATCCGACCACCGAGCGCCGCGAGCCTCGGCTGCAGGTCTTCGGCGGTTTCGGTCCCGAGGTCGGTGTCGCCTTCGAGCTGCGCCCTGGCCTGATTGTTGGCATAGAGGACCCGCCCGGCGGCGTCGAACACGACAACTCCCTCGCTAAAGCCGTCCAGCAACGCCTTGGCGAGGGGAGAAAAGACGGACGGCAGGGGCGTCGGATGAGATGTCTGAGGGGCGTTCATAAGGGAGGATACGCCGGAGCCCTCAAAAAGGTTTCAATGAGGGACACCGCCGAAACGCCATGATCGCGAATTTAAGTTGTTGTTGTGTAACATGTTAAGGCAGTTGTCGTGGCGTTCCCGACCTCACCTGAATCCCGGCGGAGCGCTTTGCGCCTCCTTGCGTCTTTGCGGTAACAGCTTTTCAACGCAAAGGCGCAAAGAGGCGCAAAGGCCGCAAAGAAGTTTGGGGTGCTCTGCTACTCACCCGGCAGGACGGGGGCCGGGACCGACCGGTTCTGGGTTCGCTCTCCCAGGATGACCATTGCCAGGCCGAGGAAGATGCCGGCCCCGGCGATGGCGGCGCGGGTCGTGACCCGCTCGCCCGTCAGGACGGCGGGAGCCA
>DAOLIZ010000069.1:0-13780 GCA_035328285.1 Gemmatimonadales bacterium
GCCTCCCTGCCTCCCTGCCTCCCTGCCTCCCTGCCTCCCTGCCTCCCTGCCTCCCCATTGCCTCAACCCCTTAATCCGCTTACGTTTCAGGGCTTATGTTCGACGAGCTTTCCTCCAAACTGTCCGACACGCTCCGCCGATTGGCGGGTCGTGGCGTCCTGACGGAGGATGCCGTCAAGGAAGGGCTCCGCGAAGTCCGGCGGGTGCTGCTCGAGGCCGACGTCAGTTTCGACCTCACGCGGGAATTTCTCGAGCGGGTGCAGGCGCGCGCGGTCGGCGCCGAGGCGCTCAAGTCGGTGCGCCCCGGTCAGCAGGTCGTCAAGATCGTCTACGACGAGCTGGTCGCGTTGCTCGGCGAGAAGCAGGCGCCGATCGCCTTCGCGTCCGTGCCGCCGACGGTCGTCCTGATCGTCGGGCTGCAGGGATCCGGCAAGACGACCACCGCCGGCAAGCTCGCGAAGCGCCTGAAGCTGGAGCAGAAGGCGCCGTTCCTGGTGGCCGCCGACGTCTACCGTCCGGCCGCCGTCGACCAGCTGGTGACGGTGGCGGGGCAGGCGGGTGTCGGCGTGCACGCGGAGCCCGGTGTCACCGACGTGGTGGGAATCGTGCGGCGCGGGATCGAGGCGGCGGGCAAGGCCCGGGCGCGGACGGTCCTGGTCGACACCGCGGGCCGGCTGCAGATCGACAGCGAGATGATGGAAGAGCTGGCGCGGCTCAAGGCCGCGATCCAGCCCCATGAAATTCTGCTCGTGGCCGACGGGATGACCGGACAGGACGCGGTCCGGATCGCCGGCGGATTTCACGAGGCGCTGGGGATCACCGGGGTGATCCTCACCAAGATGGACGGCGACGCCCGCGGTGGCGCGGCCCTCTCCATCTACGGAGTGACCAAGGCGCCGATCAAGTACATCGGCGTCGGCGAAAAGCTCGACGCGCTGGAGCCCTTCATCCCCGAGCGGATGGCGGGCCGGATCCTCCAGCAGGGCGACGTCCTGAGCCTGGTGGAAAAGGCGCAGTCCTCCCTGGACGAGGAGGAGTCGAGCCGGCTCGCCAAGAAGGCGGTGTCGAAGCGGGGCATGGACCTGCAGGACTTCCTGTCGGCCATGCGCCAGATGCAGAAGCTCGGACCGCTCAAGAATGTGCTGGGCATGCTGCCGGGCGTGAACGCCCAGATGCTCAAGCAGGCCGACGTGGGCGAGGACCGGCTGAAGCACGTGGAGGCCATCGTGCTCTCGATGACCCCGAAGGAGCGGCGGAACCCCGACCTGCTCAACGGGTCTCGGCGGAGCCGGATTGCCCGCGGGAGTGGCCGGACCGTGCAGGAAGTCAACCAGTTGATGGCGCAGTTCAAGCAGATGCAGAAGTACATGAAGTCGGCAGGCAAACCCGGCGCTCGCATGCCCTTCGGGCGCGGGTTTCCCGGCTGAGCACGTAACCCAAGGGATCGAACCATGGCAACTCGCATTCGTCTCCGCCGGGTCGGGCGGAAGAAGCTCCCGATCTACCGCATCGTGGTCGCCGAGAAGACGGCGCCGCGCGACGGCCGCTTCATCGACGTCATCGGCAGCTATTCGCCGAAGGCCAAGCTGGAGGCGGACCAGATCACCGTCGACGCCGAGAAGGCGCGCGCCTGGCTCGACAAGGGCGCCACGGCCTCGGAAACGGTGAACTCGATCCTGCGGAAGGCCGGGCTCTTCAAGACACCGACGGCCTGATGACGGAAGGCGCCCGCCACCTGGTGGTCGGGCGGTTTCGCAGGCCGCACGGACTGAAGGGGGAGTGCACGGTCTTTCCGCTGACCGACGATCCGGCACGGGTTTTCGCGGCCGGGCAGACGCTCTGGGCGGTTGACCTGGCCGGTGCGGTGATCCGGAGCCCGCTGACGGTCGAACGGGGCCGGGCGTACCACCGGGAATGGCTGGTGAAGTTTGTGGGCATCGAGGAGCGTGCCGGGCTGGACCCGTTCCGGGACGGCTTCCTGGCGGTGCCGGCGGCCGAGGCGACGCCGCTGGAGGAAGGGGAAGTCTACCTCCACGAACTCGACGGCTTTGCCGTCCGGCTGGAGGACGACACCCCGGTCGGGCTGGTCACCGGGTACTACGAAACGGCGGCCGGGCTGGTCATCGAAGTGCAGGGCCCCAGGCGGGAGTTCCTGCTGCCGTACCGGAAAGAGTTCGTGAAGCACGTGGACCGCGCGGCGCGCCGGCTGGTCGTGGCGCCGCCGGAGGGACTGCTCGATGGCTGAGCCGCTCCGCATCAACGTGGTCACCCTCTTTCCCGAGCTGTTCGCCCCCTGGTTCGACGCGTCGATCATCGGGCGGGCGCGCGCCGACGGGCGGGTCGAGTTTCGGACGGTGCAGCTCCGGGACTTCACCCACGACCGGCACCACACCGTGGACGACTACGCCTTCGGTGGCGGGGCCGGGATGGTGCTGAAGCCGGAGCCGTTCTTCGAGGCGGTGGAGTCGCTCGGCCCGCTCCGCGGACCGGTGGTGCTGCTCTCGGCGCGGGGCAGGCGGTTTGCCCACGCAGACGCCGTCCGATGGTCGCTGGCGCCGGAGCTGACGCTGCTCTGCGGGCACTACAAGGACGTCGACCAGCGCGTGGCGGATCACCTGGCCACCGACGAGGTGTCGATCGGCGACTTCGTGCTGACGGGCGGCGAGCCGGCGGCCCTCTGCGTCCTCGACGCGGTGGTGCGGCTGCTCCCCGGCGCGCTGGGAGACCACGAGTCGGCCAGCACGGATTCGCATTACGACGGGCTGTTGAGCCCGCCGAGCTATACCCGGCCACCGGAGTACAGGGGGCTGGCAGTCCCGGAGGTGTTGCGCTCCGGCGACCACGCGAAAATCGCCGCGTGGCGGAAGGAACAGGCGGACACACTGACTCGCGAGCGCCGGCCCGATCTCTGGCAGGCGCACCTCGCGTCGGACGACTAGCGGCAGGACGCCGAACGGGGCCCACGGGGCCGCCACTCAGGAGAATGACGATGGAACGGATGGATGCGTTGACGCGCGGGACCCCGCGCACCGATCTCCCCGCGTTCGACGCCGGGGATACCGTACGGGTCATGGTGCGCGTCCGCGAGGGCGACAAGGAGCGGCTGCAGGCGTTCGAGGGGGTCGTGATCTCCCGGCGCGGCGGCGGGGCCCAGGAAAACTTCACCGTGCGCAAGGTGTCGGCCGGCGTCGGCGTGGAGCGGATCTTCCCGGTCCAGAGCCCGATCATCGCCTCGATCGACCTCGTGCGCCGCGGCCGGGTCCGCCGGGCCAAGCTCTATTATCTCCGCGCGCTGAGCGGCAAGGCCGCGCGCATCCGGGAGAAGCGCGAGGACTGACCGCGTGGCGGCCCGTCGCCCCACGCTGGACCGCGAAGCGGCGGTCTGGGCCGACGGGCAGGTGCTGGTGGGAGTCGATGAAGCAGGCCGCGGTCCCCTGGCTGGTCCAGTGGTGGCCGCGGCCGTCGTCTTTCCCCGGGGCGCGCCCATGCTCGACGGCGTGCGGGACAGCAAGACCCTCTCAGCGGCCCGGCGGGAGGCCCTCGCGCTCCAGATCCGGGCCGCCGCCCTCGCCATCGGCGTCGGGGGGGCCTCGGTCCGCGAAATTGACACGCTGAACATTCGCGTGGCGACTGCACTGGCCATGCGCCGTGCGATTCTCAAGGTTCTGCCCCACTGCCCCGCTGCCCCGCTGCCCCCCCTGCTCATCGACGGCCTTCGCATGCCGGAAATCGGGCTTGCACACGATGCCCTGGTCGACGGCGACGCCGATTGCCACACCATTGCGGCAGCCGGCATCATCGCCAAGACGGTCCGCGACCGACTGATGGACCGGCTCGCGTGCCGGCACCGGGGATATGGGTGGGAACGGAACAGCGGCTATGGAAGCGCGGAACACCTGGCGGCCATTGCGGGTCTCGGTCCCACCGACCATCACCGCCGGAGCTTCCGACCGGTCAGCGGCCTGGGCCTTCCTACTTGGCCGTCCAGAACGACTTGTCCTGCTTCGCAAAGTCAATCGGGACATAGCTGATCTGCGGGCTGATGGTGAGCACCTGGGTCTCGACCTGCGCGGTCGACGCGGCGAACTGGGCGGCGATCGTTTCCGGCGAGGTGATCCGAGCGCCGACGGCCGACCGGTCGCCCAGGTCCCGGTCGAGATCCGCGTACGAATTCATCGGCACGAGGAGGAGATAGGTCGGCGAGGTGCCTCCTGCCACCAGCTCGTAGGTGACCCACGGCGTGGCGATGCCTGCCGCCCCGTATGCCGCGACATAAGTCGTCAGCATGGCTGCGAACGCCGCGTCCTGGCCGGGCCGCACCGTGAACGTGCTGACCCAGAAATGCCGGGTTTCCGGCGTGATGAAGACCGGCCGGTAGCTCAGGTCGGCGCGATAGGCGGCAAGTGTCGTCTGCGCGTCGGTGACGAACGCCGCTTCCCGCGCCATCAGCGTGTCGAGCTGCCGGGCGAGCGACTTGTCCCCCTGGTAGCTCTCGTCGAGCAGCTCGAGGCTCGCAAAGTCCGCGGCGCCGCCGATGAACCAGAATTGCGGCGAGCCCGAAGCCGCCACCGTCCCGACGTAGCTGTACGGCACCTTCTTCGATTGCAGCGCCGCGACCCAGGCGCGCTCGTTGGCGAGGTGTTTGGCGGCGGTACCGAACCGGGCGGTTTCCCGGACGATGCGAATGGCCGGGGGCGGCGTCGGGCTGAGCCAGACGTTCTGTGCCGGGAGGGCGACCGGGGGGGTCAGGAGCGCCAGGCCGGCGAGCGTGGCGGGCAGGTGGCGAAGCATGGGAGACTCCACGATCGGGACGCGGCGAACCTACGCCCGATCCCCGCCCATGCAACCCCTTGAATCCCGCCCCCTCGGGTGCAAGGTTTCCGGCGGTCGGGGGCGTAGCTCAACTGGCTAGAGCAACGGGCTTTTAACCCGTAGGTTCTGGGTTCGATCCCCAGCGCCCTCACTGCGGTCCTTCCCGACCAGGTCCTCCCCACCCGCGGACGCAATGCACCCATCGATTGCCTTCCTGTACGTCCTGAGTGAGTGGGCCATCCGGTTTGTCATGCTGGTGTACGTGCCGCAGCGCCGGAGCCCGGCCGCCGCCCGCACCTGGCTGCTGCTCATCTTCCTCCTCCCGTGGCCGGGATTCCTGCTGTACGCCTTCATCGGACGGATCAAGCTCCCGGCCTGGCGCCTCGCGCGCCAGCGCGAGGTATCGGGAATGATCCTGGCATGGCAGGAGCGGCACCCGCTCGCCGCGCCGGCCTCGCCCAGCCTTGGCCCCGTCCCCGACCTGGTCCGGGCCCTCGGCGATTTCCGGGTCCTCGAAGGCAACACCGTGGAGCTCCTCCCGGACTACGACCGGTCCCTCCATCGGCTCGTGGAGGCGATCGACGGCGCGCGGCACAGCGTGCACCTGCTGTACTACATCTTCGCCGATGACGACCGGGGCGGCCAGGTGGTCCAGGCCCTGCTGCGGGCCCGGGCGCGCGGCGCGGAGTGCCGTGTCCTCGTGGATGCCGTGGGCTCGCGCAAGTTCGCGCTCAAGGCGCTGCTTACCCGGCTGCGGGCCGCCGGAATTCCCGCCCGTGAAGTCCTGCCTGCGGGCATGTTTCGCCGGAATGCCGCCCGCTTCGACCTGCGCAACCACCGGAAGGTGGCGGTGATCGATAACCGGATCGCCTTCACCGGTTCCCAGAACCTGGTGAATCCGGAATTCGTGCCGGGGTACCCCAACGAGGAGCTTGTCGTCCGCGTGACGGGGCCCGTGGTGATTCAGCTCCAGGCGGTGTTCCTGCAGGACTGGTTCTTCGAGACCGGCGAGCTCCCCGCGGACCCGGACGCCATCGAGATGCCGGTGCCGACAGGAACCTCCCGCGCCCAGGTCCTGCCCAGCGGGCCGGGCTACGAGCGGGAGAATGCGCAGGAGCTGCTGGTCCACCTCTTTCACCGTGCCCGCAGCAGCATCGTCCTGACCACCCCCTACTTCGTGCCGGATGAGCCCTTTCTGCAGGCGCTCCGCACCGCGGTGCGTCGGGGTGTCGAGGTGCGGCTCGTGGTGGCCAATCCGGTGGACAAGTGGGTGATGGGCCTGGCCCAGCGATCGTACTTCGATGGGCTGCTCGCGGCCGGCGTCCGGATCCACCTCTACCGTCCCCATTTTCTCCATGCGAAGCACGTCACCATCGACGACGACCTCGCCATCGTCGGGTCGGTGAACATGGACATCCGCTCCTTCGCCCTCAACGCCGAGGTGGCGCTGCTGGTCTACGACCCCGCGGTCGTCGCGGCCATGCGGGTGGTGCAGGCGCGCTACTTTGCGGACTCGACCGAACTGACCGCAGATGCCTGGGCGCAACGGCCGTTGTGGCTTCGGGTGGCGCAGAACACCGCCCGGCTCGGCGACTCGCTCCTCTGAACGTTTCGGTTACCTTTCCGAGTCGCCCCCGGCGCTTCCTCTTCTGACCCTGGACTCCGCATGAGCCTCATCTGGATCAACGGACAATGGCACGACCGCGAGACCGCCAAGGTCTCGGTGTACGACCACGGCCTGCTCTATGGCGACGGCGTCTTCGAGGGGATGCGGGTATACGGGGGCAAACCGTTCCGGATGGACGAGCACCTCGAGCGGCTCTACGACTCGGCGCAGGCCATCTGGCTCACGGTACCGATCCCGCGGGACGAGATGGCGAGGGTGACGATCGAGGGGGTCAATCGCGCGGGGATCACGGAGGGCTACCTGCGGCACATCGTGACGCGCGGGATGGGCGACCTCGGCCTCGACCCCCGGAGTTGCCCGCATCCGACGGCGATCATCATCTTCGACACCATCCGGATCTGGCCGGCGGAGCGATATGAGAAGGGCCTCGCGATGATCGGCGCGGCCACCCCCATGCCGAACCGGGAGGCGCTCTCCCCGCGGGTCAAGTCGCTGAACTACCTGCCGCACATCATGGCCAAGCTTGAGGGCATCCAGGCCCAGATGGACGAGGTGCTGATGCTCGACCGGACCGGCTATGTGGCGGAGGCGTCAGGGATGAACATCTTCGTCGTCCGGCGCGGGGTGGTGACGACGCCGCCGGCGTGGACCGGCATCCTTCGCGGCGTGACGCGCGACATTGTCATCGAACTGGCCGCCGAAGCCGGATTGACCGTGCGGGAAGAACCGATCAACCGCTACGATGTGTACACGGCCGACGAGGCCTTCCTGACCGGCACCGCCGCGGAAATCGCCCCGATCCGGTCGCTGGATGGGCGTCAGATCGGGGCGGGGCCGATCGGCCCCGTGACGCGCACGTTGATGGACCGGTTCAGGGCGCTCACCCGCGGGTGACGCCGAGCCCTTGACCTCGTCCTCCGGCGGCGCATATTCGCCGGAGAGTCCCAAGAGGAGATCGCATGTCCTGGCGCGTCGTCGAGCACGGCGACATCACCTGGAAGGTTTCGTTCGCCGCCGAACGGACAGCCAATACCGCGCACTGGCGGCTGGTGTTGTCGTTCCGCGCCGCGGAGCCCGAGGCGCGCGCGTTCTGGGCTCCCTATCCGCTCGAGTCGACCTCCCGGTCGGCCCTCTACAGTCAGGCTGATCGCATCCCCGCCGACCGCCTGACGGCCATCCTGTCCGAACACCTCGGCTAGCGGGGCAGACTCATGACGCAGGTGTCGTTTCAGGACCTACGCCGTATCGCCGACTCCCTCGCGGCGCTCCGCGGCAAGTCGGTGGCCGCCGCGATCATGCGCTCCGACCTCCGCCAGCTTCGCCTGGAGACGGTGGACGGCCTGATGATGGTGCTCACGGTGGAAACGGACGAGGCCGGCCGGCCGCGCCTCGAAGTCGACGTGGTGCGCCCCCCGGAGGAGCCCGGCCGTCAGCTCGAAGTTCGCTTCGACTCCGTCTAGGGCCCGACCAGGCTCGCCCACACCTCGGCCGAAATCTTCGCCATGTACGCCTCGGCGTCGGCGGGCCGCTCGAACCCCCGGGTCAGGATGACCAGGACGTAGGGGGGACGACCCGGTGGATAGATGACGGCGGCATCGTGGTTGATGCCCGTGATGCCGCCGGTCTTGCTGGCGATCCGCGTGCCCGGCGGCACGCCGGCCGGAATCCCGTCGCGGAACACCTGGTGGGTCAGGATGTCGAGCATGATGGCGGTGGAGGAGTCCGAGGCCGCCTGTCCCTGCGCGATGGACGCGAGCAGGACGGCCAGGTCCCGCGCCGTCGTGGTGTTGCTGAGGCCGCGGTCGAAGGCCTTCTGGTCCTCGACGCCGCGCAGGACGACGATCGAATCCGCGCCCAGCCGGCGAGCGGTCGCCTGGATCCGCGGTGCCCCGAGCTGGTCCACCAGCAGGTTGGTCGCGAAGTTGCTGCTCCAGGTGATCATCAGCCTGGCCAGCTCCCGGGCCGGGACCAGCTCGCCTTCGCGGGCGAAGAGGGTCTTCTCGGAGTCGTCGGGAATCAGCAGCGCGAAGGTCGAGCCGTCCACGATGGAGTGGAATTCGTTCTTGACCAGCAGCGGCCAGTCCCAGCCAAAGCCGCCCGCGTCCACCCGCTGGGCGAGTTCGATGAGGACGGGTACCTTCATGGTACTGGCGGCGTGAACCCGCCACCGGGCGTTGATCCAGAGCGAGTCCCCACTGGCCAGGTCGATCAGGGCCAACCCCACCTCGGCCCCCGCCGGCGGGGATTCGGCCTCCAAGTTGCTCCGGAGTCCCTGGGAAATCTGGGCGGCCGCGGGCGAGGTCAGCAGCGGCACCGCTAAGAGCAGCAGTGACAATGGTTTCATGACGGGGAGTGTATCTGCTCCGCGCCACACTCTCAAGAGACCTCATGCCTGATACCCATCCGCGCCTGCGTTTTGCCGAGTTTCGCATGGAGCGCCTTCCGAGTGGACGGTGCAGCGCGGCGGTGGTCCTGACCGGTCCCGCCGGGGCCCGGTACGAGGGCGATGCCCAGGGACTGGCATCGCAGGCGGGCGAGCTGCGCTGTGCGGCACAGGCCTGCATCAGTGCGCTCACCCAATCGGTCGAAGGCGAGCTGAGCTTCGAGTGCCTCGGCGTCAAGGCGATCCGGGCCTTCGACGCGACCGTGGTGATCGTTTCGCTGGCGACCCGCGGCGAGGGGGTGCCCAAGCGAGTCGTCGGGTCCGTCCTCACGGAAGAGGAGCCAACGCGTGCCGCCGCCCTGGCGGTGCTGAATGCCACCAACCGCCTCCTGGGCAACCGCTACTTCGTCGACTGAGGGGCGCGACCCTGGGGCTGTTCCAGGCATCTGGTTCGGGTCCCGCCATCCCACCCGGGCTCCCTGCATGATTCCCGGGAAGCGCCATCGTCAGGCCCGCCGCAGCACCGGCCGCCATGGGACTACGTAAGCCGTTGTTGGACAACGCCTTGCGTTACGAGTTTGTCTTGCCTCCCGATGCGGCATAGGTTTGGCTGGAACCCAAGGGTGGCTGAGTTGTCCCAGACCGAGAATCGCCCTGGGAGTGACACGCCGTGGCGTGGCGCTCAAGGAGCCTTATCGCGTGCATCGAACATCGCTCTTCGTCTTCCTCCTGGCCGCAACCGCCTGCAGCAGCGGTCGCGCGCCTGTGGTTGCACCTTCGCCGGTGGACCAGGCGGTTTCGATCGCCGCTCCCGAACCGTCGACCACCGTCGTCCTCACGGCTGCAGCTCCCGTGGGTCTCGAGCGCGATGTGGACAGCCTCGCCCGCTCCATTGTGGCGGCCGACTCGGCCGCCGATGCGGCGGTGCTGGCGGCGCTCGACGTCGCCTCCCCCGATTCGAATGCCGAGCCGGCCACCTCCCACGCCGGCGGCGCGGATGACCTCGACGTCGTCACGTCCTGGGACATCGACGTCGAGACCTACGCTTCCCACGATCGCGTCCAGTACTACCTCGACTTCTTCCAGGGGCCCGGTCGCGAACGCATGGCCATCTGGCTCACCCGCCTCCCCCGGTACGAGGCGATGATCCGCGAGCAGATGCAGCTCAACGGCGTGCCTGAGGACATGGTGTACCTGGCGCTGATCGAGAGCGGGTATTCGAACTCCGCGGTCAGCCGGGCCCGCGCCACGGGGATGTGGCAGTTCATGAAGGGCACCGGACGCATGTACGGCCTCCAGGTGAATACCTACGTCGACGAACGGCGCGACCCCGTCAAGTCGACCGCCGCCGCGGCCCGGCACCTGAACGACCTGCAGGAGCGCTTCGGCTCGATCTACCTGGCCGCCGCCGCGTACAACGCCGGTGCCGGCAAGGTGTCACGCGGCCTGCGCGGCCTGCCGGCGAGCGCGGTCAGCACGACGGACACGACCAGCGATCTGAGCGACGAGGATGAAGCGAACAATGACGCCGAGTTCTTCCGGCTCTACGACACCCGGTACCTCCGCCGCGAGACGAAGGACTATGTGCCGAAGCTGATCGCCGCGGCGCTCATCGCCAAGGAACCGACCAGGTACGGGTTCGACGACCCGCCGGCGGTGCCGCCGTTCGCGTATGACTCGATCGTAGTGCCGACACAGACGGGGCTCGACGTGATCGCCCGTTTGTCGGGCGCCACCTTCGCCGAGATCCGCGAGCTCAACCCCCAGTACATCCGGATGGTGACGCCGCCTGGCAAGTCGGCGGTGGTGCGCGTCCCGGTGGGCGACGGCGAGCGGACGGCGCTGGCGTATGCCGAGCTGCCGGCGTCGGAGCGGGTCGCATACCAGACGCACGTCGTCCGGAGCGGCGAGACGATTTCCGGGATCGCGCAGCGGTATCATGTCAGCACCTCGGAGATCCGCGACGCCAACCCGAAGATCCCGCGGTCGGGGATGATCCGGGTCGGCCAGCAGCTGGTCATCCCGACGAACGGGTTCAACGCCGAGACGCGCGCGGCCATCGCGGCCACGCAGGGATCGGTGCGGGCCCCCACCCGCAACGCCAAGGTGTATACCGTGCGGGAGGGAGACACGCTCTCCGGCATCGCGCAGCGGTACGGCACGAGCGCCTCGAGCCTCAAGCGGATCAACGGCCTGTCCAGCGACCGGTTGAGGGTCGGGCAGAAGCTCCGGCTGCAGAGCTCGGGCACCCGCGCCTGACGGCCCGGCGGGACGATGCATGGACGGCCGGAGCAGACGCTCCGGCCGTTTGCGTTGGCAGGTCCGGCGTCGGTTAGATTTCGGCTCGGCCTTTCCTCTGGAGCTCTCCCCTTGCCGGACGCCCCGCTGCCTGCTTCCGCCCGCCGCCGCATCGGCACCTGGCTCGCGCTCTGGGCCCTGACGGTGCTGGTGCTCGTCCTGATCGGCGGCGCGACCCGCCTGACCGAGTCCGGCTTGTCGATCACCGAGTGGAAGCCGGTGACCGGGGTCCTTCCCCCGCTCAACCGGGGTGCCTGGGAGGCGGAATTCAGCCGGTATCAGCAGATCCCCGAATACCAGCAGCGCAACTTCGGCATGTCCCTGGCGCAATTCCAGGTGATCTACCTGTGGGAGTTCTCGCACCGGCTCTGGGCCCGGCTGGTCGGCCTCGCCCTGGCGCTGCCGCTCCTTTACTTCCTTTGGAGGCGGGAATTGCGCGGGACGCTGGCGTGGCGGATCGGCGGGATCCTCCTGCTGACCGGCCTGCAGGGCGCGATGGGATGGTACATGGTCAAGAGTGGCCTCACCATTCGCACCGACGTCAGCCAGTACCGGCTTGCCGCGCATCTTGCCCTGGCCCTGGTCGTCTACGCGCTCGCGGTGTGGACGGCGGCCGAACTGCTCGGGGTGGGCGACCGGGTGGAGGTGCTGGATCGGCGGGCGGATGCGCGCCTGCGGCGCCGGACGGCGTGGTTCGTCGGGTTCGTCTTCTTCACGATCATTTCGGGGGCCTTCGTGGCCGGGCTCGATGCCGGTCGCGCATGGAACACCTTTCCCCTGATGGGCGGTCGAGTGGTTCCGCCGGGCTACTCGGCGCTGTCCCCATGGTATCTCAACGCCTTCGAGAACGTGGCTGCCGTGCAATTCCACCACCGGCTGTTCGGGATGACCGTCGCCCTGCTTTCCGTGCTGCTCTGGCGATCGAGCAGGGGCGTCGCCCTGCCGGACCGGGCCCGACGGTGGTTCGCGTGGCTGGCCGTCCTCGCCCTCGTCCAGGTGGGGCTGGGGATCACGACCCTGCTGCTTGCGGTCCCCGTGCCGGTGGGCGTGCTCCATCAATTCGGCGCGGTGCTGGTGTTCACGACCGCCCTGCTCGCCCTCGCGTCGCTGCAAACGAAAGGCGGCCGGCAAGATCTGCCGGCCGCCCTCGATGCTCGTGCCGCGCCCGCGGTCAGTTCACGGTGACCGGAACATTGGCGTTTCGGAGGTCGCCCTTCAGGACCTTCTTTGCGTACCCGTTCCGCGGGTCACCACCCTGGGCGAGGATGGCGGCCACGGTGGTCGGGCCGCGGTTGTACGCCAGCAGGGCGTGATCGACGTTGCCGTCAAACCGCTCCAGCAGGTCCTTCAGGAACCGGAAGCCGATCCGCAGGTTCACGTCGCGGTCGAAGAGCTGCGCCTCCGTGATGTCGGGCATGTAGAACCGCGCCGTCGGCAGGCGGAGCTGCGTGAGCCCGATGGCGTTCATGGGGCTCCGGGCCCGCTGGGTGAACTCGCTCTCCACGCGCACCAGCCGGAAGGCCATGGCCGGGTCGATCCCCTCGCTGAGGGCGATGTCGTAGATGGCGGCACTGAGATCGGCCGGAATCTTGTACTGGGCCGAATACGCGAAGATGGCGTCGGTGCGCGCCAGCTGGAGCTTCAGCAGGGCCGTTTCGCCGCTCGCGCCCTCGAGTCGCTGTGAAATATCCCGGAACTCCCGCGACATGAACTCCGCCGAGGGGGTGGGGGCGGTATCGTTGGCGCCCGCGCGCCGCGGCCAACCGGCCAGCGCGCACACCAGGATTCCGGCGCCGAGCAGAACGCCACCCCGCACGATGAGCCGGGGTGTCGGGGAATTGCGTTCGATCTGATGGTCCGTTCGGGTCAACAAATCGTTGATCCTCCACTAAGGTCTGCCGACGGGTCGGTCAACCGAAGGCGATTACGTCCGCTTCCAGTCGCCGTGCGTCCCGCCAGTCTTGTCCAGCACCTGCACACCGTCGATCGTCATGCCGCGGTCGACCGCCTTGACCATGTCGTACACGGTGAGGCAGGCCACCGCCGCCGCGGTCAGCGCTTCCATCTCCACCCCGGTGCGTCCCTCGCACCGCACCCGCGTCGTGACGTGGACGCCGGGGAGCTCCGGCGCGAGCGTCGCGCGGACCTCGACCAGGTCCACCGGCAGCGGGTGACAGAGCGGGATGAGTTCCCCGGTCCGCTTGGCCGCCATGGTGCCCGCCACCTCGGCCACCGTGAGGACGTCGCCCTTCTTGATGGCCTGCGCGGCCACCAGGTCGAACGCCTCGCGTGACATCCGGACCCGTCCTTCGGCGGTCGCCGTTCGAACGGTGACCGGCTTCCCGCCGACATCGACCATCCGGGCCCGTCCCTCGGCGTCGAGGTGCGAGAGGCTCACAGGACGTCCGCCAGGTCGCCGCCGAGCACCCCGAGCAGGAGCTGCGGATTGACGTTGCCCTGTGCGGCCAGCCTGGCCTCCGCCACCAGTGCCTGCGCCTGGAGGAGGCCGCTCGGCTCCCGACCCACCAGCGCGGCCGGGACCGGCGCCACACTCTCCACCCCGGCGGCCTCGCGGGCGGCGTCGCCGAGTGTCTCGGCGACCGCATCCAGCAGGGCGGTGAAGTCGCCCCGCGCCGACCAGGGTGCCTGCGCGAGGGCCC
>DAOLIZ010000070.1:0-5086 GCA_035328285.1 Gemmatimonadales bacterium
CTGGCCCACTACGCCAAGGCGGCGTACGACATCGAGTACGAGTTTCCCTTCGGCTGGAACGAGATCGAGGGAATCCACAACCGCACCGACTTCGACCTCCAGCGGCACCAGGCCGCCTCGGGCAAGAAGCTCGACTACTTCGACCAGGCCGCCAACGAGCGGTTCGTGCCGTATATCGTCGAGACCTCGGCCGGGGCCGACCGCGTCACCCTGACCACGCTGGTGGACGCCTATCGCGAGGAGCAGGTCGAGGGGGAGACGCGCGTGGTCCTCGGGTTCCACCCAGCGATCGCGCCCATCAAGGCGGGCGTCTTTCCGCTGGTCAAGAAGGACGGGATGCCGGAGTTTGCCACCCGCCTCTACCACGACCTCAAGCCGTACGTCCCGGCGTTCTACGACGACAGCGGCGCGGTCGGTCGCCGGTACCGCCGGATGGACGAGGCGGGGACGCCGTTCTGCATCACCGTGGACGGCCAGACGCTGCAGGACGGCACCGTGACGGTGCGGCACCGCGATTCGATGACGCAGGACCGGGTGGCGGCGGACACCCTCAAGGGGTGGCTCAAGGAGCGGACTGAGGGCTGACCACCGACAACAGGGGCGGACAGATGAGCAAGCATCGCACGATCGGTGGGAAGCCGTTGCGACCCGAGAGTCTCATGATGAGCTACGGGTACGACCCGCGGCTCAGCGAGGGGGCGGTCAAGTGCCCCATCTTCCAGACCTCCACCTTCGCCTTCGAGTCGGCCGAGGCGGGGAAGGCCTTCTTCGAGGTGGCCTACGGCCTCCGCGAGCAGCGGAGCGGGGAGGAGATGGGGCTGATCTACAGCCGGCTCAACAACCCCGACCTGGAAATTCTCGAGGGCCGCCTCGCGCTCTGGGACGACGCCGAGTCGTGCGCCGTCTTCGAGAGCGGGATGGCCGCCATCACGACCTCGCTGCTGGCCTACCTGACACCGGGTGACGTGCTGCTCCACAGCGAGCCGCTCTACGGCGGCTGCGACCACTTCGTGAAGCACTACCTGCCGCGACTCGGCGTCATTCCCGTGGGGTTCCAGGCGGGGATTCCGATGGCGGATCTCGCCGCCGAGGTGACGGCCAAGGTCGGCGGCCGGCCGGTGGCCGCCGCGCTCCTCGAGACCCCCGCCAATCCCACCAACGCGCTCGTGGACATCCGCGGCATCGCCGACCTGGCGCACAGCCTGGCGGCCCCCGGCCGCCCCGCGGTGGTGATGGTGGACAACACCTTCCTCGGCCCGGTCTGGCAGCATCCCCTCCAGCACGGCGCCGACCTGGTCCTCTACTCCGCCACGAAGTTCATCGGGGGGCACAGCGACGTCATTGCCGGTGCCGCGTCGGGGGCGGCCGACGTGATGCTGCCGATCCGCACGCTTCGCACCTTCATGGGCACCATGGCGGGCCCGTGGACCGGCTGGCTCCTGCTTCGGAGCCTCGAGACGCTCAAGATGCGGATGACGGCGGCGATGAAGAACGCGCGCTACGTGGCCGACTTCCTCTCCGAGCATCCGAAGGTGGACGCGGTGCACTACCTCGGCCATCTCGCCGAGGAATCGCCGATGTTCGACGTCTACCAGCGGCAGTGCGTGGCGCCCGGGTCGATGATCTCGTTCGACGTGCACGGGGGAGAGGCCGGCGCATTCCGGTTCCTCAACGCCCTGACGATGGTGAAGCTCGCCGTCAGCCTGGGCGGCACCGAGTCCCTGGCCCAGCACCCCGGCTCCATGACCCACGCCGATATCCCGCCCGCGGACCAGGCCCGCATGGGCATCACCGCCGGGATGGTGCGGCTGTCGGTGGGGGTGGAGCACTACGAGGACCTGATCGCCGACCTTGCTCAGGCCCTCGACCAGGCCTGAGGGCGGGGCAGGGGGGCAGCGGGGCAGGGAGGCAGGATGCAGCTTGGGGCGTTTCGTCAATTGGTCCACTCGTTGAGCGCCGAGGTGCCCGCCGAGTTTCTGGACGGGATCTCCGAGATCACCGTCTCCCCTCGCGCCGTCCCGCATCCCACCCGCACCGAAATCTTCACGCTGGGCCATTGCATCCCCTTCCATGCCGGGGAGACCGGCGCCATCGACGAGATCCAGAGCAGGGTCGTGCTCTACCACGGCTCCTTTCAGGCGCTCGCCGAGCTTGACCCCGACTTCGACTGGCGGGGTGAGGCCTGGGAGACCCTCACCCACGAGTTGCGGCATCATCTCGAATGGCGCGCCCGCGAGGGGGCCCTGGAAGCGTTCGACGAGGCCGCCGAGGAGAACTTTGCCCGGAGCGAGGGCGAGGCGTTCGATCCCCTCTTCTTCCTGGATGGCGAAGCGATCGCCGACGACGTCTACCAGGTGGACGACGACTACTTCCTGGACCGCGTGGTCCGCCGGCTCCCGGCGACCCTCGAGTTCGGATGGCATGGCCGTCGGTATCGGGCGGCGGCGCCCGCCGGGGCGACGCTTCCCGCCTTCCTGACCGTGGACGGCGTCGCCGACCCGCCGCCGGGCGAGATCGTCCTGGTGTTCCGGCGCTCCAGTGGCCTCCTGAACCTCTTGCGCCAGCGGGTCCCCTTTCGGGGGACGGTGTCGGCGGAACCGGTGGGGAGCGGTTAACTTTGGGGCTGGTACTCACGCGCCGGAGGGATGCAATGCGGGGCTCGCTCGTGCTGGGACTCTTGCTGGTCGCGACGCCACTCGCCGCCCAGTCGTACCGGGTCGGGGTGGTGAGCGAATCCGGGGATATCGTCACCTGGCTCCGGCCGGAGGGCGCCACCCTGGTGGTCGACCATGTGGTGCCGGTGGGCGTGATGCCCGCGGACATCGACGGCCCGCACAACATCACCGTCTCCCCCGACCAGCGCTGGTACTACGTCTCGATCGCGCACGGCACCCCCTACGGGACGCTCTGGCGGTTCGACGCGAGCAACGACACGGTGGTCGGCCGGGCGCAGCTCGAGTACTTCCCCACCACCATCTCCGTCACCCCCGACGGCGACTTCGCCTTCGTGGCCAACTCCGACTTCCACGGCGACCATCCCCGTGTCAATTCGGTCTCGGCGGTCTACACCCCGGACATGATGACGATCACCGACATTCCCGCCTGCGACATGCCGCACGGCGTGAAGGTGAACCACGCCGGGGCCGCCGTGTGGATTTCCTGCATGCACAGCGACGAGGTGCTGCAGATCGACCCCGCCACGCTCGAAGTGGTCCGCCGGGCCAGCACCGGCTCCGGGATGGCCATGCCCCCGGCGGCTGCCGGTCATGCGGGCATGAACCACGCCGCGCCGGCCAGCGCGCCCTCGGCCGCCCCCCCGGTGGACAACGAGTGCGCGCCGACCTTCGTCAGCCTCTCCTCCGACGACCGCACGCTGTACGTGGCCTGCAATCACAAGGGGACGCTGCAGGTGTGGGACACAGACGACCTGACGATGCGCCGGGAGGTGCCCGTCGGTGCCGGCGCCTACAACGTGGAGCCGTCGCCGGACGGCCGGTACGTGGTGGTGACCAACAAGAAGGCGCAGAGCGTGAGCGTCGTGGACGCGACGACGCTCACGGAGGCGGCGCGCATCCCCACCACCAAGAAGATCGTGCACGGCGTGGCGTTCAGCCCGGACAGCCGCTACGCCTACGTGACCCAGGAGTCCATCGGCGCTGACCCCGGCGCGGTGGACGTGATCGACCTGACCACGCTCACCAAGGTGAGCACCACCCCGTTGCCGGCGCAGCCCACCGGCATCACCATCCTCAAGCGCTGAGCGGAACATGGTGCACGAGACGACGACCACGCTGTCCGGCCCCGAAGTGATCACGCTCGCCAAGGCGTTCTTCGCCCAGCGGATGCCGCAATCGGCGGCGTTCCCCGAGGAGGAAGGCCCGGCCTACCTCACGCTGCGGGGGCAGGGGGGTGAGGAGATCGCCCTGGCGGTCTTTGCCGCCGACGGCGCCACCCGGGTGCGCGCCTCCACGCTCTTCTTCGACCAGGCGGTGGAGCGGTTCCTCTCCACCCTGCCGACCCCGGCGGCGGTGACGGCATGAGCGCGGACGCGATGCTGGTGCGGGTCACGGTCCAGGACACCTGGGACACCGTGGAGCTGCAGATGCCGGGCACGGCGTCGGTGGCCGAGCTGAAGCTGCGGGCGCTCGTGATGACACATGTGACGAAGGACCCGAACGGCTACGAGGTGAAGTTCCGCGGCGCCTCGCTGCGCGACGAGGCGGCGTCCCTCGAGCAGGCCAACGTGGTCGACAACGCCGCGCTGATCGTGCTGCCGAAGCGCCGCCGCCCCGTCAAGTAGCCTTTACTCCCTTTCGGCGGGTGTCATGGCCGTCGCCGTTTACCGCCATCCCGATTGCGTGCTGCACGATCCGGGGCCCGGCCATCCGGAAGCCCCGCGACGGATCGAGGCGGTCCTCGAGGCGCTGGCGGCGGTGCCGGGAGCGGACCTGCGCACCGCGCGTCCCGCCAGCCCCGACGTCATCCTCACTGTCCATACCCAGGCGCACCTCGCCGCGCTGACCGCGGCCCATGCGGCCGGCGGCATGGCGCTCGACCCCGACACCGTGATGAGCGCCCACAGCTGGGACGCGATGCTCGGCGCCCTCGGCGCGGTGCTGGCCGCGGTCGAGTGCGGGCACGCGGGGGCGAGCCACGCCTTCGCGGCGGTGCGTCCGCCCGGTCACCATGCGTTCGCCGGCCGGGTGATGGGGTTCTGCCTCGTCAACAACGCCGTGATCGCTGCGCGCCGGTTCCAGGCACTGGGCCGGCGGCGGGTGCTGATCGTGGACTGGGATGTTCACCACGGCAACGGCACGCAGGCGCTCGTGGAGCACGACGCCGAGGTGCGGTTCGTGTCGCTGCACCAGTCGCCGTGGTGGCCGTTCAGCGGCGCCGCGTCGGAGCGGGGTGTAGGCAACATCTTCAACGTGCCGAGGCCGCCGGGGCTGGAGCCGGAGCAGTATGTGCGGGATCTCTGGCTGGCCGTCGAAGCGGCCACCAGGGACTGGATCCCGGACGCGGTGATCGTGTCGGCCGGGTTCGACGCGATGGCGGGGGACCCGCTGGGCGGCTTCACGCTGGAGCC
>DAOLIZ010000070.1:5186-13735 GCA_035328285.1 Gemmatimonadales bacterium
CGGCCGGGTTCGACGCGATGGCGGGGGACCCGCTGGGCGGCTTCACGCTGGAGCCGAGGCACTACCGGACCCTCACCGAGCGGCTGCGGGAGCGGATGCCTGAGGTGCCGATCGTGGGAACCCTCGAGGGGGGGTATGTGCCGGGGCGGCTGGCCAAGGGCGTCGCGGCCTTCGTGGCGGCGCTGGCCTAGTTCCACCCCTTGAGCCATTGACGAGGGAGGGTCGGAGAACCTCCGACCCTCCCTCGTTCTGTTTGATGGCTGTCGTTAGTTTCTCTGTATTGTACGCCTTGCGTGCCTCAACAACGGGACCCGTCCATGCTGCGACTCCAGGCCGAATACCTCGAACTCCAGACCCGTCACCCGTTCATCATCGCGCGCGGGGGGCAGAGCGACTACAAGACCGTCTGGGTCCGGCTGACCGACGGCGACGGCCACGAAGGCTGGGGCGAGGCGGCGCCGACCAAGTTCTACGGCGAGACCTCCGAGACGGTGATGCAGACGCTGCAGAACTACGCGCCGCACCTGCCGGCCGACCCGTTTGACCTCGAGGAGACCGAGCGGCGGCTCGAAACCGCACTCAAGGGGAACCCCTCCGCGCGTGCCGCCCTGTCCGCCGCCCTGCATGACCTGGTGGGCAAGCGGCTCGGCATCCCGGTGTACAAGCTGTGGGGGCTCGACCCGGCCAGGGCGCCGATGTCCACCTTCACCATCGGCATCGACACCCCCGACCGGATCCGGATGAAGGTGGAGGAGGCCGCCGAGTACCCGATCCTCAAGATCAAGCTGGGCGGTGAACACGACCTCGAGACGCTGGAGGCCATCCGCGACGCCACCGACCGGGAAATCCGGGTGGACGCCAACTGCGGCTGGACCGTCAAGCACACGATCCGGATGCTGCCCGTGCTCGAGGAATTCGGGGTGACGGTGCTCGAGCAGCCGCTGGTACCGACCGACCTCGAGGGGCTCGGCATCATCCGCATGGCCGCCAACATCCCGATCATCGCCGACGAGTCATGCCGGGTGGCCAGCGACATTCCCGGGCTCGTGGGGCAGGTGGACGGCATCAACATCAAGCTCGCCAAGTGCGGGAGCCTCCGCGAGGCGATCCGCATGATCGCGGTGGCCCGGGCGCACCACATGATGGTCATGGTCGGCTGCATGATCGAGAGTTCGCTCGCCATCACCGCGGCCGCCCACTTCACCCCGCTGGTGGACATCGTGGACCTCGACGGGGCGGCGCTGCTGTCCAGGGATCCGTTCGTGGGGGCCACCATTGCCGGCGGACAGCTCCGCCTTCCCACCGGTCCGGGGCTCGGCGTCACGCCGCGATGACGGAACGGTACGCGCAGGTCGCGCTCCCGCTTCCCCTCGCCACTCCCTATACCTACCAGATTCCCGACACCCTGGCCGACCGCGTGGCGGCCGGGGCGCGCGTGGTCGTGCCGGTCCGGGGCCGGGAACTCATTGGCATCGTCACGGCGGCGGAGGCACCCGCGCCGGACATGGCCGCCCGTCCCATCCTGGCGGCTCCCGACGACGAGCCGGCGCTGACGCCGCCCCTCCTTCGCACCGTCGAATGGATGGCCGCCTACTACGGAGCGCCGATCGGCCTGGCGCTCAAGGCGGCGCTTCCTGCGGGCCTCTGGGGGAGCTCCGAGGTGATCGTCGAGATCGCCGCGGCGCACCGGGTCCCGGGGGGCACCGGCGCCGAGATTCTGGGCTGGCTCGATCGAAAGGGGGGCTCCGCCCCGGTCGCATCGATAGCACGTGCCATGAAGCGCGCGGTGTGGGACGCCGTCGACCGGCTGGTGCGGGTCGGCGCCGTGACGCTGAGGATCGAATCTCCCGACACCGGGGGCGGCGCGGTGACCGAGCGCGTCCTGACGCTGCCGGGGCAGCGACCGACGCTGCTCGAGCGCCAGGAGCTCTTCGGGAGCAGGCATCGCCAGCGGGCGCTCTACGAGGCGGTCGAGGAACTCGGGGGCACCGCCTCGGTGGCCCATCTGCGCACCCGGCTCGGCTTCAGCAGTGCATTGATTCGCGCGCTGGTGGCGGGCGGGCAGGCGACGATCGAGGAGGTCGAGCGGGTGCGCGACCCCTTTGCCGGCGAGGTCGGCACCCCGCCACCCGACCGGCTCTCCGACGACCAGCGGCGGGCGCTCGCGGAGGTCGAGGGGCTGCAGGGGGGGGAAGGCGCCCTCCTGTTCGGGATCACGGGGAGCGGGAAGACGTTCGTGTACCTGGAGGCGATCCGGCGCGGCCTGGAGAGCGGCCGTGGCGCCATCGTCCTGGTGCCCGAGATCGGGCTGACCCCCCAAACGGTGCGGCGGGTCCGGGGCATGTTCGGCGACGACGTGGCGGTGCTTCACAGCGGGCTCTCCGACGGGGAGCGGGCCGACGCCTGGCGCGCGCTCCGCCGTGGGGAGCGGCGGGTGGCGGTCGGTGCGCGGTCGGCCATCTTCGCGCCGGTAGTGGGGCCCGGGGTCATCGTCGTCGACGAGGAGCACGAGGCGACCTACAAGAACGGCGAGACGCCAAGGTATCATGCGCGGGAAGTCGCCTCGGTGCGGGCGCGGCTCGAGGGCGCGCGGCTGGTGCTGGGGAGCGCGACGCCATCGCTCGAGAGCTGGGCGGACGCGGGGGAGGGGAAGCGCCTGCAGTTGGTGCGGCTGCCGGAACGGGTCGGCGCGGGCAGGCTGCCGCCGGTGGAACTGGTGGACCTCCGCTCCACACCGAAGATTGCCGGCTCCGGAGCCATCCCCTGGTCGGAGACACTCGACGCCGCGGTGTCCCGTACCCTGGCGCGTGGAGAGCAGGGGATGCTGCTTCTCAACCGGCGGGGGTTCGCCGCGTTCCTCCAGTGCCCCGATTGCGGGCACGTGCCGGAATGTCCCTCCTGCAGCATCAGCTTGACGGTGCACCAGTCCCCGCCTGCGCTGCGCTGCCACTACTGCGCGTTCGAGGCGCCGCTCACCGGCCAGTGCGTCTCCTGCGGTCACGCCGTCGCGCAGATGCGCGGGATCGGGACGCAGCAGCTCGAGCGCTGGCTCTCGGAGCGGTTTCCGGCGGCGCGCCTCGCCCGCATGGATCTCGATACGACGAGCACCAAGTGGGCGCACCACCGCATCCTCGGCGCGGTCGAGCGCCGGGAGGTGGATCTCCTGCTCGGCACGCAGATGATCGCCAAGGGGCTCGACTTCCCGAACGTGACGCTGGTGGGCGTGGTGGACGCCGACACGGCACTGCACCTGCCCGATTTCCGGTCGGCGGAGCGCACATTTCAGCTCATCGCGCAGGTGGCGGGCAGGGCGGGGCGGGGGCCGCAGGGCGGAAAAGTGATTGTCCAGACCCGGCAGCCGACGCATCACGCACTGCTCCACGCGGCAAGGCATGACGCGGAAGGATTCCTGGGGGAGGAACTGTCACTTCGGCGTTCCCCTGCGTACCCCCCCGCCACCGGGCTCGTGAACCTCGTGGTCTCGGGCAAGGACGAGCCCGCGGTGGGCCGGGTGGCGGCGGAAACGGCGGAGTGGGCCGCCGCACTCGCCGATCGGCACGGACTCGAGTTGACGGTGCTGGGGCCGGCGCCCTGCCCGCTGGCGCGCATCAAGACGCGGTGGCGGTGGCACGTGGCGCTGAAGGGGGACGGCAGCGTGCTGGGGCGGGTCGTGCGGTACGCCACCACGCGGCTGCCGGGGGACAGGGACACGAGGGTGACGATCGACCGGGATCCCGTCAGTCTGCTCTAGCGCCGAACCTCCGGGAGAGTTGCCATGGAGCCCATGAGCATCACGACACGACCAGACACCGGACGGGGAGTGGTGATGCCGATGGAACCGCTACCCTTCGCTCTCGTCGCGGTGGTGGTAGGCGTGGTGGCCGGCTTCGGCGCGGTGCTGTTTCGCGGTCTGATCGCCCTGGTGCACAACGTCCTGTTCCTCGGGCAGTTCTCGCTGCAGTACGACGCCAACACCCACACGCCGGAGAGCCCGTGGGGGGCGCTGGTCATCCTGGTGCCGGTGGTGGGCGCGATCGGTGTGGCCTACCTCGTGAAGACCTTCGCACCGGAGGCGAAGGGACACGGCGTCCCGGAAGTGATGGACGCCATCTACTACCGTCGTGGCACCATCCGGCCGATCGTGGCGGTGGTGAAGTCCCTCGCGTCAGCGCTTTCGATCGGGAGCGGCGGGTCGGTCGGGCGGGAGGGACCGATCATCCAGATCGGCTCCTCGTTCGGCGCGAGCCTGGCGGCCGTCTTCCACCTCCCGCGCTGGCAGCGGATCGTGCTCATTGCATGTGGCGCCGGCGGCGGGATCGCGGCCACCTTCAACACGCCCATCGGCGGCGTGCTCTTCGTCGTCGAGATCCTGCTGGTCGAGGTCAGCGTCCGCACGCTGGTGCCGGTGGTGCTGGCCACCGTCACCGCCACGTACGTGGGGCAGGTCTTTCTCGGCGCCCATCCGTCGTTTGTGATCCCGGGGATGGCGACACCCTACTTCCACCTGCTCAAGCCGTACATGCTGCCGGCGTATCTGGGCCTGGGCATCGTGATGGGGCTGGCCGCCACGCTGTTCATCCGGACCCTGTACGGCTTCGAGGACTTTTTCGCGGCGCGCGTGAAGGGGAGCTATTACCGGCAACACGCGCTGGGCATGCTCGCCGTCGGCCTCATGCTCTACGGGTTCATGGCGGTCTTCGGGTACTATTACATCGAAGGCGTCGGGTACGCCACCGTGCAGGACATCCTCAGCGACCAGCGATTCTCCCTCGGCCTGCTGCTGCTCCTGTTCGGCGGCAAACTGCTGGCCACCTCGCTCACGCTCGGCTCCGGGGCCTCGGGGGGCATCTTCTCCCCGGCACTCTTCCTGGGGGCCACGCTCGGGGCGGCCTACGGCATGGTCCTGCACATGCTCTTTCCCGGCATCGCGATCAGCACGCCCGCGTTCGCGGTGGCGGGGATGGCGGGGATGATCGGCGGCGCGACCGGGGCGGCGGTGGCGTCGATCGTCATGATCCTGGAGATGACCCTCGACTACAGCGTGGTCGTGCCGATGACGGCGGTGGTGGCGGTGAGCTACGGCGTGCGGGCGCTGCTGTGCAAGGAGAGCATCTACGCCATGAAGCTCACCCGCCGCGGCCACGCGCTGCCCACCGGCTTGCGGGCGGCCACCTATCTCGCCAACCGGGCGCAGGAGATCATGGAGACTCGGCTCGGGCGGCTCGCCAGCGGGGCCTCGCCGGAGGAGATGACGGCCGCACTGGCGGCAACACCCGGAGCGCCGTGCTTCCTGGTGACCGATCAGCACCGGGTCATCGGCTTCCTCACGGCGGACGCGGTGTGCCGGGCCGCCGCCGGGGGCGTTGCGACAGCGGGGGAGGCGGCAGACCGCCGCTTCGCGACCGTCGCCGGGTCAGCGAACCTGGAAGCGGTGATGGCGGCGATGCGTGCCGCGGGGGCCACCGTGGCCCTCGTGACCGGGCGGACGGATCCGTCGCTCGCCGCCACCGACGTCCTGGGTGTGGTGACCGCCGAGCACCTGGCCAGGGCGATGCTGGACGAGGGGGCGTTCTTCCTGGACGCGTAGCCCGTGCGACGCCCCCCCTGGTGCTGATCAGGCCCCGGCGGTGGACCAGGCTCGCGTCCCCGTGCCCTAGCGCCCGTTCCGACTCGAGGGTCCCGCTGCCTCGAACAAGAACCAGGTGCGCCGCTCGGACTCGTCGATCCAGACCTCGATCAGGCTGGTCGTTGCGACGTCGCCGTGACTGCTGCAGACCTCATGCGCCGCCCGGAGGCTCGCCGTGAGGGTCTTGTTGTCCTCGCGCAGTTCCGAGAGCATATCGGCCGCGTCGACGTAGTCCGCGTCGTTGTCGGAGACTCGCTGCAGCCGACCGATATGACCAATGGACCGAATCGTCAGACCGCCAACTTTGCGGACCCGCTCCGCGATCACATCGGTCATGGCGAAGAGCTGCTCCGCCTGCTCGTCGAGCAGGAGGTGATAATCGCGGAAATGCGGTCCGCTCATGTGCCAGTGGAAGTTCTTGGTCTTGATGTAGAGCGCAAAGACGTCGGCCAACACGGCGTTCAGCGCTCCGCCGATATCTCGGGTGGCCGCCGGCCGGAGATCGGTGGGGGTGGCCAAGGGCGCATCGCGCCGGTCCCGGAGGTCCTTTCGGGTCGGGGCATCAAGCGTTTTCATGGTGAGACTCCTCATGGTTCGAGGGGAAAAATAGTGTGATAACACATAATACATTACATCCAGCCGAAACCCCCGGCTCCTGAAATATACATCGGGGGACCAAGCGGTCCCCCGATGGGCATTCAGGGCCGGCATGCCGCCGCTATTTGACCAGTTCGATCTCCGTCGGCCGCCAGCTCTTGTCGAAGAACGACTCCAGCGGGCTGTAGAGACGGAGGATCGTGAACCACCCCTTGGCCGGGTCGGTCTGGATCCAGTTGCCGCGATCCACACCGGCCGGCTGCTTCGGACCGAAGTAGATGGTGGTCGAGCCGTCGGCGCTCGCCTTCGCGGCGGGCGAGGGGTAGCCCTGGCTGCCGGCCCGCGGATAGAGCTGGGGCGTGGCCAGCATGGAGCGGGTCTGGTTGTCGTACAGGGTCAGCGACCAGAAGGCCGCCGCGGGGATGTTGGGCGGCAGGGTCACCTTGTACGTCTTGGCGCCATCGAACGGATTCTTGCTGGCGTCCAGGAACCCCATGAGGTACTGGGAGCCGACCCTGGGGATCCGCATGATCATGCCCGGCGAATCCAGGGTGTAGCCGTAGTAGAAGGCCGTGCGCGACGCGAGGGTCCGGGCGCCAGTCGGCGGGAGCGGCTTGAACATACCGTCCTTGGTGAACATCGGCGGCGGGGTCTCGAAGAAGGCGCCGCCCTCCCAGAGCATGCTGCTCCACGACGACCCGGGATAGTACGACCAGTTGAGCGACTCGAACGGCCGCCAGTTCAGCACCCGGCCGGTGGCGTTCCCGACGGCCGCCGCCTCGGTGAGGATCTTCTGTGTCCGGGCGTCCGGCGCGAACGGCTTCCCCTTCACGATGCCGATGGCCGCCATCTGCCCCGCCAGCTCCACGTCGTAGCTGGTGGCCGGCTCTTCCTGCACGTTCGCGTTGATCATCTCGAAGAACGAGTAGTCACTGGGCGGGATGGTGTTGAAGACGCGATTCGACCCCTCGATGAACCGGGTCTCGGGCACCGGCGGGTTCTGCGCGATCCGGACCGTCCCCTCGAGAGCCGAGGCAATGCTGGTGCCCTCGGCGCCCGGCGTGTAGGGGTAGATCTTCATGTACTTCTTGATCATGTCGACCGCGGGCTTCGGGTCGTTGTCGACCAGGTAGGCGCGGGCCGCATAGAGCGCGTAGACGGTGCTCGACCGGGCGATGTAGAACCCTCCCTCCGGCAGCGGGCCGTCGTAGCCCGGGGGCACGATCAGGTACCGCCCCCCCTCGCCCCGATCAGGGCCCGGGAAGCCGATGTCGATGATCCAGGAGAACCACATGTCGTTGATGGTCCCGACGGCGCGCGGCGGCTGCTCGATGACGATCGGGCCCTTGGTGAGGTCGAGAATCGAGAGGTAGTAGATGGTGTCGGCGTTGCCGGTCAGGAAGACCGACTTCGAGTTCATCAGCTCCGAGAAGACGACGACGTCGTTGCCGCGCGCGCCGAGGCTGTAGAATCCCGTCCGGAGGGCATACGCGGATGCGCCCCGGAAGCTGTTGTTGTAGACGTTCAGGGCGTTGGTGAACGTGAAGGCGGCGTAGACCGCGTCGGCGGTTGCGGCGGACGGGGCGCCGTCCTTGAACTCGAGGGCGCCAAAGCGGCTGTCCATCTTGGCCGGGGCGCCGAGGGTCTGCACGTTGGCCGGGGGCAGGGCGGGTGCCTGGGCCTCGAGGGCGCCGGCGGCAACCACCATCAGGGTGAGCAATAGAGTGGGTTTGAGAGGCATCCGCATCACAGATCTCCGTTCGTTCAGGGGGACATCCAAGCATGGGCATAATAGTGCGCTGCAGGCCAGCCATCAACGCGTGGGGGACGGCACAGGTCTCAGTCTTGTCACAGTGAGTCTCACCCCTGCCAGCAGCTGCCTTGAATCCCCCCTCCGCCACCCCTAAGATTCCCCAACCCATGGCCACTTCACGATATACCCCGCCCGACTTCACGAAGGTCCCGCTCGCCGGGGCGCCCGCGGCGCGCTTCGCCCCGCTCCCTGCCGACGGGGTCCTCCCCGAGGACTTCTTCTCGACCTCCAACCTCCCGACCTACGTCCATCTGGGCGGGGGCAAATGGGTCATGCCGGTCCGGCCGCGGATGGACTGCGTCATCGTCCGCACGGCCGACGGCCTGGCGGTCGCGGAGCCGCGCCGGCTCACCAAGGGGGCCGAGATTGTGATGGGGGAGGCGGAGGACGGCAGCCAGGGGGTGTACGTTCACACCACCGGCTTCCTGTCCGGCGCGCACAACGGCAACGAGTTCCGGTTCATGTCCACGGAAGTGAGCCGGGAACGGCCGGTCAACTACGAGGAATTGGCGG
>DAOLIZ010000071.1:0-13693 GCA_035328285.1 Gemmatimonadales bacterium
GGCCGGTGCGACCTCCACAAGGCCGGGCGCGGCCGCCACCGGCGGTGCGGCGGCGGGTTCGGACGGAATGACGCTTGGGGCCGCCCCCGCCAGCTGGAGCACTTCGCCGGGGTAGATCCAGTGCGGATCCTCGATGACGGCCGTGTTCATCTTGTAGATCTGGGGCCAGGTGAGCGGGTCACCGAAATACGTCTTGGCGAGATCCCAGAGGGTGTCGCCCTTCTTGACCGTGTGGGTCTCGGGGACGGCGGTGTTCTGGGCCAGGGCAATTGCCGGAACGCCGGCCAGGAGGCTGGCGGCCAGGAGAGCCCTCACGGAGAACTGCCCCGTCGACGCATTACGCATAGCCATGGGTGTCCTTGTGGTGTTGAGGCGCTTCGGTTTCCGGAAAGGGTTGCGGTGATTTGCAACGCCGTACCCGGCAGTCGGCCAGCCTGCTTGCCCACAATGTAACATGTTGCGGGACAAAAGCTAAGAGGTCCGGACCTGCTCCACTTCCTGAGCGACGGAAGCGACTGGCCGGACGAAAAGGCAAGAGCTGTGCCCTCCTCCCCCTGAACGCGAGGAGGCCGATGGCAGGGGGAACCCCAACCATCGGCCTCCCTCCCCCGGCGCATCGGGGAGGCTAGAACGGCAGGTCGTCGTCCTCGCCGTCGAGGGCCTCGGGAAAGTCATCGAAGGACTCGTCCTTCTTCGGGGCGGAGGCGCCGGCCCCGACCTTGGATGCGCCGTACGAGTCGTCCGAGGAGCCACCGCTCCGCCCGCCGAGCAGGATCAGCTCGCGGCCGTTGATTTCGGTGGTGTACTTGGTCTGCCCCTCGCGGTCCTGCCAGGTGCGGTACTCGATGGCCCCCTCGATGTAGACCTTGTCGCCCTTCTTGCAGTACTTCTCGGCGATGTCGGCCAGCTTGCTGAAATTGGTGTTCCAGAGGATGACCCGGTGCCACTCCGTCTTTTCCTGCTTGTCGCCGCTCTTGCCGGTCCACTGGCGGCTGGTGGCAACCGACAGGGTGGCCACGCGGGAGCCGTTGTTGGTGCTGCGCACCTCCGGATCTGCCCCGAGATTCCCGATCAGTTGGACCTTGTTCAGACTCCGACTCACAATGACCTCCCACGCTTCAACAGGGTTCGGGACTGCGGACAGCCGTACGGTACTGCCCCTGACAGTCCAAATCTACACCAATGCCTCGCCGTCACCATCATTCGAACGCACCGGGGCCATGACCAGCCGCAGGACCAGCGCATCCTCATCGGGCCGCCGATAATAGCCCCGGCGACGGCCCTCCGTCCTGAAGCCGCGTCCGGCATACAGCGCCTGTGCCACGGCGTTGGAGGCTCTCACCTCCAGAAAGACCTCGGACCCGCCTCGTGCCTGGACGGCCGCGAGCCCCGCATCGAGCAGCCGGGCCCCGAGGCCCTGGCCCCGCCGCTCCGGCACCACGGCGAGGTTCAGCACCTCGGCGGTCCCCAGAATTTCGCGGGCGAGGAAATAGGCGACCGGCTCGTCCGCCTCGGTCATGACCAGCGCGACCGTCCCGGGGAACCCGAACACCTCGCGGAATCCCTCCAGCGGCCAGGGATCCGAGAAGCAGCGACGCTCGATGGCGGCCATGGCCGCCGCGTCAGCGAAGGTGGCCGGGCGTATCGGGAAGCTGTCGTCCATGGTCCCGTTCCCACTTGGCTTGCGCCTCGGCCGGGCGACCGTATCGTGGCTCCCAGCCCGCCGGATCGGAAATCCGCGTCACACCGCCGCGGCGCGCCGCGAGGGCGAGCAGCGCACCGGCGGTGGCCACCCCGCGAACGATGCGTGGGTGACGGCCGGAGCTCCATTCGGCCAGGCGCTCGGCCAGTCCATTCGGCAGGATCCCGCAGACCACATCGGGGACCGGACAATCGGCGAGCAGCCGTTCCGGGAGCCAGACCGTGGGTTCCTGGAGCACCTCGACCCGCCCCTCCGGAAACCGGTACTCCCCCGCGTACACCTCGCCCCGGAGCGCATTCGCCACGGCCAGCACCCGGTCCGTGGGAGAGGCGCCGGCCGACCAGGCTACGCACGCCAGCGCCGGCGTGGTGTGGAAGGCGAGCCCCCGGGTACGGATCAACGCCTTGGCCACCGCGGCGCCGACCCTCAGACCGGTGAAACTCCCCGGGCCGTCGCCGAGGACCACGTCGGTGAGCGCGGCGAGCTCAGCGCCGGCCTGGTCCAGCGCCTCCTCGATCAGCCGGGGCAGCGCGCCGGCGTGTTTGCGCGCCCCATCCAGGCTGACCTCGGTGAGCACCTCCCCGGGGCGGCCCACCGCCACCGAGGCGCGGTCGGACGAGGTTTCGAGTGCGAGCCACATCAGTACGACTCCAGGGCACGGCGGCCCGGGTCGTCGAGATGGGAGAGGCGGAAGCGCATGGTCGGCTCCGGCACCCAGGCGCCCGCCTTTTCCGGCCATTCGATGAGCACGGCGTCCCCGTCATTGAGCAGGGACTCCCAATCGAGGTCGGCGGCCTCGTCTGGATCGCGCAAGCGGTAGCAATCGAGGTGGAAGACCGGTCCCCGTTCCCCCTGGTAGCGATGGACCAGCGAGTAGGTCGGGCTCGTGGCCGGCGCCTCAACGCCGAGGCCCCGGGCAATGGCGCGAATGAAGGTGGTCTTGCCCGCGCCGAGATCGCCCTCGAAGAGCAGGATCGCGCCGGGAGGAAGGGTGCGACCGAGTTCCTCGCCCTCGGCCACCAGTTGCGCCTCGGTGAGTTCCCGCATCAGGCGAACCGTCGCCGCCGGCCACCCTCGCGCCGGACGTTCGGGGCCCCGAGAGCCTTGAGGTCGTTGACCTGGTCGCGCAGGAGCGCGGCCAGCTCGAACTCCAGATCGGCGGCCGCCTCCTTCATCTGCTGCTCCAGCGCCGCGATGGCCTTGGCGCGCGCCGCCGGATCGTGCAGGTCCTCGCGCACCAGTGAGCCCGCCTCGATCGGCTCGACCTTCTCGGTGCGCGCATCGGCCACGTAGGTGGAGAGCCGGACCTGCTCGAGCGACTTCACGATGGAGCGCGGCGTGATGCCGTGTTCCTCGTTGTAGGCGACCTGGATGGCGCGGCGCCGGTCCATCTCGCGGAGCGCCCGTTCCATGGAGCCGGTGATCCGGTCGGCGTAGAGGATGCCGAGGCCGCCGAGGTGGCGCGCCGCGCGGCCGACGGTCTGGATCAGCGACCGGTCGGAGCGGAGGAACCCCTCCTGGTCGGCGTCGAGGATGGCGACCAGCGACACCTCGGGCAGGTCGAGCCCCTCGCGCAGCAGGTTGATCCCGACGAGGACGTCAAAGTCGCCCAGGCGAAGGCCGCGGAGAATCTCGATCCGCTCGATGGCGTCGATGTCGGAGTGCAGGTAGCGCACCGCCACCCCGTGCTGCTGGAAGTAGTCGGTGAGGTCCTCCGACATCCGCTTGGTGAGGGTGGTGACGAGCACCCGCTCCTTGCGCCGCGTGCGCTCACGGATCTCGTGCAGCAGATCGTCGACCTGGCCCTTGACCGGCCGGATCTCGACCACCGGATCGATGAGGCCGGTGGGCCGGATGATCTGCTCGACCACCGCGCCCTCCGACAACTGGAGCTCGAGATCGCCCGGCGTGGCCGAGACGTTGATCATCTGCGGCGCGAGGGCGAGGAACTCGTCGAACCGGAGGGGCCGGTTGTCGAGGGCCGAGGGGAGGCGGAAGCCGTACTCGACGAGGGTCTCCTTGCGGGCGCGGTCGCCGTTGGACATCCCGCCGATCTGCGGCAGGGTCACGTGCGACTCGTCCACCACGACCAGGAACTCGGGCGGGAAGTAGTCGAAGAGGCAGGCGGGGCGTTCCCCCTCGGCGCGGCCGCTGAGGTGGCGCGAGTAGTTCTCGATCCCGGCACAGATGCCGACCTCGAGGAGCATGTCGATGTCGAAGTGGGTGCGCGTCTCGAGCCGCTGCGCCTCGAGGAGCTTGCCCGCCTCGCGCAGCACCTTGAGCCGGTCGGCGAGCTCCTCGCGGATGTGGCGTACCGCCCGCTCGATCTTGGCCCGCTGCGTCACGAAGTGTTTGGCGGGATAGATGGCGCACCGGGGCATGGCCTGCAGCGCCTCGCCGGTGAGGGGGTTGATCTTGGTGATCCGCTCCACCGTGTCGCCCCAGAGTTCGATGCGGACGGCCCGCTCCTCGTAGGCGGGGAAGATCTCGACCGTGTCACCGCGGACCCGGAAGGTGCCGGGCTCGAAGCTGACGTCGTTCCGGCTGTACTGGATGGCGACGAGGTCCTCGAGGATCGAGTCCCGTCCACGCTCGCTCCCCTGCTCCACGGTGACCATCTGCGCGCGGTATTCGACCGGGTCGCCGAGGCCGTAGATGGCGCTGACCGTGGCCACGATGACCACGTCCTCCCGCTCGATCAGGCTCGAGGTGGCGCGGAGGCGGAGCCGCTCGATGTCCTGGTTGATCGAGGCGTCCTTCTCGATGTAGACGTCGGAACTGGGGACGTAGGCCTCGGGCTGGTAGTAGTCGTAGTACGAGACGAAGTACTCGACGGCGTTGGTCGGCAGGAACTGGCGAAGCTCCCCGTAGAGCTGCGCCGCGAGGGTCTTGTTGTGCGAGAGGACCAGGGTGGGACGGCCGTAGGCGGCGATGACGTTTGCGAGCGTCATCGTCTTGCCGGAGCCGGTGACGCCGAGGAGCGTCTGGTAGCGGTCGCCGCGGCGCAGTCCGGCCGTGAGCGCCTCGATCGCGCGGGGCTGATCCCCGGCGGGTTCGAAGGGCGCCTGGACCTGGAACAGGGTGGTAGCCATCCCCCGAATCTAGCACTTTCGGGAAATGTTCGGTAGGGGCCCACGCCGCCCCGTGTCCCATGGCGCGCTTGCCCCGCGCACCGGCAATCGGTATGGTAGCCGAGCGGGAGGCCCCGTGGCGTCAGACCTGTTTCAATCCCTGCAGACTGCGCTTGCCGACACGTACCAGCTCGAACGAGAGCTGGGGCGTGGCGGGATGGCCACGGTCTACCTCGCCCGTGATCTCAAGCACCCGCGGCATGTGGCCATCAAGGTGCTCCGGCCGGAACTGGCGGGGGCGATGACCAGGGGCCGATTCCTCCGCGAAATCCGCATCTCGGCAGAGCTGACCCACCCGAACATCCTCCCCCTGCTCAATTCGGGGACGATCCCCCCGACGGACCACTCGCCCGCCCTCCCCTATTTCACGATGCCGTACGTGGCGGGAGAAACGCTCGCCGACCGACTGCGTCGCGAGAAGCAACTCCCGCTCGATGACGCGCTTGCGATCGCGGCGGAGGTCCTCGCCGCCCTGGGCTACGCCCACGGACGCGGCATCATCCACCGGGACATCAAGCCCGGCAACATCCTCCTCATGGATGGGCACGCAGTCGTCGCGGACTTCGGCATCGCTCGCGCGGTGAAGGAGGCCGTGGACCCCGACGCGGTCACGAGCGCCGGACTCGTCATCGGGACACCCTCCTACATGTCCCCAGAGCAGGCCACCGGGGACCAGGAACTCGATGGTCGAAGCGACCTGTACTCAATGGGGTGTGTACTGTACGAGATGCTCGCGGGCGAGCCGCCGTTCACCGGGGCCACGCCGCAGGCCGTCCTGGCACGCCATCGGCTCGACCATGCCCCGTCGCTCCGTACCCTGCGTGCTTCCGTGCCGCCGGCAGTCGAGCAGGCGATCCTGCGATCGCTGGAGAAATCCCCTGCGGATCGGTTTGCTACCGCGGACGCCTTTGTCGCGGCGCTGGAACCGGGCCCTTCCGGCCAGTGGGCGACGACGAAGGCGATGGAGCCGCGCCCGCTCCGCCGACGGAGGCTCTGGATTCCGGCCCTTGTAGCCGCCGTGCTGGTTGCCGCGTGGTACTTGACCATCGGCGGTGCCGCCGAGCGGCGTGCGGTGACCTCGGCGGCCGCGCTCGACACTACCCGTTATGCCATCGTCTCGTTCGGCCAGGACAGCAGCGTGCCCGACGCGCTGCACCCTGCCCTCCTCCTGCAGGACGCCCTCGGCCGGTGGGATGGAATTCAGGTCGTCGATCCCTTTCAGGTCCGCGAGGCCATCGCCCGCCGCGACACGACTGGTTATTCCCGAAAGGAGTGGGATCGGTTCGCGACGCAGCTGGGGGCCGGGCGCTACATACGTGCCGACGCTTCTCGGATCGGCGACTCCATCCGGATCCACGCGGTGCTGTACAGCGTGGCGCCCGGGAGTGACGATCCGGCCATTCGTGAGCACGCCGTCCGAATCCCGGCCGATCTCACCGGCCGAGATGTCGCGTTTGCGGAGCTGAGCGAGCGGCTGCTGGTGAACACGGGAGCCACCGGTGGCTTTCAACCCGCGGGCCGCACGGCTTCGCTGCCGGCCCGCCAAGCGTTCGAGGCCGGGACATCCGCGATCAACGACTGGGACCTGGGCGCAGCGGATTCGAACTTCTCCGCGGCGGTGCGGTTCGATCCCGGCTACGCCCAGGCCCACCTCTGGTTGGCGCTCGTGCGCATGTGGGCGGATCCCAGTGAGACGGCGACGTGGCGGTCCTCTGCCGAGCGTGCGGTCGCCGGTCGGGCCGACCTCGCAGTTCGGGACCGCCAGGTTGCCGCCGCCGTGCTGGCCCAGGCGCAGGGAGACATGCTGAAGGCGTGTCGGCAGTGGAGGGAACTCACCGCCGAAAATCCTTACGATTTCGTGGTCTGGTACGGTCTGGCAAGCTGCCTGTATCAGGATCGCACTGTGGTGCGCGATGCCCAATCCCCGACGGGGTGGCGATTCCAGTCCAGCTATCACGAAGCGCTTGAGGCGTACGCACACGCCTACCGTCTGCTTCCCCCCATCCTCAAGGGCTTCCGGACGGAATCGTACGCCGGAATGGTCCAACTGCTGTTCGCCGGGTCCAACGCATTCCGACGAGGGCAAGGCGTGCCCCCCGACCCATCAAGCTTTTACGCCTTTCCCGGTTGGGCGGGTGATTCGCTCGTGCTCTATCCGCTCGTTTTGGGCGAGAAGGGCCTGATGGCCGGCCCGAAGGCCGGCACGACCGCCGAAGCAGTGCGTCGCCAGCGCCAGCGCCTGTACGACATCGCGCGAGGGTGGGTCACCGAATATCCGGCCAGCGCCGACGCCCTCCAGGCACTGGCCGTGTCGCTTCAGTTGCTCGGGGACCGATCGGCGCTCGACACCCTGGAAGTGGCGCGACGCCTTGCCCAGACGCCGGATGAAACCATCAGGGTCGCGACCTCGGAAATCTGGATGCGAGTTCTGTTCTACACTCCGTCCGGGCTCTTGGAGCTCCGCGCTGCGCGCCGCCTCGCCGACTCCCTCCTCGCCAACGCTCCGGCCGACGGCTCTGTGGAGCCGATGCTCCTCGCCAGCCTTGCCGCGCTCACCGGGAAGGCACACCTGGCCGCGCGACTCGGGCGCAGCCTCAACATTCGGGAACGCCCAGACACACCACCGCCCCTCGTTGGACTGGGCATCACCTTCCTGACCTACGCCGCGATGGGCGGCCCCGTCGATAGCCTCGACCTGCTCGCCCGCCAGGTGAGTGATGCGCTCGGAGCGGCAATGGACGGTGAAGCGTCGCTTCGGGCCCGTGAGATGTGGCTTCACCTGCCGATCCTGGTTGGATTCCCGTCCTACCAGTTCCCTCAGGTGAGTGGTTTCACGGCCGGGGATGGAGGCCTGTTGGACGCCGACGCGGCGTACCTGCGTGGCGACCCGACGGCGGCGTGGCAGGCGCTGACGGTGTACCGCCGGAGCCAGTCGGCCGGGCAGGCATTCGAGATGACCATCGACGTCGGATACGGGACCGCCTGGCTGATGGCGGCCCTGGGGCGCCCTGATTCGGCTGCGGCGTACCTCGACGACCTCCTGACCGCGCTGCCGCGAGCGCAGCCCCAGTTCTTCTTGGAGGTGTACCAGGCGGGTCCGCTGGTTCGCGCCATGGCGCTCCGCGCGGAACTCGCCGATCAACTGGGCGATCGGAAGGCGGCGAGGAACTGGGCCACGGCGGTGATCGCGCTCTGGTCAGGAGCCGACGCCTTTCTGCAGCCAGTAGTCGAACGTATGAAGGAAGTGGCGCGCTGAGCCTTTACCCCTGAACGGGGCCAGGAAGCCCCAAGGAGAATCGATGCCTCCGAGCCCCGGAACGACGCGGCGGTGGTGGATTCTGGCCGCGCTGGCCGCGACTGCGTTCATCGTATGGAAGAGTTGTCCGCCGAATCCGCCCCCGGTCGCCGTCAACGATTGCCAGCAGGACCAACTGCTGATCTGGACGTTGAAGCACGACAGCATCACGGGGGCGAGTCTCCCACTGGTCGGCCCAATTGCCGACATGCCGGAATTCCACGACTGCCAGCGATTTGTCGTCCCTGCATCAGCCCCGGGGATCGCCTCGGCGCCGTCAGGGGACCACCTTGCCTTCGGCCCGCTCGTGGCAATCTGGGCCGCCAACCAACTCGACCTTGCCTTCACAAGGCGGGACTCCCTCCGCGGCAAGGCCGTTCCGGTCGCGGTCATCTACAACTTTGATGCCGACCACGACTACGCCCCCCTCGGCATCGACCCTGGTTTCAGCTGCCTCTTCCTCTGGAACGACGGCCGGTGGCGCGCCAGGGTGGTCTCCCTCGGTGCGATGCCACCGGAGCGGTCCGATCCGACTCGATGCCTGAACCCGATCGACACCGTAGCTCGCGCGATCGTTGGCGGGAAAGACCTCGAGGTCCGCCCAGCAGCGCTGGACTCGCTGCTGACCCCGCGCGACATTCCTCCGGTGGCTCGATGGGACTGGGACTCGAAAAACCTCCAGCAGTACATCGGGATCCGGTGCGGTGAGGAATGGTGCGAGGTCGGCGCGCCAGGATTCGCACCGTCGGAACCCGCTGAAAGCACTCCCGAAGGGGCAGAGTTCCTTGCCGCGGTCGTGCCGATCCCGAAGTCGGGGGTCCACCAGCACACCCCAGCCGAAGCGCTTCGCGCCGTGGCGGTGAAGGGGTGGTACGACCGCCAGCGCCTCGACCTTCGCTCGAAGGATGGCCGGCTGGTGATATCCGACGTGTCCGGGATCGTGTTCCCGCAACCCGCGCTGGATTCTGTCCCCGTTGACGCCTACCAGAGCACCTGGATTCCCAGCGCGTACGTGTTTGTGGACGCCGCCTATTCGGCGAAAATCCCGATGCAGGTTGGGATGAACCGAGTGGATATCTGCAACGGCACGTCGAGCCAGTGTGGAGTGCCCGCGGGGGCCGACCACTGCACCGGGATCGACCCAGGCTCCCCGGACGACTGGTGGGGCCGGCTGACTTCAGCGACAGGCGACCCGTACTACTATTGTGTCCGGCGCCGCACCCATGGTGGCGATGTCATCCCAGCCGCCGCGGCACGCTGGAACTGGAGCGAGGCGGATGCCAAGACCTGGTCGCGGTGCGGCGCCGCCTGCTGCACCGGCAACTGAGCAGGCACGTTGCGGCGGCTACGGACGTGACAGCCGGTTCACCACCTCCCACTCCTCCGCAGTGACCGGCATGACCGAGAGTCGCGTGTTACGAATCAAGGGGAGTCCGGCCAGTTCGGGCTCCCCCTTGATTTGTGCCAGCGTGACCGGCCTGCCCAACCGCGCCTCGAACCGGACGTCGACCACGGTGATCTTGCCGTCGGTGCGCGGCGCAGACACGACGCTCCCCCGCCCCACCACCGCCTTCTCCTTGCCGGAGTGGTAGATCAGCAGCCCATCGCCGGCGTGCATGGCGCGGAGGTTGATCAGGGCGAGGGCATTCCTGACGCCGTCCCAGGTGGTGTGCCGGTCCCGTTCGAGGTCGTCGAGCGAGTAGGTGGACGGTTCGGTCTTGAGCAGCCAATATTGAGTCATGATCCGGAATCCGGGGCCCCGCCCCGCTCAGCGCGTGGAGGCCCCATGAAGTGGCAGCGTGGGTACCAGAGTTCAAACGTCGAGGACCGTCGCGGCGCGCGGGGCGGTCGCCTGCCGGGCGGCCGGCTCGGCCTGGGCGGCATCGTCGTCCTGCTCATCCTGAGCATCGTCTTCAAGCGGGACTTCCTTTCGCTGGCCGGCGGACTCGCAGATGATCCGACGATGGTCACGGCGGGATCGGACCCCGCCTCCTCGCCGGCGGAGGACTCGACCAAGCAGTTCATCTCCTTCGTCCTCGACGATGCCCAGCAGACCTGGGCGACAATCTTCGCCGGCAGCGACGCGCAGTACACCGACGCCCGCCTCGTCCTCTTTCGCGACGGTGTGCAGTCCGCCTGCGGCTTTGCCCAGTCGGCCACCGGCCCGTTCTACTGCCCCGGCGACGCGCAAGTCTACATCGACCTCGGGTTCTACGACGAGTTGCGCGACCGCTTCGGCGCGCCCGGCGACTTTGCCCAGGCGTACGTGCTCGCGCACGAGATCGGGCACCATGTCCAGCGCCTGATCGGCACCGAGGCCGAGATCCGGGGGGCGCAGCAACGCGACCCGTCACGCGCCAACGCCTATTCGGTGGCGCTGGAACTGCAGGCGGACTGTTACGCCGGCATCTGGGCCAGCTCCGCCCAGGCGAGGGGACTGCTCGAGGCGGGGGACATCGACGAGGGGCTCGCGGCGGCGGCGGCGGTAGGTGACGACCGGATCCAGCGGATGGGGGGGGGATACGTGAACCCCGACGCCTTTACCCACGGCTCGGCGGCCCAGCGCACGGCGTGGTTCAGGCGGGGCTTCGAGTCAGGGAACCCATCGCGGTGCGCCATCGACCGGTAGGCAGTGGGGCCGCGGCTGGTAAGCCAGCATCCCGGCGCAAGCCGGGATCCATTTGTCCTGTAGGACATGGACCCCGGCTTGCGCCGGGGTGACGGCCGGGGGCACGGCCGGGCGACGCCATTACGGTCCCGCTGCCCCGCCGCCTCCCTGCCCCGCCGCGGGGCCCGGCGCCTCCCGGCGCTCCACCTCGTGCACCCCCTTCACCCGGCGGACCGCCTTCAGCACCTTGCCGAGGTGGGCAATGTTGTCGACCTCGACGAACACCGTGCCGAAGACGGTGCCATCCTTGGTGTGGATGTCGGCCGAGCGGATGTTGGTGCCGGTGGAACTGATGGCCGACATGATGTCGGCGTAGAGTCCGCGCCGATCCTCGCCTGAGAGCGCCAGCCGCACCGAGAACGCCTCCCCCTCCACTTCCTGCCAGTCGATTTCGACCCGGCGCCCCTCGGCACTGAGCGTCAGGAGGTTTGGGCAGTCGGCGCGGTGAATCGAGATGCCGCGACCCTGGGTCACGTATCCGGTCACGGAGTCGCCGGGTACCGGCTGGCAGCACTGGGCATACCGCACCATGAGGCCGTCGACCCCGTGGATCTTGATCCCGCGCCCGAGTCGGATCCGGTCCACCAGGCGGCCGAAGACGGTCGGCTTTGGGTCCTGCAGCTCGTCCGGCGGCCGGTCGGGATAGAGCACCCGGAACACCTGCCCGATCGCCACGTCACCCCGACCGATCGCCACCTCGAGCGCCGTCCCGCTGTGGAGTCCGAGCGCCTCCCCACCACGCTCGAGCTGGTCCGGCGTGGGCGGATCGAGGCGGCGCCGCCGCGTTTCCCGGGCCAGGATTTCGCGGCCGAGCTGCAGGCTGACCGACTCCTCCTCCTCCCGGATCCACTGCTTGATCTTGTGCCGTGCCCGCGCCGTGTGCACATGGTTCAGCCAATCCCGGCTGGGCCGGGCGTGCGGGCTGGTGAGGATCTCGACGGTGTCGCCATTCTTCAGCTCGCGGTGCAGCGGCGCGATCCGTCCGTTGATCTTGGCGCCCTGGCAGTGCAGCCCGACCTCGGTGTGGACGTGGAAGGCGAAGTCGATGGGCGTCGCGCCCTTGGGCAGCCGCTTCACGTCCCCCTGCGGGGTGAACATGAAGATCTCGTCCTGGTACAGGTCCACCTTGAGGAACTCGAGGAATTCTTCCGGCGTGTGCGTGTCCTGCTGCAGCTCGAGCAACTGCCGGAACCAGCCGAGCGCCTGGTCGAGTTCGTCGTCGCCCTTGCCCTCGTGCTTGTAGACCCAGTGGGCCGCGATGCCGTATTCCGCAGTGCGATGCATCTCCTTGGTGCGGATCTGCACCTCGAAGAGCTCGCCACCCGGCCCGAAGATGGTGGTGTGGAGCGACTGGTAGGCGTTGGACTTGGGGCTGGCGATGTAGTCCTTGATCCGCTCCTGCAGCGGCGTCCAGTTGTGATGGATGATGCCAAGGACGTGATAGCACTCCGGCACGGTGCCCACGATGACGCGCACGGCCATCAGGTCGTAGATCTCGTCGAAGGGCTTGCCGCGCCGCTTGATCTTCTGCTCGATGGACCAGAGGTGCTTCGGGCGGCCGGTCACTTCGGCGGTGATCCCGGCCCGCTTCAGCTCGTCCTCCAGCGGACGGCGGAGCCGGTCGATCATCTGTTCCCGGGCCTCGCGCTCCGAGGCGATCTGCTCCGAGAGCAGCTTGTACTCCTCCGGCTCCAGCCAGCGGAAGGCGAGGTCTTCCAGCTCCGCCTTCATCCCGGCCATGCCGAAGCGGTGCGCCAGCGGGGCGTAGATCTCGCGCGTTTCCGTGGCGATGCGGGTCCGCTTCTGCGGCTCGAGATGCTCCAGCGTGCGCATGTTGTGCAGGCGGTCGGCCAGCTTGATGATGATGACCCGGGCATCCTTGGCGATCGACAGCAGCAGCTTGCGGTAGTTCTCTACCTGCTCCTCGGCGGTGGAGCGGAAGGTGAGATGGGAAATCTTGGTGAGGCCGTCGACGATGACACCGACCTCGGGCCCGAAGTCGCGCGCGATATCCTCGACGCCGACATCGGAATCCTCCACGACGTCGTGCAGCAGCGCCGCCGCAATGGAGGTGGAATCGGGCAGCTGGTCCGCCAGGATCATCGCCACGGCGATACTGTGGGAGATGAACTCCTCGCCAGACGCCCGCTTCTGGCCGTGATGGGCGGACGTGCTGAAGCGCAGCGCCCGCTCGATCAGGTCCAGGTCGAGGCGGTCGGCATGCTTCGCCAGGACGGCGCGAAGTTCGGGAGCCAGGTCCAGCGCTGGAGCGGTCACAAGAGTCCTGCGGTGGCAAAACTGACGAAACGATCGCCGGCGATCACGACGTGATCGTACACCGGCAGGTCCAGGAGGCGCCCGGCCGCCACCAGCTGCCGGGTTACCGCCTGATCTTCGGCCGAGGGGGTGGGGTCCCCACTCGGATGGTTATGGACGACAATGATGCCCGCCGCCGCCTCGGCAATGGCCGGCCGGAACACCTCCCGGGGATGCACCAGGGAGCTGTTCAGCAGCCCCCGCGTCACCAGCACCTCGCGCAGCACCCGGCTCTGGCTGTCGAGCGCGAGCAGCCGGAACTCCTCGACCTCGAGGTCCCGGAGCCGCGGGCCGAGGAGCCGGGCGACATCCGCCGGTTCCCCGATCCTCGGGCGCATCGGGCGGGCTTCGGCGGCCAGCCGGGCCGCCAGTTCGAAGGCGGCCAGCAGTCGCGCCCCCTTGGCGGTGCCCACGCCGGGCACCCGCAGCAGTTCAGCGGGGGGACGCGCGGAGAGGCGGCGCAACGACCCTCCCCCCGCCTCCAGCAGGCGGGCGGCGACCTCGGTCACGCGAGTCGTGGTGCTTCCCGTCCCTAGGAGGATGGCGAGAAGTTCGCCCGGCGTCAACGCGGAGGGCCCCAG
>DAOLIZ010000072.1:0-1545 GCA_035328285.1 Gemmatimonadales bacterium
CCGCCGACATCGGCGCCGATCAGTGGAGCGGTCATCGCCTGCTCTCCGCATGGGGGAGGGTGCTGAGGAACCAGCCGACAAGAATGGTCAGGGCCGTGCCTGCCGGAACGTACCACGGCCAGGCCAGCCGGCCCACCGGGGTGAGCCAGCCGAGGCCGGGGAGCAGGGCCAGTTGCGCGGAAAAGACGACCACGAGCATGACCGCCACCGACAGCAGCACGGCGCCGACCACGTCCCGCCCGCGAGAGCCTGCCACGCGGGCCGCGAGCACGTAGGTGCCGAGGAGCGCACCGTAGGTGATCGACGCGATGGAGAGCGCCAGGACGACGACCGGGGTGTCGCCCCCGCGCGAGAGCTGGTCGAAGAAGAGCGCGGCGCCGATGAGCGCGAGGCCCCAGCCGGCGGAGAAGATCTTGCCGAGGCGCAGGAGCCGGACGGGATCTCGGACCCCGGTCCACGACGAGTAGAGGTCGTGGGTCACCGAACTGGCGAGGGCGTTGATCGACGAGCTGATGGTGCTCATCGCCGCGGCCAGGATGCCCGCCACCATCAGTCCGGCCAGCCCGGCAGGCAGCTTGTCGAGGATGAACCGCGAGAAGATCTGGTCCGCCGGCATGCCGTCGGGGGCGAGCCCCGCCGCCCAGATGGCCGAGCCGATGAGGAGAAAGAGGGCGAACTGGAGGATCACGGCCACCCCGGACCCGACCACGGCGATCCGCGCGTCGCGCAGCGACCGGGTGGCGAGCAGCCGCTGCACGATGAGCTGGTCAGTGCCGTGCGACGCGGCGGAGAGCAGCGCGCCGCCGATCAGGCCGCCGAGCAGGGTATACGTCTGGGTGAAGCTGATGACCGGGTTCAGGATCCGGAGCTTGCCCGCGGCGGCCGCCGCGGCCAGCGCCTGGTCGGCGCCTCCCGCCAGCTGCCAGGCAATCAGGAGCGCCGCGATCCCTCCGGTCACATACACCGCCAGCTGGATGACATCCGACCAGACCACCGCCTTGAGCCCGCCGAGGAGGGTGTAGACGAGGGTGATGGAGCCCATCGCCACGATGGCGGTGGGCACCGACCAGCCGGTGAGGAGTGCGAGCGGGATGGCGCCGGCGAAGATGCGGACGCCATCGCCGAGGAGGCGGGTGAGGAGGAAGACCACGGACACGAGGCGTCGGCTGGTCGGGCCGAACCGGCTCTCGATCCGCTGGTACGCCGTCTCCTGGTCGCCGCGGAAGTAGCCGGGGAGGAGCCAGAGCGCCACGCCGATGCGGCCGACGAGATAGCCGAAGGTGAGCTGGAGAAAGGTGAGGTCGCCCCGGGCGCCGAGGCCGGGCACCGAGATGACCGTGATGGCGGAGGTCTCGGTGGCGACGATCGAGAAGAGGATGGCCCAGGCGGGGAGGTTGCGTGCACCGAGGAAGTAGTCGCCGGCGGTGGACTGCGCCCGGGACACCCAGAGCCCCGCGCCCAGGGTGAGCGCGAAGTAGGCGACGATGACGGTGAGGTCGAGTGGTGTCATGCAGCCCCAGGCGGAGGGCGGGCAGGGAGGGGCAA
>DAOLIZ010000072.1:1645-6203 GCA_035328285.1 Gemmatimonadales bacterium
CTGCTCCCGCAGCCGCAGCCGCCGGTCGCGTTCGGGTTCGTGAAGGTGAACCCGCTGCCCTGCATCGACGAGACGTAGTCCACCGTCACGCCGGCCAGGTACTGGAGGCTGAATCCGTCCACGAACACGCGGACGCGGTTCAGGTCGAGCACGACATCGTCTTCCAGCGCCTTCTCTTCGACGTTCAGGCTGTACTTGAAGCCACTGCAGCCGCCCGGCATCACGGAAATCCGGAGCCCGGCCGTCTCAGCCGGCACGTCCTCGGCGGCGATGAACTTGCGCACCTCCTCCGCGGCCTTGTCGGTGAGGGTGAGCTGGAATTGCGTCGACTGAGCTTCGGTCGTCATGGTGTTGCTCCTTGGGTGACGATGAAAGCTAGGGACGTGGCCCCGCACCTGTCAACGCGCCGCCGATGCAGCCGCTTGCAGTCGGGGGTCGAGCGCGGTGAGGACCCTGTCGCCCACCCCGCCGCGCACACCGGCAAAGCGCTGGTTGGCGCGCGTGGGGTGCACCCGGTTGGCGAGCACCACGATCACCACGTTGCGGACCGGATCCATCCAGATGCTCGTGCCGGTGAAGCCGGTGTGGCCGACGCTGCCGGCGGAGAGGTACCCGCTTCCGGTGTTGTCCGGCGTCGGCGTCTCCCAGCCCAGCGCGCGGGGGGAGCCGGCGGGGAGTTCCTGCCGCACCGTGAACGACCGGAGAATCGAGTCGGACACGGTCGGCTGTCCTGCCACCGGCGGCGCGCCATGATACTGCGCCAGCCACCACTCGCCGAAGGTCAGCAGGTCCTCGGCGTCGGAGAAGATGCCGGCATGGCCGGACACGCCGTCCATCCGCCAGGCGTTTTCGTCATGCACCTGGCCCCGGACGATCCGGTTCCGCAGCGAATCGAACTCGGTGGGGGCCACCCGCGGCAGCCAGGTGGCGGGCGGGTTATACCGGGTGGAACGCATCGCCAGGGGGGTGAAGAGCCGGCGGGAGAGGAGCGAGTCGATCCGCTCGCCGTAGGCCGCTTCGATGGCCTGCGTCAGGAGAATCGCGCCGATGTCGGAGTAGGCGAAGCGCGCCCCGGGGATCGTATCCAGCACGGTCGAATCCGCCACCGCGAGAACGGCGGGGCGGCTGTAGCCGAGGAGGTAGAGTGGCCGCCAGGGAGGGAGGCCGCTGGCATGCGCCAGCAGGAGCCGGATCGTGACGCTGTCGGATCCGGGCGTGTCGAAGGCCGGCACATATTGCGTGATCGGTGCGTCCAGGTCGATCCGCCCCTCCTCGACCGCCCACATCATCGCGGTGGTGAGGCCGACCACCTTGGTGAGGGAGGCGAGGTCGTAGACGGTCTGCTGGTTGGGGCGGTGACGGAAGCCGTCGCCGAGATGGCCGGTGCCATGGATATAGCGGTGCCCGGGCCAGCTGACCGCCACCACGATGCCCGGGGCGGCGCCCGCCTTCACCGCGCTGTCGACGAAGTGGCGGAGGGGCTTCCAGTCCGGCCGGTTGGAGAGCGGGACCGGGCCGGGCGTGAGGGGGGGTGCGCACCCAAGCGCGGCGAGGAGCAGGGCGGCCGAGACCTGCCTCAGCGGGTGGCACCCAGGTGGAGGCCGGTGCCGATCGGGATGGCGGCGTCGAGTTCGATGGGCAGCCGCCCGCCGATTTCCGCCGTGCCGGTGAGCGCGGCCGCGACCGCCTGCTCGTTGATCGGGCGGGCCGCCCAGGCGAGGAGGTAGCCCTGCACGCCGGGTGCCTGGGTCAGCAGGTACGGCGACCCGAACGACACGAGGATGGTGGGTTGGACGGCGGCGTTGGCGTTCACCAGTTCCGCGACCTGCGGCGGGAGGCTGATCGTGCCGCTCCAGGCGCTGACCCGGATCGAGGCGGCCACGACGGCGACCGGCGATGCCGCGAGGGCGGTGCGCGCGGAGTCGTAGCTCGCCGGGCCGCTCGACGGCCAGAGCCGGAAGGTGGTCACGGTGTAGCCGGCCGCGCCCAGCGCGCCGGCCAGGGTGCCGCCGAGTCCGCTCGCTGGATCGTCGGCGTAGGTAAGCAGGGTGACCGGCTGCGGGGCCGCGCGGAGCCGGGACAGCACGTCGCCGCTGTCGCGCACCAGGACCAGGGACCGCTGCGTCACGTCGCGGGCCATCGCCTGGTGCTCGGCGGTGCCGACCCGGTCCATGATGCTGTCGAGCGCCACGGTGCGGTGCGTGAAGAGGCCGGTCCGTCGCTTCATCTCGAGGACGCGCCGCACCGACTGGTCGAGCCGGGCCTGGGTGATGCGGCCCTGCTCGACGGCGGCGACCACGGCGTCGATGGCGGTGCGCGCGTCCGGCGGCTGGAGGATGAGGTCGGCGCCGGCCAGGATCGCCAGCACCGCCGCCTCGCCGGGGCCATAGGTGCGGACGATCCCGCCCATGTCGAGCGCGTCCGTCACCACGAGGCCCGTGAAGCCCAGTGAGTCGCGGAGGACGCCGGTGAGGAGGGTCGGCGTCAACGTGGCGGGCCGGACCTTGCCGCTGTCGACGCCCGGCAGGGCGATATGCGCCGACATGACCGCGGCCACGTTGCTCCTGATGGCGGCACGGAAGGGGACCAGCTCGACCGAGTCGAGTCGGCTCCAGGGCGCGTCGATGACCGGCAGTTCGATGTGGGTGTCGGTCCCCGTGTCGCCGTGGCCGGGAAAGTGCTTCGCGGTGGCGAGCATCCCATGGTCCTGCAGTCCGCGCACCTCGGCGGAGACCAGCGCGGCGACCGCGGCGGCGTCGCCGCCGAAGGACCGGGTGTTGATGATCGGGTTGGCGGCGTTGTTGTTCACGTCGGCCACGGGCGCGAACACAAGGTGGATGCCGACCGCGCGGCCTTCCTCCGCGGTGATGCGACCCATCTCGTAGGCGTCCGACTCCCGGCCGGTGGCGGCTACCCCCATATTGGTGGGGAACGCGGTGCCGCCGTTGAACCGCATCGCCGTCCCGCCCTCGAGGTCGGAGGCGACGAGCAGCGGGATCTTCGCGTGCCGCTGCAGGGCATCGAGCTTCGCGGCGATGTCGAGCGGCGAGCCGATGGACACGATGATGCCGCCGACCTGCAGCGAATCGACCCACGCCTGCGCCTTGAGAAACCCGGGATCGTCGAGGGCGCTGTAGGTGCCGGGAATCCACGGCATCACGAGCTGGGCGACCTTGGCGGGCAGCGGGAGCGAGTCGAGCAGCCGCTCGACCGGGTCCGTCGGGCCGGGGGCCGGCACAACGGGTGTCGACGGACGCGGGACGACGGTGGTCGGGGCCGGCGCGGCGGATGCTGCGCAGGCAAGCAGGAGAACCGAAAACTGGGCGAGGCGGGCGTGAATCACCGGCAGGCAGTCCTGGTTGCGATGGTGGGTGTGGTGGCGGCCTGCGGCGGTCCGCCGCCCACGGTCGCGCCGGAGCCCGCGCCCGCCGAAACGCGGGTGTGGCCGGGCATCGATGTCCTGCTGTCGGATTCGATGTCACTCGTCCGCAACGCGCGGCTCGGACTCGTGACCAATCAGGCCGGCGTGGACGCCGCCGGTGTGAGCGACGTGACGCGAATTCGTGCCAGGGGGCTGGAGCTGGTGGCGCTCTACTCCCCGGAACATGGCTACCGCGGGGACGCCGACCCCGGTGCCGCGGTGCCGCACAGCACCGATCCCGCCACCGGCCTCCCAATCTACAGTCTCTACAACCAGAATACCGCCTCCATCGCCTCCACGCTAACCGGAATCGACCTGCTCCTGGTCGACCTGCAGGATGTCGGCGCCCGCTACTACACCTACTTCAGCACCACCGTGGCGGTGATGCGTGCCGCCGTCCGCGGCGGCAAGCGGGTCGTGGTGCTGGACCGGCCCAACCCGATCGGCGACATGGTGCAGGGCAACGTGCTGGATCCGGCGTACACCTCCTTCGTGGGGATCATGCCCATCCCGATGCGACATGGGATGACCCTCGGCGAACTGGCGCGCCTCGCCAACACCGAGCTCGGGATCGGCGCCGACCTGACCGTGGTGCCGGTCACGGGGTGGACTCCGGCCATGGACCTGGCCCAGACCGGGCTCCCGTACGTGCCGCCGAGTCCCAATCTGCGCTCGCTCGAGGCGCTCTTTCACTATCCCGGCCTCTGTCTGATGGAAGGGACCAACCTCAGCGTCGGCCGGGGTACCGATCACCCCTTCGAGCAGGTGGGGGCTCCCTGGCTCGACACCACGAGAGTCCTGGCTGGCCTGCGGGCCGCCAAGTTGCCCGGGGTCACCTTTGCCGGCGTGCGATTCCGTCCGAAGAAGCCTGGCGATGCCAAGTATCCCGACACTCGCCTCTTCGGTATCCGCCTCACCATGACCGACCGGGACCGCTACGACCCGACCGCGACGGCGGTCACCATCATGGCAGTGATCCGGGCGGTGCACCCTGCGCAGTTGCAATGGACGCCGGCACAGTTCGATCGGCTGGCTGGTAACTCTGTCCTCCGAACGGGGTTGGCCTCCGGGGCCGCACCGGCGGAGGTGATGGCAGACTGGGCGGCGGAACTCGCGGCGTTCGTCCGGCGTCGGCAG
>DAOLIZ010000072.1:6303-13546 GCA_035328285.1 Gemmatimonadales bacterium
GCTGCCCCGCTGCCCCCCTGTCGAATTGCCCTAATCCCTTCTCACGGTTAACTTTTCGCCGCCCTGAACGTGGCGAAAAAGTGACTTTGTCGAGGTCTATCCAGCCAGTGAAGCTTGTTCCCGTCGGCGTCGAACGCGCCTACTACGCCGTCACCGGACCCCTGGTCCGGTGGCTGGTGCGCTCGGGCGTCCGGCCGAACACCATCACCACCGTTGGCACCCTCCTGGTCGTCGTTTCGGCGGTCTTCTTCGGCTTCGGGCACATCCGGCTCGGCGGCGCGCTCCTGCTGCTGAGCGGGGGGATGGACACCCTCGACGGGGCGGTGGCCCGGCTGAGCGGCGCCGCGACCAAGTTTGGCGCCTTCTACGATTCGACCCTCGACCGCATCGGCGACGGCGCCACCTTCATCGGGATCGCGGCGTACCTCCTGCACGCCCCCGACGTCGCCTACCGCAACCTGGCCATCATCCTCGCGATGGTCGCGACCCTCTCCTCGCTCGTCGTCAGCTACGCCCGTGCGCGGGCCGAAGGGCTCGGCATCGACTGCCGGGTGGGGATCGCCCAGCGGGCGGAACGGATCATCGGGCTGGGGCTCGCCTCGCTGCTCGTCGGCGCGGGGCCCCAGGCCCTCGTGCTCGAGGGCATCGTGGCCCTGCTGGCCCTCGCGTCCATCATCACCGTCGTCCAGCGATTTGTCTTTGTCTACCGTGCAACCAACGGGGCGTAGCGGCACCGCGTCCGGTGCCCCGCGACCCCGACCTGAACCACTCGTGAAAGGATGACCACCGTGGCGCCACAAACTGCCCGGTCTATCACGCCCGCGAAGGGCAAGCTCGGAGTCCTCTGCGTCGGCCTCGGCGCGGTGACCACCACCTTCATGGCGGGTGTCGAGAACATCCGGCAGGGCCGTTCCAAGCCGATCGGGTCCCTGACCCAGATGGGGACGATCCGGCTCGGCAAGCGGACCGAGATGCGCACCCCGCTGATCAAGGACTTCGTGTCGCTCGCGTCGCTCGATGACCTCGTCTTCGGCGCGTGGGACCCGATTCCGGACGACGCCTACGAGTCGGCGCTGAAGTGCGGCGTGCTCGACAAGCACGAGCACGTTGAGCCGATCGCGAAGTTCCTCCAGGGCATCAAGCCGATGCCCGCCGTGTTCGACCAGTTCTACGTGAAGCGCCTCGTCGGCACCAACGTCAAGAAGGACAAGACCAAGCGGGCGCTCGCGGAGGCGCTGCGCAAGGACATCCGCGACTTCAAGGCCGCCAACAAGTGCGACCGGCTCGTGATGGTGTGGTGCGCCTCCACCGAGGTGTTCATCGCCCCCGGCCCGACGCACCAGACCATGGCCACCTTCGAGAAGGCGATGGACGCGAACGATCCCTCCATCGCGCCGTCGATGCTCTACGCCTACGCCGCCATCATGGAGGGCGTCCCCTACGCCAACGGCGCCCCGAACCTGAGCTGCGACGTCCCGGCGCTCGAGGCGCTCGCCCGCGAGAAGGGCGTGCCGATCGGCGGCAAGGACTTCAAGACCGGCCAGACGATGCTCAAGACCGTGCTCGCGCCGATGTTCAAGGCGCGGATGCTCGGCGTGGCCGGCTGGTACTCCACCAACATCCTCGGCAACCGCGACGGCGAGGTCCTCGACGACCCGGAGAGCTTCAAGACGAAGGAGGAGTCGAAGCTCGGCGTCCTGGAGCACACCCTGCAGCCGAAGCTCTATCCCGAGCTGTACGGCAACATCTACCACAAGGTGCGGATCAACTACTATCCGCCGCGGGGCGACAACAAGGAAGGCTGGGACAACATCGACATCTTCGGGTGGCTCGGCTACCCGATGCAGATCAAGGTGGACTTCCTCTGCCGCGACTCCATCCTCGCCGCGCCGCTGGTGCTCGACCTGGCCATCTTCTTCGACCTCGCCGGCCGGTGCGGCCTCTCGGGGATCCAGGAGTGGCTCTCCTTCTACTTCAAGAGCCCGCAGGTCGGTCCCGGGCTGTATCCGGAACACGACCTCTTCATCCAGCTGACCAAGCTCAAGAACACGCTCCGGTACCTGAAGGGTGAGGAGCAGATCACCCACCTGGGCATCGAGTACTACGAGAACGGCTGATGAAGTACTTCCATCGGACCAGCATCACGCCGGACGCCGCGGTCGCCCGCGCCGCCGAGTTCTTCGGCGCGCGGCTGACCCCCATCGAGGAATCCCCGCGCCGCCGCCGCTTCGGGGGCACGCTGGGCCAGCTCGGCGTGACCGTCCAGGCCGAGGGGGGGCACTACACCCTCATCACCATCGAGACCGACCAGCCGGGGGAGAGCGAGCTCGACAAGCTGGCCAAGCGCTTTCTCACGGTCGTGCACACCATGGCGGACCCCGCGCACGAGCCGCGGGGCGCCTACTGAGCCGTCGTTCGCCGGCGGCACCCTTTCCGGAGATACCGAGTCATGCCTCGTCTGGCCTTGCGGTGGCGTAACGCACTCCTCCTGCCCCTCCTGATGCTCCCGCTCCTGGCCGGCGTCGCCGCGGCGCAGGACGCCGCGCCGGCGCATCGCCCGGGCGGGGAGGTCAACCTCCTCCTCCCGAGCCTGGACCAGGGCAACTTCCTTGGCTATACCGGGCACCAGATCCTGCTCTCCGGGATCGTCGTGTGCGTCCTCGGGCTGCTCTTCGGGCTCTGGAGCTATGCCGCCGTCAAGAAGATGCCGGTCCACAAGGCCATGGCCGACGTGTCCGACATCATCTACGAGACCTGCAAGGCCTACATGATCCAGCAGGGCAAGTTCCTGATGGGCCTCTGGGTCTTCGTCAGCGCGGTCATCATCGTCTACTTCCTGCTCACCGGCCTCGAGATCCCCAAGATCGGGATCATCCTCCTCTTCTCGCTCATCGGCATGGCGGGCAGCTACGGGGTCGCCTGGTTCGGCATCCGCATCAACACCCTGGCCAACTCGCGGACGGCGTTCGCGTCGCTCCGCGGCAAGGGCTGGCCGGTCTCGGAAATTCCCCTCCGCGCGGGGATGAGCGTCGGGATGATGCTCATCGCGGTCGAGCTGCTCTTCATGCTCGGCATCCTGCTCTTCATCCCGGCCGACGTGGCAGGCGCCTGCTTCCTCGGCTTCGCCATCGGCGAGTCGCTCGGCGCGGCGGCCCTCCGCATCGCCGGCGGCATCTTCACGAAGATCGCCGACATCGGCGCCGACCTGATGAAGGTCGTGTTCAAGATCAAGGAAGACGACGCCCGGAACCCCGGCGTCATCGCCGACTGCACCGGCGACAACGCCGGCGACTCCGTCGGCCCGACCGCCGACGGGTTCGAGACCTACGGCGTGACCGGCGTCGCCCTCATCACCTTCATCGTGCTGGCGGTGCCGGATACCACGATCCAGGCGAAGCTCCTGGTCTGGATCTTCCTGATGCGCGTGATGATGGTGATCGCCTCGGGGCTCTCCTACCTGGTGAGCAACGCGGTCTCGAAGGCCCGGTACCGCGCGGCCGTCAAGTTCGACTTCGAGCACCCCCTCACGCAGCTGGTCTGGCTCACGTCGATCGTCTCCGTGGTCGCCACCTACGTCGTGTCCTACTTCATCATCCCCGACCTGGGGGGCAACACCTCCCTCTGGTGGCAGCTCTCCACCGTCATCACCTGCGGCACGCTGGCCGGCGCCATCATCCCCGAGCTGGTGAAGGTCTTCACCTCGACCTCGTCCCGGCATGTGCGGGAGGTCGTCACCAGCTCGCGCGAAGGCGGCCCGTCGCTCAACATCCTCTCCGGCCTGGTGGCCGGCAACTTCTCGGCGTACTGGCTTGGCCTGACCATCATGGGCCTCATGGCCGCCGCCTACGGCGTGAGCACGATGGGGCTCAGCAGCGGGATCATGCTGGCCCCGGCCATCTTCGCCTTCGGCCTGGTGGCGTTCGGCTTCCTCGGGATGGGGCCGGTCACCATCGCGGTGGACAGCTACGGGCCGGTCACCGACAACGCCCAGTCGGTGTTCGAGCTCTCCACCATCGAGCAGATGCCGGGCATCGAGGGGGAGATCAAGCGCGACTTCGGCTTCGACGTCGACTTCGCCACCGCCAAGGAGCTCCTCGAGGAAAACGACGGGGCGGGGAACACCTTCAAGGCCACCGCCAAGCCGGTGCTCATCGGGACCGCCGTGGTGGGCGCCACGACCATGATCTTCTCGATCATCATGGCCCTGACCCACGGCCTCCAGAGCGGCATGCAGAGCCTGTCGATCCTGCATCCCCCCTTCCTCCTCGGCCTGATCACCGGCGGGGCGGTCATCTACTGGTTCACCGGCGCGTCGATGCAGGCCGTGACCACCGGCGCGTACCGCGCCGTCGAGTTCATCAAGGCCAACATCGTGCTCGAGGGCGTCACCAAGGCCTCCGTCCAGGACAGCAAGAAGGTCGTCGAGATCTGCACCCAGTACGCGCAGAAGGGGATGCTCAACATCTTCCTCGCGGTGTTCTTCTCGACGCTGGCCTTCGCCTTTGCGGAGCCCTTCTTCTTCATCGGGTACCTGATTTCCATCGCGCTCTTCGGCCTCTATCAGGCCATCTTCATGGCCAACGCCGGCGGCGCCTGGGACAACGCGAAGAAGATCGTGGAGACCGAGCTCAAGGCGAAGGGGACCCCGCTGCACGACGCCTCCATCGTGGGCGACACCGTGGGCGACCCCTTCAAGGACACCTCCTCGGTCGCGCTCAACCCGGTCATCAAGTTCACCACGCTGTTCGGGCTCCTGGCCGTCGAGCTCGGCGTCTATCTGGCCGCCGAGAAGGGGAGCATGCTCCTGCACCTGCTGGCCGGCGCCTTCTTCCTGGTGAGCGTCGTCTTCGTGTACCGCTCGTTCTACGGCATGCGCATCGAAACGCAGTAACGGATTGATATGACACCGACCGCGGCACCAAGCACCACCCCGGCCGCCCCGCCGCACGGGCTCAGCCGGGCCCAGTTGCACGAGATGTACTACTACATGCGACTGACCCGCGCCCTCGAGGAGCGGCTGGTCAACCTGTACCGCCAGACCAAGGTGATCGGCGGGCTCTTCCGCTCGCTGGGCCAGGAAGCCGACAGCGTCGGCAGCGCCTACGCGCTCGACCGGACGAAGGGCGACTTCCTCTCGCCGCTCATCCGGAACCTCGGGTCCATGCTGGTGCAGGGCGCCCGGCCGCTCGAGATCCTCCGGCAGTACATGGCCAAGGCGGAGAGCCCGACGCGGGGCCGCGAGCTCAACATCCACTACGGCGACCTCGAGCGGGGCTTCATCGGCCAGATTTCGCACCTGGGCGACATGGTGCCCGTCATGGCCGGCGTCGCGCTGTCCTTCAAGATGCGGAAGCAGCCCCGGGTCGGGCTGGTCTACGTCGGCGACGGGGCCATGAGCACCGGCGCCTTCCACGAGGGGATCAACTTCGCCGCCGTGCAGCGCCTGCCGATGGTCATTGTCTGCGAGAACAACGGCTACTCGTTCAGCACCCCCATGCGGAAGCAGACGGCGGTCCGGCAGCTGGTGGACAAGGCGGCCGCCTACGGCATTCCCGGCGAGCGGGCGGACGGCAACAACGTGCTCGACGTGTACGGCGTCACCAAGCCGGCCGTGGAGCGGGCCCGGCAGGGCGGGGGATGCACGCTGATCGAGCTGGTCACCTACCGTCGGAAGGGCCACGCAGAGCACGACAACCAGTCGTACCAGCCGAAGGCCGAAATCGCGGAGTGGGAGGCGAAGGACCCGATCGACCGCTGCATCCGCGACTACACCGAGGCGGGCTGGGCCACGGCCGCCGAGCTGGCCGAGATCGACGCGCGGGTGGAGGCGCTGCTGGACGAGGCGGTCGCGGCGTGCGAGGACGAGCCGATGCCCGAGGCAATGACGGCGCTCGACGGCGTGCTGGCCGACCCGGCCCGCGCCGAGCTCGAATGGTACCGGAGGACCGATGGCTGAGGTGACCTACCTCGAGGCGATCCGCCAGGGGTTGCAGGAAGAAATGCGGCGCGACGAGAATGTGTTCATCCTCGGCGAGGACGTCGGTGCCTACGGCGGCGCGTTCAAGGTGACCGACGGGTTCCTGGCCGAGTTCGGGGAACAACGGGTCATCGACACGCCGATCGCGGAGGCGGCCATCGTCGGCGCCGCGGCGGGCGCGGCGCACATGGGGCTGCGGCCGGTGGCGGAGATGCAGTTCATCGACTTCATCTCCTGCGCCTACGACATGCTGACCAACTACGTCGCGACGGCGCGGTACCGGGCCGGCCTGCCGACGCCGATGGTGGTGCGCGGCCCCTCGGGCGGGTACGTCCGCGGCGGGCCGTTCCACTCGCAGAACCCCGAGGCGGCGTTCCTGCACACGCCGGGCCTCAAGATCGTCTGCCCCGCCACGGCGCGGGACGCCAAGGGGCTCATCAAGAGCGCCATCCGCGACGACGACCCGGTGCTGTATTTTGAGCACAAGTTCCTCTATCGCCGCATCAAGGAACAGCTGCCCGAGGGGGAGGAGATCCTCACCCCGATCGGCAAGGCCCGCCTGGCCCGCGAGGGCCGGGACCTGACGATCATCACCTGGTCGGCTATGGTGTATAAGGCGCTGGAGGCGGCGGAACGGCTGGAGCAGGAGGACGGGCTGCAGGTGGAGGTGCTCGACCTCCGGACGCTGATGCCGATGGACGACGAGGCCATCATGGCCTCGGTGCGCAAGACCAACCGGGTGCTGATCGCCCACGAGGACACCCGCACCGGCGGCGTGGCCGGCGAAATCACCGCCCGGATCAACGACCAGGCGTTCGAGTGGCTCGACGCCCCGGTCAAGCGCGTGACGGCGCACGACGTGCCGTTGCCCTACGCGCCGACGCTCGAGGACTTTGTGCTGCCGCAGACGGACGACTTGGTGCGCGCCGCCCGCTGGCTGGCCGCTTACTAGGAATTGGGAGAGGTTCGCATGGCGAAGATCGACGTGATCATGCCCCAGATGGGTGAGTCCATCGCCGAGGGGACGCTGTCGAGGTGGATGAAGAAGGTCGGCGACACCGTCAAGCGGGACGAGCCGATCTTCGAGATTTCCACCGACAAGGTGGACGCCGAAATCCCGGCGCCCCAGGCCGGCACCCTGGTCGAGATCCTGGTGCAGGAAGGGGAGACGGTCGCCATCCAGACGGTCGTCGCCCGGTTGGAGACGGATGCGAGCGCGGCGGCGGCTGCCCCGGCGGCGGCCCCTGCGGCCCCTGCGCCGGCAGC
>DAOLIZ010000073.1:0-13471 GCA_035328285.1 Gemmatimonadales bacterium
GCCTCGATCTCGGCGAAGGACCAGTCTTCCACGGCGAGAAAATCGCGCTTGGTCACGTCAGCACCTCGCGGAGCCCGGCCAGGAGCAGATCAGCCTCCTGAACCGAGAGCGCAAGCGGCGGCATGATGCGCAGCACCTGGGGGTCGGAGGAGGTCCCCGTCAGGATGCGACGATCGAACAGGGCTTGCTGGAGCTCCCGTGCCGGACGGCCGAAGTCGAGGCCCAGCAGCAGCCCACGCCCCCACACCGTTCGAGCGCCGAGCGCGCGGGCACCCGCCGCGATGTGCGCGCCGACCCGGGCCGCATTCCCCGCCAGGTCCTCGTCGGTGATGACGGCGAGCGTGGCCAGCGCGGCCGCGCAGGCGAGGGGACCGCCCCCGAACGTGCTGCCCAGGTCGCCGACACCGACGCCGTCGGCCAGCATCGGCCCCGCGACCAGGGCCCCGATCGGATAGCCCGAGCCGAGCCCCTTGGCCATCGTGAGCCCGTCCGGCACGACACCGTAGCTCTCCGCCGCGGTGAAGGTGCCGCTCCGCCCGACCCCGCACTGCACCTCATCGAACAGGAGGGCGATGCCGCGTTCGGTGCAGATCCGGCGTGCCGCGACGAGGAACTCGACGCTGCAGTCCCGCGCCCCCGCCATTCCCTGCACCGGCTCGACGAGGAGCGCCGCCATCGAATCGTCGAGGACGGCGTCGAGGGAGGTCACGTCGTTGAAGGTGACCCGGGCGGAGAGCGCCATCCCCGCCCGGAGCGCCCCGGCCTCGTAGGAAGCGCCGTCGCAGCAGGCGAGCGTGGCTACGGTGCGGCCATGCCAGCCGCCGGTCACCGAGGCGACGCCGGACCGTCCGGTCGCCTTTCGCGCCAGGTGGAGCGCGTTCTCGTTGGCCTCCGCGCCGGAGTTGCAGAAGAACACGCGGCCGAGCGCGCCCGGACACCGCGCGGCGAGCGCCGACGCCAGTTCGAGGCGAAGGGGATACGGCACGGCCGTGGAGTAAAAGACCAGCCGTCGTGCCTGGGCGGCGATCGCCTCGACTACGCGCGGATGACTGTGCCCGGTCGAGGCCACGGCGTGTCCCCCATAGGCGTCCAGCCACTCCGCCCCGTCCTCATCGACCAGCCAGGCGCCGCGGCCCGACACCGGGCGAATCGGCATCTGGGCATAGACCGGCAACAGGGCCTCTTCGCCGGCGCTCAGCATGGGAAGGGCGCCGACAGCCGAAGCCCTGCGGCTTCATCGAGTCCGAGCGCGAGGTTCATCCCCTGCACCGCCTGCCCTCCCGCCCCCTTGATGAGATTGTCGAGCACCACCATCACCTGGACTTCGCCGGTGGCGGCGTCGCCGACGGCGTGGATCAGGGCCAGGTTGGTGCCGACGGCGTGGGTGAGTTCGGGAGGCGCATCGACCACCCGGACAAATGGGCGCCCAGCGAAGGCGGCCGAAAAGAGGCTGTCGATGCGCGCGGCGTCACCGGGGGCCACCGTTGCGTGCAGGGTGAGGTGAATGCCGCGCACAAACGGCCCGGAATGGGTCATCAGGCGGGCCGTGGCCGTCGGGGTTTCGGTCCACGCCCGCCACGCCTGCAGCACCTCGGCGTCGTGCCGGTGGTTCAGCACCGCATAAGCGAAGAGGTTGTTGGCGCGGGCCGGATGGTGCGTGGTCGGCTTCGGTTGCACCCCGGCACCGCTCGATCCGGTCACCCCGAAGAGCGCGGGAATGCCGACCACGCCGAGCGACCGAAGCGGGTAGAGCGCCAGCTGCGCCGCCGTCGCAAAGCAGCCCGGTGCGGCAAGCGCCTCGGCGCCGCGGAGCTCGGAGCCGCGCACGTCCGCCAGACCGTAGGTGAACCGCGTCACCAGGTCCGGCGCCGGATGCGCGCCGTAGTACCGCTCGTAGAGGCGCAGGTCGCGCACCCGGAAGTCGGCGGCGAGATCCACCACCAGGCCGGGACCCGCATCGAAGACTTCCCCGGCCACCTTCGACGATTCCCCGTTCTCCAGCGACAGGAAGACGACGTCCTGCCCGCGCGCGGCTTCGCCGGCCGTCAAGCCGGCGAACCGTGCCTCGGTCAGCGTGGCGAGGGCGGGATGCACCTCGGCAATCGGGCGGCCCGCCTGGCTCCGGCTGGTCGCCACCACCTCCGTGACCTCCGGATGCTGAAGCACGAGCCGCAGCAATTCGCCCCCGACGTACCCGGCGGCCCCGACCACCGCGACCTTCACTGGGACTCCAGCGCCGCGGCGACGACCGAGAGCAGCCCGTCGGCGTCGCGCAGCGCGTTGTGGGCCGGGATGCCAAGCGAGGCGCTGATGTAGTCACGGCCAACCTGGTTGTCGGTGGCCGGGCCGGTGAGCACCGTGATCGGCAGGCCGTAGGTCCCCCGCATGAGCTGATCCGCGCCCCAGCAGCCCACGGGATCGGGGGCGGCCATGACCCAGGCCCGCCCGGCGCCCGACAGCTCAGGATCCCGAAGGATGTCCTGCACGCCATACTCCCCGAGGATGCCGTCGCCGAGTTCGGCTACGATCACGTCGGGCCGGACAGTCTGCTGCAGGTGGTTGAAGAGTCCCTTCGCCACGGCGACGGTCATGCCGGCATGGGTGCTCGCGGCGCCGGCGTCGTTGAACGTGACCGCCGCCACGGCGCCCGCGTCCTGCATGGCCAGGGTGTCGCGCATCAGGCTGACGCCGGTGAGCTTGCTCGCCGCGACGCGGAGCCCGCGGCGCGAGAGACCCCGCACCAGCTCGGTGGCGGCGACCGTCTTGCCGGCGTTCATGCAGGTGCCGGCGATGTAGACGATCGGCGCCCCTGGCTCGAGCGCGTCGCTGGAGGGGATCGCCCCGTCCCGAATGTGCGCCGGCCGCCCGATCCGGTCCCCGAGGGCGGGAAAGGCCAGCACCGCGCCGAGCACCTCCGCGGCGAAGGGCGGACCGATGTCGGGATTGGCGGAGGTGCAGCGCCCGAGGACGCCGCCCAGGTTGAGGACGTCGATCGTGTCGCCGACCGCGATGTGGCTCGGCACTTCCCCGGCATAGCCACGGAGCGCGCGCCGGCTTCCCAGCGTGCCGGCAAGGACGTCGCCCTTCCGGAGCGAGACCAGGCGCCCGGCCAGGTCCTCCACGGTATTGTAGGAGGACTTGTCGGTCAGCAGTCGAACCGCCAGCACGTACCCTTCGGCGGCCACGATGTCCGGGCCGACGATGACCTCGGCCGAGAGGTGGGCGTTCCGCGTCGAGGAGCTGATGCGGTCGAGCCGGATCCGCGTCGTGGTGACCATCAGTCGGTCCCGCCGGCACGGGACGCAAGCAGCGCGGGAATAGCCGCCACCCGCGCGAAGGCGCGCGCCTCGTCCCCCGTCCAGAGCCGATTTTCCTCGCCATAGGTGGCCACGCGGGGGTCCATCATCGAGTGCGGACTCCGCGCGCCCACCACCTGGAACCGTCCCGGAGCGACGCGCACGCGCGTGTCGCCGATGACCCGCTGCTGCGAGTGGGCCACCAGCGCCTCGATATCACGCAGCGCGGGATCGAAGTACTGCCCTTCGTGGAGCCGATCGCCATAGAAGGTCGCGACCTGGTCCTTCCAGAACACCTGCCACTTGGTGAGGACCAGTTTCTCCAGCTCGCGGTGCGCGGCGACCAGCACGAGCGCAGCGCCGGCCTCGAAGCCGATCCGCCCCTTGATGCCAAGCGCGGTCTCCCCGACATGAATGCCCCGCCCGAGCCCGTACGTGGCGGCGAGGTCGTTGAGCGCCTGCACGACATCGACGCCCGCCATGCGCTGGCCATCGATCGCGACGGGGAGCCCACCGTCCCAGCCGATGATGATTTCCCGCGGCGCCGGTGCGTCGGCCGGGGGATCAAGCAACTCCGCCGGCGGGCCAGCCCAGGTGTCGTGCGTCCATCCGCCGCCCCAGGTGGTGCCCCACAGGCCGGCGTTGATCGAGTAGGCCCCCGCCCTGGACGGGACCGGCAGGTTCCTCGCTTCGAGATAGGCAATGGCCTGGTTGCGCGAGAGGCCCTGGTCGCGGATGGGCGTGAGGATGGCAAGGTCGGAAGCGAGCACGCGGAGGGTCACATCAAAGCGAACCTGGTCGTTGCCCGCCCCGGTGGAGCCGTGGGCCACGGCGGTCGCGCCGATGGCCCGGGCCACCTCGATGACCGAGATGGCCTGCTGGGTGCGCTCGGCCGCCACGCTCAGCGGGTAGACGCCGCCCCGCAGCACATTCCCCTGGATCAGGTACCGGACGAACCGGTCGAACACCAGCGCCCGCGCGTCGATCTCATGATGGGCGACGCACCCGACCGCCTCGGCCTGGCGTCGAATCGCCTCTCGCTCCTCCGCGGAGGCGCCGCCGGTGTTGACGTAGATGGTGTGGACCGCCCAGCCCTGCTCGGCGAGCCGCGGAACGCAGTAGGAGGTGTCAAGCCCGCCCGAGAACGCCAGGGCGACGACGCCGGGTGAAGTTTGCATAATGGGTAAATATGCAATACCGGGTGCCGGCGGCGCAAGTGGGATTACTCACCCCGGGAGGCGCAGCCGGTACGACAGTCTTTCGAGTGCTTGTTCAACGGCTTCCTCATACGCCGGCCCCTCCACGAGGTCACGGAGCCGGGATGAAACGGGGATGACCATCGGCGCAGGCTCCCACCGGACGACTTCGCCGGTGGCGGCATCGATGACGCGCCCAGCCTCGACGGCCTGGGTCGCCTCGACCAGGCGAAGGCTTGCCAGCGCCCTGCGCATCGCTTCGAGGCGCGCCTGGTGCGCCGGGTCGATGAAGCGACTACCGAAGGTCGCGACGAAATAGCCGGCCGGCATGTACATCAGCCCGTCGAGGCCCAGTTCACCGCAGAGCACGACCAGCCAGGCCATCACATCCCGCAGCAGCCCGAGCCCGGGGTGCTTCTGCCCGGGGATCGAGTGCTTTCCCGAGGCAAAGTGTCGCCGGGGGTTCTGCAGGAGCACCCACTCGAGAAAGAGGACTTCCATCCCGGGCAGGCTGGTCCGGTCGCGGCGGAACCGGATTTCCATCAGCAGTTCGGTCTTCGCGGCATCGCCGAAGAGCCGGACGGTGTCGGAGTCCTCGAGATGGAAATCCAGCTCCAGGGTCGGCTGGGCAAATCCGAGGGTACGCACCTGGGCCAGCACGCCGAGGCGTTCCAGCAGAAGTTCGACGCCCTGGGCGGTATAGCGCCCGAGCAGCCGGCGCGGCGCCGAGCCTCCACCGGGAGCGAAGGCCGCCAGGTCCTCCGGGGTGAGGACCCAGTCCGACGACGGGGGCAGTCGCTTCGCGCCGTCGCGGAGCAGCCGATGCAGTTCCTGCGCCCGCCTGATGAGCATTTCGGTATTCGTCGGCGGCTCCACCTCGCGGCCGGCCGCCAGCCAGCCCAGGAATCGCGCGGTGTACCGCCAGGCATTCCCGCCGTACCCGCCACCCAGCGTGACCGCCAGCGGAATCTCCGCCCCTTCCGGGCGCACCTGCTGGATGACGAACTGGTCTCGGGCGAGCATCCCTGCGGCGGTGATGTTCCAGTCGCCCACCATGTCATCGGACGCGGGATCGACGCCGGCGACGTACAGCACCAGCCCGGGGCGGAACTGTTCGAGCACCGGGGGGAGGGCCTCCCGAAGTGTCCTGAGGTACGTCGCGTCGTTCACCGCCGTGCCCAGCGCAATGACGGTGGCGGCGGCGGCCTCTCGCGGTGCCCAGTCCTGATTATGAATGGTGAAGGTGTGAACCGAGGGGTCGTCCGCGAAGAGCAGTCGCGTCCCGTTGCCATCGTGCACATCGAGGTCGATGATCAGGATCGGCGCCGCGAACCCGCGCGCGCGCACCCGGGCGACGGCGATCGCGAGGTCATTGAGGGCGCAGAAGCCCATGCCCCGATTGGACGCGGCGTGGTGAAATCCCCCGCCAAGATTCACCGCGACGAGCCCGGTGCGGAGCGCCGTGGCGGCGGCGAGGACCGTCCCACCCGCCGCCAGCCGCTGGAATTCAACGAGTCCCTGCGCCTCGGCATCGGTCAGCTGCGCGCCGACGATCTGCTCCACCACGTCGGTGCGCTCCAGCGATTCCAGGTACTTGTCGGTGTGGACGCGCCGCAGGTTCTTCATCGACGCCGAATGCGGGCGGAGGAGCTCCCGTCGCCGGATGATGCCCTCGTCCGTCAGGAAGGCCAGCACCATCTCCGCGCGGAGCGGGTCCATCGGGATCGACCCGAGCTGGACCACGTAGCGCGGGTCATAGATCAGCACGAGTCCTGATGGCCGGAGGCTGCGCCGAATCGCGCCCCACACCCAGCGTCCCATCCGGCGCCCTACCGACATCATCCCAGGGCCACTCACACGCGGTGCCTCCCGAAAGACGCGAGCCCCGATCCATCCGACGGTCGTGTCGCGGTTCCGCCCGTCGACCTCCACGGAGTATACTATTGGTAGCTCCTATGACTGCATCCCCACCGCCCGGACTGCCCGAACGACGGCGCCCTTCCCTCACGGCGCGCTGGAGCAACCTTGTGCTCCTGACCTATGAGGTGGAGGCATCGCTGGTGGAGCCCTGGTTGCCGAGCGGGGTGAAAGCGGACCTGGTCGACGGTCGGGCGCTCGTCTCCCTGATCGCCTTCGATTTCCTGGACACCAGGATTCGCGGCCGTCGGATCCCCGGTTTCGTCGACTTCCCGGAGATCAACTTCCGGACCTACGTGCGGGAGGGCGACCGGCAGGGCGTCGTGGCGATCCGCGAACTCGTGCCAAGCCCGCTTGCGGCGGCCGTCGGACGGCTCAGGTTCAACGAACCGTTTCGTGCCGCGCCGATCGAGAGCCGGACGGTCAGCATGGGCGACGAACTGCTCGTCGAGCACCGCTGGAAGTGGAACGACCGGGGCTACTTCCTGCGCATGACGTCGGACCAGGCATCGGTGCCGGCCGTGGCCGAGGCGCCGGCGCATCATCTGCTGGGCCGGCGCTGGGCCTACGGCCGGAGCCGACGCGGAGAGCCGAAGGTGCTCCGGATCGAGCATCCCGAATGGGCGCTCCGACGGGTCCGCACCCTCGATTTCGACGTGGATTATGCCGCGTTGTACGGGCCCGAATGGGCGGTGCTGAACGGGAAGCAACCGGCCTCAACACACCTGGCCGTCGGCTCGGCGGTCTCCATCTTCCCGCCCGGGCGCTAGGGCCGCGCCGGCCCCTCCCCCGCACGGGAATCCCGGATCACCGCCTCGATCTCCGCCAGGTCATCCCCCGACAGCTGCAGCGCCGCCGCCCCGATCCAGCTCTCCACCTGTCCGGCCGAACGCGCCCCGACGATGGCACCGGTCACCGCGGGCCAGGCGAGGACCCATGCGATCGCCAGTTCCCCCACCGAGACGCCGAGTCGCGTCGCGATCGGGCGGAGACCGTCACGCAGGGCGAGATTGGCCTCGAACCGCGGGGAGGTGAACTCCGATCCGCGATGCCGGTAGTCCCCTGGCGGAAGCGCGGCGAGCCGCTCCGCCGAGAAGCGATCGGTCAGCAACCCGGACTGCATCGGGCTGTAGGCAATCACGCCGACCCCATGAGCCTGGCACCAGGGAAGTTCGGCCGCCGCGACCTTTCTCCGGATCAGCGACAAGGGGGGCTGGAGCGAGGAAACCGTCCCCCGCGCGGCGCAACGGGCCAGCAGGCTCACGTTGAAATTGCATACCCCGCCCCATCGGACCTTGCCTTCCTCGACGAGCCGCAGCATCACGTCCCAGGAGTCCTCCACGGCCGTACCGGTCTCGTCGGGCCAGTGGAACTGGTAGAGGTCGATGCGCTCGATCCCCAATCGCGCGAGCGACGCCTCGCATTCCCGCCGAATGGAGGCCGGGCGGAGATTGCGCGTGGGCTCCGCGTCCCTGTCGGTGTCGTCCCAGACCAGCCCGCACTTGGTGAAGACGAGCGGACGGTCGGCGACGGGCAGGACAGCCAGCGCCCGGCCGACAACCCGCTCCGAGTGCCCGAGCCCATAGACGGCGGCGGTATCGATCCAGTTGATACCGAGCTCGGCGGCACGGTGGATGGCCGCCACCGAGGCAGTATCGTCCTGCGGACCCCATCCGAAGGCCCAGGGTCCGCCGATGGCCCAGGTGCCGAGTCCCAGGCGCGTGATGTCGAGGTCGGTCTGCCCCAGGCGGCGGCGCGGCAGTTCTCGCATCAGTAGATCTCTCCCCCGGCGGCCTGGTACGCGGCGAAGAGCCCGCATGCCTCCGCCCGCATCACCTCGCGGACGACCCTGACCCCCTTCCGCTCAAGGTAGGCATAGCTCTCCGGAAAGACGGGGCCTTCGTCATACCCGATCGCTTCCGCGTCGCTCTTGGTGGCGCCCGTCACCAGGGACCGGACCCCGCTCCAGAAGGCGGCCCCAAGACACATCGCGCACGGTTCGCAGGAGGAGACCAGTTCATGCGGTGGCATCCCGTCGGCGCCGAGCGAATGGCTGTGCAGCCGGGCCCCTGCCATCATGAGGGCCACGACTTCGGCGTGCAGGACACAGTTGTGCGACGGCACGGCCAGGTTGACGCCGACCGCGACCAGCCGTCCGGCGTCGCGCTCGAAGACTGCCGCCGCAAACGGGCCGCCGGTGGCCCGCCGGACCTGTTCGAGGCCCAGCGCGATGACACAGGCCATCCGGTCCTCCGCCCGCGCGTATGGACGCTGCCAGTCGACGTGCCTGTCGACCCAGGAGGGAAGTTCGATGACCAGTCGGGGGGATCGCATCAGGTGGTCCTCGCGAGAAGTGCTGCAGGGCCAGCGTGCCGCTCCTCGAAAGTGCACCATCGCGCGCGTGGCGCAAGTCGCCTCAGCGGCGAGGCTGCATCCGGGTCGAGGTGATGAGGCCCACCGCGCAGAGGATGACGGCGGCGGCGAGCAGGATCCGCAGGCTCAACGATTCGCCGGCGAGCGCCCAGCCGAGGATCACCGCCACGAGCGGGTTTACATACGATATCGTCGCGAGACGATCGGGGGTCGTGTGCCGGATCAGCCAGAAGTACGCCGAGTAGGAGATGAGCGAGCCGAACACCGCCAGGTAGAGATATGCGACGGCCGAGGTCGAAGAGATGGCCGACGGGGCAAAGCCGTGGAGCTCGCCGGTGAGCGCGGCGACGACGAGGAGGACCGCGCCGGCCACGATCATCTGCTGGGAGACAAAGAGCGTCGGGAAACGGGGTCGAGGGAGCTTGATGGCGTAGATCGAACCGACGGACCAGCTCAAGGCGGCACCAGTCAGGACCAGGGCCCCGAGCAGGCTCACATGCTCGCTGCCCGCAAAGTTCCCGGGCACCACGAGCAGGGCCACGCCGCCGAATCCCGCGATCAGTCCGACCACCGTGCGGGCACCAGGGCGAACGGCTCCGAGCCAGAGCCAGTTGAGGAGGACGAGCCAGAGCGCCGAGGTGCAGACGATCAACGCCGTCAGGCCACTTGGGACAAGCTGCTCGGCCCAGGTCGTGGCCCCGTTGGCGGTCACCAGCATGAGCAGGCCGAGCCCGGCGGCCCGGGTCCAGTCCTGCCGGCCCGGGTTCGGCACACGTTGCCACAGCCGGCTCCAGGCGAAGAGCAGCAGGCCAGCCAGCAGGTGGCGAGACCCGGCCATGAGAAGGGGAGGGATCGATTCAATGGCGAACCGGATCCCGAGATATGTGGATCCCCAGATCAGGTAGACCGCCGCCCACGCCAGGACGAGGCGGGCGGTCGAGGGTCGCTCCGTCTCGGTCAAGCGGGAGTCGAGGGCGGGGCGGGCGCGTCGCCGCTGAGGCTCACGTACTCCTCGTTGTACATCCGGACGAGCTCGAAGAAGTAGGAGAGTGCAAGCGGTCCGATCAACAGACCGAGCAAGCCAAGGTACCGCACCCCGGCAAACGCACCGAGGATGGTAATGAGCGGATGAGTCTGGGCCCAGCGTCGAAAGACGATCGGACGGATGACATTGTCGATGTTTCCGACCACCAGCGCGCCGAACAAGACCATGCCGATGGCCGACAGATTTGACCCTTCGAGATACAGCGCAAATGCCCCGGGGATCCAGACCATTCCACTGCCCACCACCGGAAGAATGGCGAAGACCACGGTCACGACACCCCAGAACGCCGCATTGGGCAGCCCGGTGATCGCAAAGGCAAGACCAACGAGGACCCCCTGGATGCTGGCCGTCACCCCGGTGCCGATGACCGTGGAAATCGTGACGGCCCGGAAGCGCTCGCGCAGCAGCTCGGCGCTTGCTGCGGTGAACGGGATATAGGGGCGAATGGCCAGCCAGGCCTTCCCCTCGGTGACCAGCATGAAGTACAGCACAAAGAAGGCAATGGCGAGATTGAAACCCATCAGTGTCACGGTCCCGACCGCTGCGAACGCGCCTCGCCCGATCCCTCCAATCACCGTCTCACCCATCTTGGCCAGCTCCGGCCCGACCGCGTAGCCGGCAATCGTCAGCGACTGCAGCTTGGTCAAGGCGGGACTCTGTACCAGATGTGCGACCACATCCTGGGCCTGCCCGACAATCATCGTGACGAGCCAGGATCCTGGCACGATGATGAGCAGGACCGCCACCGTCACGGTGAGGCCACCAGCCAGCGGAGCTTTCAGCCGCTTGGTGAACCAGCCGTACATCGGGTGGAACATGACGTAGAAGACGGGGGCGGCGAGCAGCCCGGACAGGAACGGAGCCAGCGCCACGAGGATGCCGATGCCGAGCAGGAGGATCAGAATGGCGGCGCGACCCTGGCGGGTGCTCACATCTATCATGGTACGACTCCCAGTGGCTCAACGGATCAGGCCCCTAATCTAGCCGCCCCTTCCGTGGCCCGCCCACCCTTCGGGGCGGTATCTTTCCGGCATGGGATCCTCCCCCGGACGCGCCCTCCTGGCCGCCGTTGCGCTGTTGATCGCCCCCGTGCCCCTGGCCTTCGCACAACGCGGCGGCACCGTCGAGCTTGTGCCATTCGGCCGATATGCCTCGTTCCCCGACTCGCTGGCACTCTTGAGCGGATTCGGGGTCGGAGGCGAGGTCGGACTCTTCGTGACCAAGAAGCTGAGCCTCGAACTGGCGGGCACCTACGCCGCCACGCGCCTGCCCGACTCGACCACGGTCCAGGCCAAGGGGCTGACCGGCCGGTTTCTGCTGCACCTCCCGCTGCGGAGACAGACCAGCGCGCTCTTCGGAGTCGGCTATACCATGAACCAGTATTCCCAGGGATTGGACCAGAAGGAAGAGGGCATCGCGACCCTGGTCGGTTTTCGTTTCGGTTTCGCACCCCGTGTGGGGCTCCGGCTGGAGGCCACCGCGGATTTCCTCGCCCCGCCGGGCGGGCTCGGTGACTGGACATGGAATCTGGGCGCGCAGGTGGGGCTCTCGATGTACGCCGGCGCGATCGGCGCGCGCGACAGCGACCACGATGGCGTCCCCAACCGAGAGGACCGCTGCCCCGGCACCGCGCGGGGCGAGGCGGTCGACCCCACCGGATGCGCGCTCGCGAAGGATTCCGATGGCGACGGGGTCCTCGACGGGGGCGACAAGTGTCCCGCAACTCCGCCGGGGCAGCGCGTTGACCTGACCGGGTGCAACGCCGATCTCGACGGCGACGGTGTCCCAAACGCGCTCGACCGCTGCCCCGCCACTCGCCCGGACACAGACGTCGATCAATTCGGATGCCCCGCCTCCGGGGCGCCGTCGGACACCGACGGCGACGGCGTCCCCGACGAGCGGGATCGCTGCCCCGGCACACCCAGCGGGGCTCCCACCGACGCCCTCGGCTGCACCCGGGCCGCCCCCGCTCCGCCCTCTGCTCCTCGGCTGGTCCTGCGCGAGGTCACCTTCGCGACGGGCAGCGCGACCCTCACGCCCGGCGCTCAATCCTCCCTGCGCGCCACCGCGTCCACGCTTCTGGCGGAACCGTCACTCCGGTTCGAGGTGGCCGGCTACAGCGACGACACCGGATCCCGCACGGTCAACGAGCGCCTCTCCCTGGAGCGCGCGCAGTCGGTGCGCGCATTTCTCGTATCGGCCGGTGTGCCCGCCGATCGACTGACCGCGCAGGGATACGGCCCAGCGGACCCCGTGGCCAGCAACGCCACGGCCGAAGGACGAGCACTCAACCGCCGGGTGGAATTGCGCCGCCTCGACTGATCTTCCGGGGATGCGCGCCGGCCCCTCGTGGAAACTCTTCAATGCACATTAGGAATTCCTTCACTATTCACCTGCCATTCTTCCATCTGAGTGACACGTCGAGTTCGATGGCGGGCCGGCATACCGCAGCCGGACAACAATCACGGAGGGGGCATGTCGCTATTTCGTGAGGCTCTACTTGGGAGCATTCTCGGCTTGGGGCTCACCACCCTGGCACCGGCAAGCGCCGCGGCCATTCCCGCCTTTGCGCGGAAGTACCGCGTCAGCTGCCAACTCTGCCACAACCCCTTCCCCGCCCTGACAGACTTCGGAAACCAGTTCGCCGGCAACGGGTTCCGCATGGCCTTTGACGAAGAGCCGCGGGACACGATCGCCACCGGCGACGACCTCCTGACCCTCCCGGCGAGCCTGCCCCTGGCCATCCGTCTCGACGCCTACGCGCAGCTCTATTCGGATGGGAAGGCGGCCACCGATTTCCAGATGCCCTACACGTTGAAGATTCTCTCCGGAGGAACCCTCGGGAAGAAGCTCTCCTACTACATCTACTTCCTGATGGCGGAGCGTGGTGAAGTGGCCGGCGTCGAGGATGCCTTCATCTACTGGAACGACATCGGTGGCAAGCCGGTGGATCTGGCGGTCGGCCAGTTCCAGGTGTCAGACCCGATCTTCAAGCGGGAACTTCGGCTGGAAGTCATGGACTACGCGATCTACAAGGTGCTCGTCGGCCTCCAGCCCGCCAACCTGACCTATGATCGCGGCTTCATGGCGTCCGCCGATCTGGCGGGGTTCACGATCACCGGCACGCTGGTCAACGGCGACGGCATTCCGGTGGCCAACGACCTGTTTCGGTATGACAACGACGCGAACAAGAATCTCTTCGGGCACATCAGCCGCGACCTCGGGAGCCACGCTCGCCTCGGCCTCATGGGGTATACCGGCCATCAGAACGGCGAGGCCTACGGGTTCCCGGACCAGAGTAACGCCATCTCCATGTGGGGCGTCGACGCCACGTTCGGGGCCGGCCTCCTCCAATTGAACCTGCAGTACATCGCCCGGACGGACACGGAGGCGGACTTCATTCCCGGTGAAGCGACCGTCGACACCAAGGGCGGGTTTGCGGAGCTGCTTGCGCGCCCGGCGGGAAGCCGGTGGTACGGTTACGGGCTGTACAACTACATTGATGCGAGCGCCCCGGTCCTGAACGTGAAGACCGGGGTCCCGGTCGGCGTGGACGAATACGAGTCGATCGCTGTCGGCGGCGGATACCTCGTCTACCGGAACTTCCGGCTGTACGGCGAGTATGGCTATGACTTCAACAACGA
>DAOLIZ010000074.1:0-13063 GCA_035328285.1 Gemmatimonadales bacterium
CGAACGCGGCGCCGCGGACCACCCCCACGTAGCGATCGGCGCGGGCCGAGCGCGCCAGGCTGGCGGTGTCGCGGTCGAAGGCGCGCACGCCCCAACTGACGTCGTCGTACCCCACGGAGTTGGCGAGCGGCACGACCGTCCCGTTGGGCAGCACGAGCCGCACCTCGGAGCCTTCCGCCGCGCGGACCGAGAGGGGGAGATATTCGTCGGCCGGCCACCACACCTTCCCGCGCGGCTTGAACGAGAGGGTATCGAGCCAGAGCGGCGTCGTGGGCGGTTCGGGGCGCACCGTGCGCCGGACCTGGTAGACCAGCGAGTCGCGCGAGCCGTCGGGCCGCCGTGCGCGGAGCGTGAACGACATCACGCTGTCCCTGGGAAAGGGCAGCCAGGCGATGTAGGCGCCGTTGGGCCACACCTTGACGGAGTCGCCATTGATGGTGAGGCGCGCGTCGCCGGTCCCGGTGCTCCCGAGCAGGAACGAGTAGTCGCCCGTGGTCGACACGACGTCGGACTTGGCGGGATATACCACTGTCAGAGCCAGCGGTCCGGTCGACCTCGGGATGGCAGGCAGCCGCCCCCGGTTGGGATCGGCGGGTATTGCTGCCGCCTTCGGCCTGGGCTGCTGGGCGCCGAGCGGGGCGGCCAGGACGGCGAGCAGGAGGAGCGGCAGGAGTCGGCGAGGGTGCATCGCCGGAAGGTACTTCAAGGACACGACTTGCGACAAGCACGCGGGGCCCGGGGCGGCGGGGCCCCCGAACGATTGACGCCCCATCCGAGGCGGCCTAGATTCCGCCTCCCCTGCCCTCTTCGGCCCGGAGCACTCGTGGCGCATACTTCCAGCCCAAGTTCCACCGCTTCGACCCACCGCGCCCGGTGACCATTCCCCACGTCCATGTGCTGGTCGCAGGCCGGACCGACGTCGGTCGCACCCGCGACCACAACGAGGACACCTACCTCGTGGCCGACCTCAGCAGCGGCAAACTCTGCGACGCGAGCGAGGCGCAGGCGTGCGAGGTGGGCCCGCGCGGGTCGCTGTTCATGGTCGCGGACGGGATGGGGGGAGCGGCCGCCGGAGAACTGGCCGCCGCGCTTGCAGCGGAGACCATCCACCAGCACCTGATGGCCACCTGGGGCGCGGATACCGACGACAGCCGCGAACAGTTTGCCTTCCGGGTGCGGGAAGCGGTCGAGGAAGCGAACCGGAAGATCCACCAGTACGCACACGAGAATCCGGACGTGCGGGGGATGGGCACCACGGTGACGGCGGCCGGCGTCTACCGGACCGATCTCTACCTGGCCCAGATCGGCGACAGCCGGGCCTACATGGTCCGGCGCGGCGTGGCCACGCAGCTCACGAAGGATCAGTCCCTCACCCAGCGCCTCGTCGACGCCGGCGAGATGACGGAAGAGCAGGCCGAGAAGAGCGAGCGGAAGAACATCATCCTCCAGGCGCTCGGCCCCGACCCGCAGGTGCGGGTGGACCTGACGTACGAGGAACTCCGGCGCGGCGACGTCCTGATCCTCTGCTCCGACGGATTGAGCGGGCAGGTGCGCCGGGAGGAATTCGCCGAGTACGCCGGGCGGATCACCGACCTCGCCGAGCTCTGCAGCGCGCTCATCCAGCTCGCGAACGAGCGGGGCGGCCCCGACAACATCACCGTCGTGGCGGCACGCTTCGACGGCGAGGGCCTCGCGGTCGCCGAGACGTCCCAGGAGCCGGGCCATCATGTGTTCGCGCTGCCGGGCGACGAACCGATCGAAGACGACATCCGCGTGGGCTACAAGACCGGCGGCATCCGCATCGAGCGGCCGCTCTCCCTGCCCGCGCACGAGGATCCGCCGGCAGCGCCCCTCCGCCCCCGTCCGCCCGTCGGGCTAATCGGGACGGCCCTCCTCCTGGCCGCCGCCCTCCTCTACTGGCTGATCACCCGATGACCCCGCGCCTCGCCATCCTCTCCGGCGGCCGCGCGGGCGCCGTGGAGCCGATCAAGGGCGCCGTCGCGAGCATCGGGCGTCATCCCACCTGCCAGATCCGCCTCGACGCCGAGCGGGACACCGAGGTTTCCAACCGCCACGCCGTCGTCCAGCAGAAGGATGGCGTCTGGGTCCTCCGCGACCTCGGCAGCCTGCAGGGGACCTACCTCAACGGCCAGCGCATTGCCGAGGAGCAGCCGCTGAACGATGGCGACCTGCTCCGCCTCGGGGCCTCCGGGCCTGAGCTCCAGTTCCTCCTCTCCGATCGGTCGCCGGTGGCAGAGCCGAGCCGCGGACCCACCCAGGCACAGCCGGCCAAGCCGATGATGAGCGCCGAGGAGCTGGCGGAGATCCTGGCAGAGGAACAGGCGGGACAGCTGGCCCGTGACGCCGCGGCGGCCGCCCGGAAGCGGCGGCTCTTCCAGATCATCGGCGGCGTGGCAGTCGTCGTCGCCCTCGTGGTGGCCAGCGTCCTCTTCTGGCGGCGGCGGGAGGCACAGCGGGTGGAAGCGGAGGCGCGGCTCCTCCTGCTCGCCCAGGCCGACAGCATGATGGCCAGCGTGGCCGTCGTCGAGGTGGCCTCGCCCTTCATGCGAACCTCGCTGGACTCCGCGCGCACCGCCGCCACCCGGCTCCGCGCGTCGCTGGCGAACGCGGGCCCGAACGCCGTGGCCGCCGCCTCCATGATGCAGTCGCTCGACTCCGCCATCGCCCGCGAACGCGACATTGCCGACGCGGCGGAATTCAACCCGGAAACGGTCGCGACCAGCAGCGCGCCCGCTGTCGGGCTCGTCATCGCCCAATACGCCGACGGCGGCATCGCCCTGGCCAGCGGCTTCGCCATCCGCCGGGACGGCACCGGCGGCGTGCTGCTGACCACCAGGCGCGTCGTCCTCAACGCGGCGGGTGAGTCCCCGGTACAACTCCAGGTCCTGATGCCAGGCATGGCGCAGCCGATCGCCGCGCGCGTGCTCAAGACGCACACCGTTGAGGATATCGCCCTCCTGCGCGTGCAGCAGCGCGGCGGGATCCCGGTCGTCCAGGGGCTGGCCTGGCGGACGCCACCCGTGACAGCCGGACGTCCGGTGGCGCTCGTCGGCTACCCCCCGCCGATCGAACTCCCGGCCAAGAATGACTGGCGGAAGTTCACGCTCGCCTCCACGACCACTACCGGGACGGTAGCGCTGATCACCACAGGATTCATTACCGTGGACGGCTGGGGAACCCCGGTCAGCGCGGGCAGCCCGGTCATCGATGATGAAGGGCTGGTGGCGGGCATCGTCTCGAGCGCGGCGCCCTCGGCCGGTGGCCGGCTCTACGACGCGGTGCCGGTGGTGTTCGCCTTGGAGCTGTTGGATCAATTGCAGTAGGCGGGGAAGGGGGGAAACGAGGCAGTAAAAAACGAGGGAGAGTCGGAAGACGGCCGGAGGGTCGGAGGAAGCGCCGAAAGTGGGCGGTGTTCCCCTCCTTCCGGCTTTCTTCCGACCCTCCCTCGTCTGCGGTCTATCCAGCCAGCAGAAACCATCCAATCAAGAGCGTCCCACCCAGGATGAGCGCGCACCACGCCAGCCAGCGGCGTGCGTCGCGAACGCCGTCGTCGAGCGCCGTGAGGTTGGTTCGCCGGCGTACGGGCCCCCACGCCCCCGCAGGCCGCACCCGGGTGTAGAAAGCGTCGAGCGTGGCCGCCGACTCCGGCGCCGTCAGCCACATGACCGGCACCCAGATGGCCATCGAACCGAACGCCGAGAGCATCAGACGCTGGCCGAAGGTGAACGAGGCGAAGGCGCTCGTCGAGCTGAGGATGGCCAGGATGAGGCCGGCCGCCATCGCGGCGATCTCGGCCCAGGCGTTGATCCGCCACCAGAACCACCGGAGCAGGAGCACCAGTCCCGGCCCGGTGCCGATCAGGATGATGAACCGGAACACCCCGCCCACGCTGTCCATGAAGAACGACACCGCAGCCGCGAGCGCCGCGAGCAGGACCGACGCCCAGCGCGCCGACCGCATCAGCGTCGCCTCGTCCGCCTGCCCGGAGAACCGGGCGTAGAGGTCGTTCACCAGGTAGCTGGCGCCCCAGTTCACCTGGGTGGACACGGTGGACATGAAGGCGGCCACCAGGCTGGCGAACACCAGTCCGAGGACGCCGGTGGGGAGGTAGCGCACCATCATGATCGGGTAGGCCAGCTCGGGATCCGCGAGCTGCGGCAGCACCACCAGCGCCGCGAGCCCGACCAGCACCCAGGGCCAGGTGCGCACCACGTAGTTGAGAATGTTGAAGAGGTGGGCCGCCTTGGTGGCTTCCTTCTCGCTGGCGGTGGAGGAGAGCCGCTGCACGAACATGCCGCCGCCGTCGCTGTTCCGGAACGCCCACCACTGCACGAACAGGTACCCGAGGAAGGTGCTGATCGGGAGGCTCGCGTCCGGACCCGTCGGCAGCAGGTTCAGCTTGTCGCCCTGGCCGCTGTCGCGGAGTGCGGCCGTGAGACCGCCCAGGCCGCCCACCTCGCCGAGGGCGTAGAACATCACCGTGAAGGCGCCGGCCATCGCCAGGATGTACTGCACGAAATCGGTGGCCACGACGCCCCAGAGCCCCGAGGCGGCGGTGTAGATGACGACGATGACAAGAATCGGGATGATGGCCCACAGCCGTTCGTCGCCCGGGAGGTTCGGCATCGCGTCGAAGACGCCGAGCGCCACGACCATCTTCCGCATGGCGAGCATGCCGTAGCCGATGCTGAGGCAGTTGAAGGGCACGGCGATCAGGAAGGCGCGGAAGGCGCGGAGCCCGGCGGCCGGCCGACCGCCATACCGCAGCTCGGTGAGCTCCACGTCGGTCAGGACCCTGGCGCGGCGCCAGAGCTTGGCGAGCACCACCGCCACCAGCACATGGCTCAGCGCGAAGGCCCACCACTCCCAGTTCCCCGCGACACCGTCCCTGGCCACCCGACCCGCCACGTACAGCGGCGTATCGACGTTGAAGGTGGTGGCGGCCATCGAGGTGGCGGCGAGCCACCAGGGAATGGCCCTCCCGCCGACGAAGAATTCCGTGAGGCTCCGCGCGCCGCGCCGCGCCACCCAGAGCCCCAGCACCAGCGTCCCCGCCAGGTAGGCGACTACCACGCCCCAGTCGAGCGCCCTCAACCGATGTGCTCCACCAGCCAGCGGGCGACCGCCTCCTGCATCAGCCGCTGCCGGTGCCACGCCACCAGGAGCGGCGCGTCCCCGGGCACCTCCGCCGCCAGCCGGGGGTGGCCGAACACGACGACCAGGTCGGCGTCGCCATGCCGGGCCAGCGCCGCCAGCGACGCCGGACCGAACCCGGCGCGCCCCTTCGAGGCGCGCGGCTCGGCAAAGGCCAGCACCACCTTGCTCCCGCCCCGGTCGGCGGCCACCCCGGTGCCCCGCAGCGCCATCTCGACGTACTCCGTGGACGAGGCGGGCCACGCGCCGCCCTGGTCGTCGTCGACGATGACCAGATCGACCGGAATGCGGACCACGGGTGGGGTGCCGCGCAGGACGCCCTGTGTAAGCAACCGATCGGCGATCGCCGCATTCTGCCCCGCGGCCCCCCTGCCCCGCGGCCCTGCCTGCGCCCGCAGCAACGCCTCCCCGTACCGCACCAGCGCCTCCTCCACCCGGTCCTCGCTCAACGCGCCCGTCGCCAGCGCTGCCCCGATGGCGTCAAACGCCGCCTGCGGATCCGCCGGATAGCAGAGCAGGTCGCAGCCCGCGGCCAGTGCCCGCACCGCCGGGTGGCCGGCCCCGTCCTCCACCGCCGCCCCCATCATCAGGGCATCCGTGACGATCAGTCCGGAAAATCCGAGTTCCTTGCGCAGGTACCGCAGGATCGGCGCGGAGAAGGTCGCCGGGGTGCCGCTCGGATCGAGCGCGGGGACGCGCAGGTGTCCCGTCATGACGGTGGCCACCTGCGCCAGCACGCCCATCCGGAACGGCACGAGATCGGTGGCCTCGAGCGTCGCCCCGTCCACCTCCACCGACGGCACGGCATCGTGGCTGTCCCGCGTGGTGCGCCCATGTCCCGGGAAGTGCTTGATGCAGGCAAGCGCGCCGGCCTGCTGGCAGGCCTGTACCCAGAGCGCCACCGCCACGCCGACCATCTTCGGATCGCTGCCGAACGACCGGGTCTGCACGATCGGGTTCGCGGGTTCGATATCGAGGTCGGCGTCGGGCGCGAGCACCCAGTTCACGCCCACGTCGAGCGCATCGAGGGCGGTGGTCGAGGCCGCCGCGCGGATGACCTCGGGGTCGTCGAGGGCGGCGAGCGCCGCCGGCGGCGGGAACTCCGTCAGCCCGGGGAACTGCTGCCCCGCCCCGCGCTCCAGGTCCGCCGCAATCAGGAGTGGACGGTCGGCCCGGTCCCGGAGTTCGGCCGTCAGCGCCCGTACCGCCTCCGGCGTCCCGCCGAAGATGATGAACCCGCCCGCGCCGAAGCGCAGCGCCGCGGCGATGGTCTCGGCCTCATGGCCGAATCCGCCGTCGTCCCGCCAGCGCAGCGCGGGGAGGATCAGGCGTCCGTGCATCAGGGAGGGGTGATCGAACCGAGGACGCGCGCGCCGCGCGCGCCGGTGGCGGCAGGCAGGTTGCCGGGCTGCCCGTGCAGGGTGAGGTACCCGAGGAGCGCGAAGGCCACCGCCTCCTTCGCGTCACCGTCGAAGTAGACTTGGTCGAACCGGCGCAGGGAGACCGGGGCCAGCAGCTCCGAGAGCGACGCCATCAGCCCCGGGTGATGCACCCCGCCGCCCGACACCAGCACCTCCCCTGCGGCCGGCGCCCAGCGCCGGATCGCCTCCGCGACAGACCGCGCGGTGAGCGCCACGGCGGTGGCCACGCCATCCGCGCCCGGCACCCGGGCGTGCAGGTGCCCGGCATAGGCGTCGCCGAAATGCTCGCGTCCCGTGCTCTTGGGCGGTTCCCCCTGGAAGTAGGGGTCGCGCAGCAGTTCCGCGAGGACGGCCTCGTCGGCCCGGCCCGCCGCCGACAGCGCCCCGTCGAGGTCGCAGGCCAGCGACTCGTCCACCCGGTGGGCCACCGCGTCGATGATGGCCATGCCGGGGCCGGTATCGAACGCGAGCGCGCCGTGCTCACGGCCGCCGCTGGGCACCAGGGTGATGTTCGCCATCCCGCCGAGGTTGAGCAGCACGCGGTCGCGCTCGGCGTCGGCAAAGAGCAGCAGGTCGGCCATCGGGACCAGCGGCGCCCCCTGCCCGCCTGCCGCCACGTCGCGCGCGCGGAACCCGCTCACCACGCGGACCCCGAAGGCCTCCGCCAGCACCGCCGGCTCGCCCAGCTGCCAGCTGACCAGCGGCGGCTCGTGCCAAATCGTCTGGCCGGGAAAGGCGATGCCGTCCACCTGATCGGCGCGCATCCCTCCCGCGTGCAGGACGGCCTGCACCGCCTCGGTGGCCCATTCGGCAATCTGCACGTGCAGCCGCGCCAGGGCGGGGGCGGCGGCGCGCCCTTCGAGCGCCGCGCGGAGCGTGGAGCGCTCGTCACGGTCATACGGCCTGGTGGCGAACGCCACCAGCTCGGCGTGGGTCGGGCCGGTGAAGCGGACCAGCGCGGCGTCCATTCCGTCGAGCGACGTGCCCGACATCAGGCCGATGATCAGTGAGGGACGTTCCATCAGGAGGGGTCCACCGGTGGAGGGTCGCCGAGGATGGCACGGAGCCGGCCCCTGGCGTCGGCAATCAGCGATTCGGCGGCGGCCCGGTCCTTCCCGGTCCGCACCATGACGATGGCCGTGCGGACACTGCCGCCTGCCGCCTCGAGCGCGGCCCGCGCCCGGTCCCGGGCCACGCCGGCCACTTCCATCACGATCCGTTCGCCCCGGTCGGCCAGCTTCTGGTTTCGGACCTGCAGGTCCACCATCAGGTTGCCGTAGGTCTTGCCGAGCCGGATCATCGCGCCGGTGGTGAGGAGGTTGAGCACCAGCTTGGTGGCGGTGCCCGATTTCAGGCGGGTGCTGCCGGTCACCACCTCGGGGCCGACGGGCACGGTGATGCACTCGTCGCAGCGCTCGGCCATGTCCCGGGGCGGCTCGGTGCAGCTGAGAAATACGGTGCGCGCCCCCAGCGCCTGCGCCCGGCCAATGGCGGCGCGCACGAACGGTGTGGTGCCGCTGGCCGCGATGCCGACCACCACGTCGCCGTTCCCCACCCGCCGCTCGTCGATGACGGCGACGGCGGCGTCGAGGTCGTCCTCCGCCCCCTCGACCGAGGTCACCAGCGCGGCGGGCCCACCGGCGATGATCCCCTGCACCATCTCCGGCGGCGAGCCGAAGGTCGGCGGGCACTCGGAGGCGTCGAGCACGCCCAGCCGGCCGCTGGTGCCCGCCCCGACGTAGAAGAGCCGCCCTCCGGCGCGGAAGGCGGCTTCGATCAGGTCGATACTCCGGGCGATCGGTTCGCGGGCGGCAGCGACGGCCGCGGGCACGGTGGCGTCCTCGGCGGACACCAGGTCGACCAGCTGCAGGCTGTCCAGCGTGTCGATGGCTGCGGTGCGCGGGTTTCTCCGCTCGGTGAGCCTGGGGTCGCGCACGGGGGCACCTGGGCCGGGGAAAGAGGAGGCGGACTTGCCACGCGTGAGATATCGCTAAATTAGGGGAGCCCTTCACTCCGGGGCAACCTCCACGCCACCGCCCTCTCCCTTCGAGGCATTCCGTGCGCCTACGCCACCCTGCCGTTGCGCTGCTCCTGCTGCTCGCCGCCTGCGCCGGACCACAACCAGCCGGCGTCGCCGCCGGCTGGAAGTTCGCCGACCAGGCGCGCGTCACCGACGCTGACAGCGGCGTGGTCGTGTCCGGGAGCCCGATCGCCAGCGCGGTGGGGCGGGACATCCTGCAGGCAGGCGGCAACGCCGTCGACGCCGCCGTGGCGGTCGGCTTCGCGCTGGCCGTGGTGCATCCGGAGGCGGGCAACATCGGCGGCGGCGGCTTCCTGATGTACCGTGAGGCGGGCGGCGCCGTCTACGCGCTGGACTACCGCGAGGAAGCGCCCTCCGGCGCCAGTCGCGACATGTACCTGGAGCCGGACGGCGACGTGTCCGATCTCAGCATCACCGGCGCGCTCGCGGCCGCGGTGCCTGGCTCGCCGGCGGGCCTGGTCGAGATGCACCGCCGCTTCGGCCGCCTGCCCTTTGCGCAGGTCATCAACCCCGCCATCAGGCTGGCCAACGAGGGGTATGTCGTCGACGACTACCGCCGGGAGTCAATCGGCGACGAGATGTCGCGCCTCTACCTCTTTCCCGCCTCGCGCGCGCAGTTCCTGCCCGACAACCAGCCGCCGGTCGTCGGGTCCCTGCTCGTCCAGCGCGACCTCGGCCGGACGCTGGAGCGGATTCGCGACCAGGGCGCCGCCGGGTTCTACACCGGGCCGACCGCCGACCTGATCGTGGCGGAGATGCAGCGGAGCGGCGGCCTGATTTCCCACGCCGACCTGGCGGCCTACAAGACCTACTGGCGCGACCCCATCATCATCCCGTACCGCGGGGACACCGTCTACTCGATGCCGCCGGCCAGCTCCGGCGGCACCACGATGGGAATGATCCTGAACATGATGGAGGGGTATTCCCCCCTCCCGCCCTTCGGCTCCGCGGAACTGATGCATCTCGAGGCGGAAGTGATGAGCCGGGCCTTCATGGACCGGAACGCCTACATGGGCGACCCCGGCTTCGTCCACAACCCGATCGACCAGATGCTCTCGCAGAGCTACGCCGACGAACGCCGGGCGAGCATCGATCCCAAACGCGCGTCGAAGACCGGCGAAGTGCTGCCAGGCCTGAAGGACGGGCCCTCCACCACGCACTACTCCATCGTGGACGCCGACGGCAACGCGGTCAGCATCACCACCACGCTCAACAACAGCTACGGCAGCGCCGTCACGGTGACGGGCGCCGGGTTCCTCCTCAACGACGAGATGGACGACCTGGCCAGCGCCCCTGGCAAGCCGAACATGTACGGGCTCGTGCAGGGCGACTCCAACGCGATCCAGCCCGGCAAGCGGCCCCTCTCGGCCATGACCCCGAGTTTCGTGGTGGACGAAAACGGGCAACTGCTCATGGTCGTCGGGACGCCGGGCGGCCCTCGGATCATCACGATGGTCTACCACGTGATCAGCAACGTGCTAGACCATCGAATGTCCCTGGCGGATGCGGTGGATGCGCCGCGGCTCCATCACCAGGGGCTGCCGAACGAGATCCGGATCGAGCGGGGTGGCTTCTCCCCGGAGGTGATTGCGCGGCTGGAGAAGATGGGGCACGAGGTGAACGAGGCAGGCTACACGGGCGATGTCGAGGCGATCATCCGTACCCCCACCGGCTGGCAGGGGGTGAGTGATCCGAGGCTGGGAGGGGGAGGGGCAGGATACTAGGCCGGCTGGGCCGCGGGGCAGCGGGGCGGTGCCTGCCCCCCTGCCCCGCGGCCCCGCCTCGCTTACTTCGCGGCGAACACCTCCGTCACCGTCATCGTGACCTGCGCGCCCGGAAGGACCGTGATGTCCTGGTCGCCGGTCTCATTGGCGACCGCGGCTCCGCCGGCGGCGCCGACGACACCGCCGATGACGGCGCCCTTGGAATTTCCGCCGATGACCTTGCCGAGCACCGCGCCGGCCGCCGCGCCCGCGCCGACCTTGCCGGCCGTGCCCGCCGTGATGCCCCGACCCTTGAGCGTGTAGTCCAGATGGTCAACCTTGCCCGAAATCGGGTAGCTGGTGCCGTTGATGATGACGGACACGAGCGAGGCCGAGAACGTCTCCTTGCCCCCCTTGGTCGGGGCGGACTTGAACTGGTCCAGCCGGATGTTGACGGTGGAGCCGGCGGGGATGACGAGGCGGCCGTCGGCCGACATGACGTCCGCGCCGACCTTCGCCTGCATCATGGCGCCGGACTGGGTGGTCCGGGAACTCACGGTGTCAGGCACGGTGGCGGAAAAGGTGGTGCCGGCCGCCAGTTCGGGCGCCGGCGCCGGGGCGACCGGCCTGGGCGCCGGCTTCGTCGCGGCCGGCTTCGGCTTCGGGGCTGTCGCGGTACCGGTGGCCGGGGCCGGGGTTGCGGCCGGCGTGGCCGCCGTGTCGGCCATCGGGTTGGTCGAGTCCTGCTGGGCGAGCTGCAGGTCGCGGCTGAGGCTGTCGGCAATGGCGGCGTCGGACTTGTCGCCACCACCGCACGCGGCGATGGTCAGGACGCAGAACGCGGCGAGTACGGTACGCATGGCGGAACTCCTATGGAGACGACTTGCCGGGCGGCGATGCGCCCGACGAAATTGATGCAATGACAATCCTGAATATATGCTGAAGCAGCTCCGGGCGCTTGTGCCCTACCTCACAAAGTACAAGTCCACCTATGCCATCGGCATGGTGTGCGTGGTGGTGTCGAACGCCCTGATCACCCTCGGCCCCAAGATCCTCGAACGGGGCATCAACCTGATCGACGGCGGGGCCTCCCCGGCCGAGGTGGCCCGCGCCGCCCTCCTCCTCGTCGGCGTCACGCTCCTCGGCGGCAGCGCCCGCTTCGGAATGCGCCAGCTCCTGAACAGCGGCAGCCGCCGGGTCGAGTTCGACCTCCGCAACGACCTCTTCGGGCAGCTGGAGCGCTTGTCGCCCGCGTTCTACGACCGGTCGTCGACCGGGGACCTGATGGCCCGGTCGACCAACGACCTCCTCGCGGCGCGGATGGCCGCCGGCCCGGCATTGATGTACATGGTGGACACGGCGGTCCGGATCTCCATGGTGCTGCCCGCCATGGTCGCCATGAGCCCGCGGCTGACCGCCCTGGCGCTCCTTCCCCTGCTGGGCCTCCCGGTGGTGATGATTTCGCTCGGCCAGCAGATTCACCGGCGCTCGCTGGCCATCCAGGAGCAGTTCGGCACGATCACCACCCACGTCCACGAGCACATCTCCGGGCTCCGGATCGTGCGGGCCTATCGCCAGGAGGCGGCCGAGACCGCGGAGTTCCAGCGTCTGAACGATGAGTACAGAACCCGGAACATCGCGCTGGCCAAGGCGCAGGGAGCGTTTCATCCCCTGCTGGCCCTCCTGGCGGGGCTCGGCGGCGTGGTGGTGCTGGCGGTTGGCGGCCGGCTGGTCATGGCGGGGACGGTCAGCGTCGGTGAGTATGTCGCGTTCGGCGTGTACCTCATGATGCTCGCCTGGCCGCTGATCGCGCTGGGCTGGGCGATCACGCTGGTGCAGCGTGGCGAGGCGGCGATGGGACGGATCAACGCCCTGTTCCAGGAGCGCCCCGCCATCACCTCCCCCACCAGCCCCGCTCTTCTTCCCCCGCGTCGCGGCGCCCGCCGCATCGCCATGGAGGGGGTCTGGTTCGAGTATCCCGGCGCCCGGGACAGGGGCTGGGTGCTGCAGGACGTGTCGTTCCGGGTGGAGCCGGGGCAGTCCCTGGCCATCGTGGGCGCCACCGGATCCGGCAAGTCGACCATCGCCGAACTCCTGGCCCGGAGCTACGATCCCGACCGGGGGCGAATCCTCCTGGACGGGCTGGACATCCGCACCATCGCGCTCGAGGAGCTGCGGGCCAACCTGGGGGTGGTGCCACAAGAGACCTTCCTCTTCAGCGCAACCGTCCGGGAGAACATCCTGCTGGGCGCCCCCGACGACGGCCGGCTGGACCGGGTGGCCGAGGTGTCGCAACTGGCGGAGGCGCTGCCCGACCTGCCGAAGGGGTATGATACGATGCTGGGGGAGCGGGGGATCAACCTCAGCGGGGGCCAGAAGCAGCGGGCCGCCATCGCCCGCGCGCTGGCGCAGGACCCGACGGTCTTCATCCTCGACGACGCCCTGAGCGCGGTGGACGCGCACACGGAGGCGCGCATCCTGGCCGGGCTCCGCGACGCCCTGGCCGGACGGACCAGCATCATCATTTCGCACCGGCTGGCCGCGGTGCGCGACGCCGACTGGATCATCGTGCTCGACGGCGGGAAGGTGGTCGAGCAGGGCGTGCACGCCGACCTGCTCGCGGCGGGCGGCCGGTACTGGGAGCTGCTGAGCAGGCAGGAGCTCGAGGAACAACTGGAGGTGTGAGGCCGGCGGGGCAGCGGGGCAGCGGGGCAGCGGGGCAG
>DAOLIZ010000075.1:0-12898 GCA_035328285.1 Gemmatimonadales bacterium
CCCCGGCCCCGGGGGCACGGGAGCGGTTTGCCCATCCGGTGCCGCGGATTGCCGAAGGGCGGTGGCTGGCGGCCCACAGCGCGCACGCGATGCTCGATCTCTCCGACGGGCTCGGCGGTGACGCCGCGCATCTGGCCGCCGCGTCCGAGGTCCGCATCGAGATCGATCTCGAGCAGATCCCGGTGCATCCCGACGCGGTGACGAGCGCCCTGGCGCGGGGCGAGGCGATCCAGGCCTTCGCGGCACGGGGCGGGGAAGACTACGAACTGCTGGTGGCGCTGCCGAAGAGCTTCGATGACGCCGAGGCGCGCCGGTTCCAGCAGGACACGGGCACGGTCCTCACCAGGATCGGCCGCCTCAAGCGGGGTACGGGTGTGGCGGCCACCTTTGCCGGCGTCCCGGTAACGCTTTCCGGCTACGATCACTTCGCGTGAACGCGCTCCGGACGGCTTGGCTGCTGCTCGTCGCGCTGCCGGTGACGGCCTTCTACGCCACCTGGGCGGTGCTCGCCTCCTGGGTCGGCATCCGGTACGCGCCGCACAACGTGTACGACCGCATCATGATCGGCTGGTCGCGCATCCTCCTGGCGGCGAACCGCGTGCGGGTCATCGCCGAGGGGCTGGACCACGTCGATCCCGACGGCTCGTACGTGTTCGTGGCCAATCACACCTCGATCGTGGACATCTGGGCCCTGCTCGTGGCCCTTCCCAACAGCTTTCGCTACGTGGCGAAGCGGGAGTTGTCCCGCGTGCCGGTCTTCGGCCGGGCCATGGCGTCCGCCGGCAACATCTTCATCGATCGCGGCAACCTGGCGGCCTCCTTTTCCAGTTATGACGCGGCGGCCGCGATGCTCAGCGACGGGCGCTCGGCCATGGTCTTTGCCGAGGGGACCCGGAGCCTCGACGGCCGTCTCCTCCCGTTCAAGAAGGGGCCCTTCGTCCTCGCCATTCGTGCGGGGGTGCCACTGGTGCCTGTCTGCATCCGCGGGGCGTTCGAACGGACGCCCAAGGGGGTACTCAGCGTCCGGCCCGGCGAGGTGGTCGTCCGCGTGGGCGAGCCGATCGACACCCGGGGCATGACGTACGAGGATCGCGACACCCTGAGCCGCCGGGCACGGGCGGCGATCGAGGCGATGGCGGCGCGTTGACGGCGTCGCTCGGGGGCGGGTAGCTTGGTGGCGGGGCAGCTCGGCAGTCAGGCAGTAGGTCATCATTCGCATTTTCACCTGGAATTCCATGTCGACCATCATTGAAGTCCATGCGCGCGAGATTCTCGACAGCCGGGGCAACCCCACCGTCGAGGCCGACGTCATCCTCTCCAGTGGCGCCAGCGGCCGTGCCGCGGTGCCCAGCGGGGCGTCCACCGGCGAGCACGAGGCGGCGGAGCTGCGCGACGGCGACGCCAAGCGCTTTGCCGGCAAGGGTGTGTCCGAGGCGGTGCGCAACGTCAACGAGCTGATCGGCCCCCGTCTCGAGGGGATGACGGCGGAGGACCAGATCCTCATCGACAGCGAGATGATGGATCTCGACGGCACCCCCAACAAGAGCAAGCTGGGCGCCAACGCGATCCTCGCGGTGTCGCTGGCGGTGGCGCGGGCGGCGGCCGAGGATGTCGGCCTCCCGCTCTACCGCTATCTCGGCGGCCCGATGGCGCACGTGATGCCGGTGCCGATGATGAACATCCTCAACGGCGGCGCGCACGCGAGCAACAACGTGGACGCCCAGGAGTTCATGATCGTGCCGATTGGCGCCGAGACCTTTCCGGAGGGGCTCCGGATGGGGGTCGAGGTCTTCCACTCGCTGAAGAAGGTCCTGACGGGCATGAAGCTCTCGACCGCCGTGGGCGACGAGGGCGGGTTCGCGCCGATGCTGCCGAGCAACGAGGCGGCGCTCGACGTGGTGATGCAGGCCATCGAGTCGGCGGGCTACCAGCCGGGCAAGGACGTGGCGATCGCGCTGGACGTGGCCGCGTCGGAGCTGTACAAGGGCGGGAAGTACGTGTTCAAGAAGGGCGACGGCAGCGCGCGCAGCGCCGAGGAACTGGTGGAGCTCTACGCCCAGTGGGTTGACCGGTATCCCATCGTCTCCATCGAAGATGGGCTGGCGGAGGACGACTGGGATGGCTGGGCCAAGCTGACGGAACGGCTGCACGAGCGCGTCCAGCTGGTGGGCGACGACCTCTTCTGCACCAACGTGGACCGGCTGGCCCGGGGCATCGAGGCGGGCACCGCCAACGCCATCCTGATCAAGGTCAACCAGATCGGGACCCTGACCGAGACGCTGCAGTGCATCGAACTGGCCAAGGGGAGCTCCTACGGCGTGGTGATCAGCCATCGGTCCGGGGAGACGGAGGACACCTTCATCGCCGACCTAGCGGTGGCCACGGGCGCGGCGCAGATCAAGACGGGGAGCGCCAGCCGCACCGACCGGGTGGCCAAGTACAACCAGCTGCTCCGGATCGCGGAGGAGCTCGACGAGGTGGCCCATTACCCGGGCCGGGATCTCTATCCGCTGTGAGCCGGGTCGCGATCGTCCGCATCGTGATCGTGGCCCTGGCCGTGATCTTCGCGCTGCAGGGCGGGGAATACAGCCTCTGGAACTGGTGGGAGCTCCGGCGGGCGGAGGCGAGGGAGCGGGCGGCCGTGGCGGAGCTGGAGGAGACCGTCGACTCGCTGGAGCAGGCGGCCAGGGCCATCGAGACCGACCCGCGGGTGCAGGAACGGGTGGCCCGGGAGTCGTTCGGCATGATCAAGAACGGCGAGTTCCTCTTCCGGGTGCTGCCGCCGGCGGAACCTTGATATCCGGCTCGCGCGCGGCTAGGATTGCCGCCCAGTCGCTGCAGTGTTGGCAGGGTAGCTCAGGTGGTTAGAGCACGGCACTCATAATGCCGGGGTCGCGGGTTCGAGTCCCGCCCCTGCTATGGTCGTTTCACTCCCCGAAGATTGGGCCTCGTGCTTCGCGTCGAGTCCCGCCCCTGCTATGCCCCCGAAAGGGGGCCTTTGTTTTGGGCCTCGGCCTCCGGTTCGAATTCCGCCATTCCCTCCGCCCCTCGTTCGACCGCCCTCCCGGAGTCTTCGTTCTTTCACCCTCCGTTCATCAAGCCTTCACACGCCGCGTGGCAGATATCACTCTCATACGGGGTAGTGGCGGATCCGGGTTGTGGCGACCGGGCCGCCCCCACGCGGCCCCGGACTTCAAGAGCGGAGCACTGCATGCAGCGATTCCGGTGGTCATTGTGCTTGGCCCTCGTGTTCGGTGTTCCACTCGTCGCCGCGGCCCAGGCTCCTGCACCGGGGGCACGCCGGCCGAATATCGTCATCCTTCTCGCCGACGACATGGGCTTCTCCGACATCGGGATGTTCGGCGGCGAGATCTCGACGCCGAACATGGATGCCCTCGCGCTGGATGGCGTCCGGTTCACCAACTTCTATACGCACGCCACCTGCTCGCCGACCCGTTCCATGCTGCTCAGCGGCGCCGACGCGCACGTCAACGGCCTCGGCAACATGAACGAGTGGACGGCGCCGAACCAGGCGGGTGTCCCGGGCTATGAGGGTTATCTCAACGCCAGGGTCGTGACGCTTCCCCAGCTGCTCAGGGACGCGGGCTACCATACCTACATGGTCGGCAAGTGGCACATGGGGAAGGAGCCGGACCAGATTCCCGCGGCGCGCGGCTTCGAGCGGGACTTCAGCCTGCTCGACGGGGCGGGCAGCTACTGGAACATGTGGAACTTCACGGCCGCGAGCCCCCGCTCGACGTACACGGAAGACGGCAAGTATCTCACAAAGCTCCCCGACGGCTACTACGCCACCCAGACCTACACCGACAAGCTGATCGGCTACATCGACGCGAACCACGCCGACGGCAAGCCGTTCTTCGCCTACGTGTCCCACCAGGCCCCGCACGACCCCTATCAACTGCCGCGGGACTGGCGCAACCGGAACGTCGGCAGGTACGACGTCGGGTGGGATGCGGTGCGGGAGGCCCGGCTCAGGCGCCAGGTCGAGCTCGGCATCATGCCGGCGGGCACGCAGCTCGCCGAACGGATGTGGTTCCTGCCCGATCCGAACCAGCTCGCGCCCGCGTCCAGCGAAGTCATCGGCCGCAAGATGGAGCTGTATGCCGGGATGGTGGAAAACATGGACTACCATATCGGCCGGCTCGTCCAGCATCTCAAGGACATCGGCGAGTATGACAACACGATCTTCATCGTCTTCGGGGACAACGGCGCGGAGGGGAGCGATCTCTTCGACACGATCGTTGGCACCCCCGGCACCAAGAACTACCTCTTCGCCGCCATGCACTGGTCACAGACCGATCAGAAGGCCTGGGGCGATCCCGGGTCGTACGTCGCGTATGGGGCCGGCTGGGCGCAGGTGTCGATGACGCCGTTCGGCCAGTACAAGGGATGGCTCGGGGAAGGGGGGATCAGGAACGGACTCATCGTCAGTGGACCGGTGGTGAAGCTCGCCAGGGGCGGCATCGGCACGGGGTTGATGTTCGTGGCCGACGTCATGCCCACCCTGCTCGAGGTTGCGGGCGCGGCCTATCCACACACCGGGGCGGCCGGTGACCCGCCGCCGCTGATCGGGAAGTCCTGGGTCGGGTACCTGGCGGGCCAGGCCGCGTCGCCTCGCACGCCGCAGGACTACCTCGCGTGGGAGCTCTTCGGGAACCGCGCCGTCCTCCAGGGCGACTGGAAGATTCTCTGGGAGTACAAGCCGTTCGGAACGGGGGAATGGGAGTTGTATAACTTGGCCGCCGATCCCTCGGAACGCCACAACCTCGCCGCAGAACAGCCCGAGCGGGTCAAGGCCATGACGGCGCTGTGGGACCAGTACGTCCTCGCCAACAACGTGATCCTGCCCAGCCGCTCCCCATGGGAGGGCCTCGTCAAGACAATGCCGGAGCGCTTACCGGTGGAGGTCGGCTTTCCGCCGCTGCTGTACGAAAAGCAGTTCGTCCCGCCGAAAGACATGATGGCCGATCCGAAGAAGTGACGCCCGTGGACACCGTGGACCTCTTCCGCTCGACGACGATTGGAGTGCACATGCTGCAACAGGATTTCGCGCCACGCCCCGCGCGAGGGAGGTGGGCGGCGGTGCTGGTGGCGGTCCTCGGGCTGGCCTGGACGCCTGCGTCCGCCCAGATACCGGCCCGCACCTACTGGAAGAGCCTTTCGGGCGCCTATGCCGTGCCCTTTCTGTACGTCTCGATGAACGGCAATACCAATCCGATCGACCCCGCCCTCACGGTGCTGCCGGGATCCCGTGTGCAGGCGACGGTCGTGCCGGTCGGGTTCGTGCATACCTTCGCCGCGTGGGACCGCTCGGCGTGGATCTCGGTCGTGGAGGAGACGGGCCACCTGTCGGGGGAGGTGACCGCGCTTGGCAACACCTATGCGGCCGCGGCCAGCGGATTCGGCGATCCGATGGTCGAGTTCGACATCAACGTGATCGGGAAGAAGGCGATCAAGGACCTTCCCGACCTGTTTCGATACGAGCCGGGGTTCCAGGTCGATCTCCTCACGGACCTGTTCGTCCCGCTCGGCGCCTACAACGACTCCCTCCCTCTGAATATGGGCCTCAACCGCTGGTACGGGCGCGTGGCCACCCCCATCGTCTGGCAGCTGGGGCCGTGGGTGCCCGGGAGGCGCACCACGCTGGAGTTCGTTCCCTCGCTGTGGCTCTTCGGGGACAACAACGACTACCTCGGCCAGGTGCTGGAAACCGACCCGCTGCTCCAGGTGGAGGGCCACCTGACGAGGGATTTCGCACGGTCGTTCTGGGCCTCGCTCGACGGCACCTGGTTCACGGGGGGAAAGGCCAGCGTCGATGGCGTCGCCGGGGCGCCGCTGAACAACTGGGCCCTCGGCTACACGCTCGGCTACCAGGTGAACTCGAACCTCCAGGTCACGGCCGCCTACATGACGACCATCAACATGACCGACCCGGGCGAGCTTCAGATGGACGGGTTCCGCTTCATGCTCGTCTACGGATGGCATCCGCTCATCGAAGGCATGGGGCGGCTTGAGGGCGAACATCCATAGGACGTGCCTGGGAGCGCCTGTCGTCAGGTGCCCCGGAGACCGGGCCTCGCGCTTCGCGTCGAGTCTCGCACCTGCCAGGCCCCCGAAAGGGGGCCTTTGCGTTGGGATTGGCGCGTCACACCGCGCTCCATCGCCGGGCCCTCGCGAGGAGGCACCGCCGTACGCAGCAGGTACCGCCGATCGCTCTTCTCTTGATTACCGAGAGAAGTCGGGCTATTGTGGATTGAGCATCCCTGAACGGAGCCCAGATGCCTCGCCAGAAGCCCGACATGATCAAGGGGACGCTCGACCTGCTGATACTCCGCGTCCTGGCCCGCGAGCCGACCCACGGCTGGGGGATTTCGGAGCGGATTCACACCATTTCCGAGGATGCCCTCGCCGTCAACCAGGGCTCGTTGTACAGCGCCCTCCATCGGCTCACCCGCGACGGCTGTATCCGCTCCTACTGGGAGGCCACGGAGAACAACCGCCGCGCACGCTACTACGCGCTGACCCCGGCGGGTGCCGCCCAGCTGGAGACGGAAACCGATCACTGGCACCGCCTCTCCTTTGCTGTTCACAAGATCCTCGCCACCGGGTGAGCTGGAGGAATGATGCGGCGCATCACTGATCTGCTGTTCAGGGTCCGCGCAGTGTTCGGCGCGGACCGCATGGAGCGGGACCTTGACGAGGAACTCCAGTTCCACATCGAGATGGAGACCGACAAGTACATCCGGCAAGGGGACGCGCCGGAGGTGGCGCGAGCCCGTGCCGAGCGTGCCTTCGGGAACGCCACCCGTCGCAAGCAGGCGATTCGCGACGGCTGGGGCGTCGGGCTGGTCCGCGACGCCGTAAACGACCTGCGCCACGCGACACGGCAACTGCGCCGCAATCCCGGCTTCACGGTGACGGTGCTGTTGACACTCGCCCTGGGTATCGGCGCCACGACGGCGATCGCCAGCCTCGTCCGCCAGGTCTTGCTGCGCCACGCCCCGGTGGCGGAGCCGTCGCAACTCGCCGCGCTGTACACGTCGTGCCGTCGAGGCGACCTGCGCTGCTCCAGTTCGTATCCCGATTTCATCGACTATCGCGACCGCTCCCGCCTCTTCACCGGCATGGTGGCCGCCAGTCCGTTGTCGCTCAACATCGGGACGGAGGGGAGCGCCCGGCTCGTCACCGGCGAGGTCGTGTCGGAAGGCTTCTTCGAACAGCTCGGCCTGTCGCCGTCCCTGGGTCGGCTGCTGATGCCCGGCGATGGGGAGCGGGGAAATGCCCAGGCGGTGGCGGTCGTGAGCCACGACTTCTGGCGCGAGGCGTTTGGGGGGGATTCCTCGATTGTCGGACGCGACGTCCTGATCAACGGCGCCCCGTTCACGGTCGTGGGGGTCGGTCCGGCAGGCTATCGCGGCCTCAGCCTCACCACGCCGCGCGATGTCTGGCTGCCGATGCTCGCGGCCACCTTCCTCGGACCGTCGGGTGGCTCCGCAAGTCAGCTCGACAATTACGACTCCCGGAACTCCAGGTGGATCAGCACGATCATCGGCCGACTGGCGCCCGGGGCCACCATCGAGGGAGCGCGCCAGGAGATGGCGGGCATTGCGGCACAGCTCGGCGAGGAATACCCCGAAGAACGCGCCGCGATCGGCGGGCCGAGGAAGATCACCGTCGACCCCGCGGGACGTTTCATCCTGCCGGTGGGCCGCGAGGCCGAGCTCCGGAATTTCCTGGCGCTCCTGGTCGGGACGGTCCTCTTCACCCTCGTGCTGGCCTGCGCGAACATCGCCAACCTCCTCCTGGCACGAGCCACCGCCAGGGGCCGGGAACTCGGGGTGCAGCTGGCCATCGGCGCATCGCGGGGACGGGTCGTCCGGATGCTGCTCACGGAGAGCATCCTCCTCGGCGTCCTCGGCGCGGCCGCGGGACTGCTGGTCGCCGCGGTGATGATCCGCTGGCTCTCCGCCTACGAGCTCCCCGGTGGCGTGGGCATCGGGGCGATGGGCGTGACCATGGACGGGACGGTGCTGACCTTTGCGCTGCTGCTGGCGGTCGGGACCGCAATGCTCTTCGGACTTGTCCCCGCGCTGCACGCCAGCCGGCAGGATCTGGTCGGCGTGATCCGGGGCGATCTCCCTCGCCGCGAAGGGATGGCGATCACGCAGGTGCGGCGTGGACTGGTGGCCCTCCAGGTGGGGTTGTGCCTGGTGCTGCTGGCCGGATCGGCAATCTTTGCGCGCACAGTGCGCAACAGTCTCGATGCCGACCTGGGTTTCGACGGAACGGGAACCGTGCAGCTGCGGTACAACGCCGGGCTGCTCGGGATGAGTCCGGAGCAGCAAGCCGGCGCGCGACGCGTGCTCCTCGACCGGGTACGGGCGATCCCGGGCGCATCGGCGGCCTCCCTGGCTTCGCTGACGCCGTTGCAGGGCGCCGGGTTCCAGGGCTTCTTCGCCGAGATCGACGGGTATGCGCCGAAGCCCGACGAGGAGATCCGGTTCGATGCGGTCTTCGTCAGCGCCGGGTACTTCGCGGCCCAGGGGATGACCATCCTGGAAGGCCGCCCAATCGAGGACCAGGACGCATCCGGCGCCCCGCCGGTGGCGCTGGTCAACCAGTATGCGGCGCGGCGGTACTGGGGCGATCGGTCAGCGATCGGCGGCAGGCTCCGGCTGCCCGATTCCACTGAGGTCGTGGTCGTTGGGGTGGTGGCCGACCCCACCTGGGATGCCATCGGCGAGGAAACAACCCCCTTCGTTTTTGTCTCCCTGGACCAGTTTCCCCAGTTCGCCTCCCGGGGCTTCCTGACGCTCTCGGTGCGTGGTCCCGGCGATGGAACCGCACTGATCCCTGCGGTGCGGGGGGCATTTCGGGAGGTCTTTCCGGGACTCTCGCCAAGCCGGGTCGGGACCATGACGGCGCAGGTCGAGTCCGTGCTCATGCCCCAGCGACTGGGGTCACTGTTGCTGACCATATTCGGTGGCCTGACGCTGCTTCTCGCTGGGGTCGGGATCTACGGTGTGGTGGGGTACAACATCTTGCGTCAGGCGCGAGAACTCGGCATCCGCATCGCCGTCGGGGCATCATCGGCGGCCATCCTGCGGACGGTCGTGGTTGGGATGACGGGACCCATTCTGCTCGGCCTCGCCGCCGGGTTGGTGGCGGTGGTGGTGCTTGGAAGGACCGTCACCGGCTTCCTGTACCAGGTTGGTCCGGCGGATCCGGCGAGTCTCGCGGTCGCGGCCGGCGCCCTGGTGCTGGTCGCGCTGGTCGCGCTGTTGATCCCTGCGTGGCGTGCCACGCGAATCGATCCCGCGAAGGTGCTGATGGCAGAGTAGGGGGAGCTCGCGTGCCCGCGCGTGCCCCCGGTTGTCCTCCTAGTGCCCCTGCGGCGCCGACGGCGCCCCGGTCTCAATCGGCGCGCCCGGGACCCTGCTCCACTCCGCCATCGAGCCATCGTACATCTTCGTCTCGTAGCCCAGGTAGCGCGCCACGAAGTAGAGGTAGCTCGCCTGCATCCCTGACCGGCAGTAGGTCACCACCTGGTCTCCGCTCCGGACGCCGACCGCGCGAAACATCTCCTCCAATGCGCCGCGGCTGAGCAGGACCGGCGGGCTCCCGCCCATCGTCGTCTTCCAGAAGATGCTGCGTGCGCCTGGAATGTGTCCCGCCGAGAAATCGGTGGCGGGCCGCGCATCGAGGAACACGACCCCCGGGCTTCCGAGATGCTGCTTCACCCACTCGGCACTGACGACGATCTCCGGCTGCGGATCGGGGGTCAGCATCCCCTGGCGCGCGGGGACCGTCGCGGTATCGACTGGCCAGCCTCCCTCCACCCACATCTCGGTGCCGCCATCCAGCAACGCCGCCTGGTGGGAATGCCCCAGATAGTCCAGCGTGAAGAAGAGCCGGGCGGCCGACAGCGGATCCCCGGTGATGATCACCCGGGTGTCGTCCCCGATGCCGACCGACTCGAGGACGGAATCCAGGGTTGCCACGGCGGGGAGCTCGTTCGGGACGCCGTCTCGTTCGACGATGATCGACGAGAGGGGAAGAAACTGGCTTCCCTCGATGTGGCCGGCGTCGTACGCGGTCCGGTTCCGGTCGACCTGCACGACGACGACGCCCGGATCGCCGAGGTGCGCGGAGAGCCACGCCGGGCTGACCAGGACGGTGTCGGTGCCAAGGAGGGCGGCCGCAAGCAGGGGAACGACGGTCAGCATGGCGGGCTCCAGACGAATTAGCGGTGCGCCTTCAGCGCGGCCTTGCGCTCGGCTTCCTGCTCCATCACCAGCGTGTAGGCAACATAATACTTGTAGATGTTGCGGACGTAGGTGACGGTCTCCCGCCCGATTTCCCTCGCGGCCACCTGTTCCACGTTGCCCAGCCACTTGTTCGGGTCCAGTCCTTGGGCTGCCGCCTTGCGCCGAAGCCCGGCCACTCTGGCCGGTCCGGCATTGTAGGCGGCAAACGAGAACAGCATCCGGTTGAAGGCGTCCAGTGAATCGTCACTGAAATGATCGTCGATCAGCGTCCGGACATACTTGACGCCGGCGTGGATGTTCGGCTCGACCTCGCGGACATCGCCGACATCGAGCGACTTGCCGGTGGCCGGCATGACCTGCATGATCCCGATCGCCCCTACCGGACTGTGCGCCCGCTGGTCCAGCCGCGACTCCTGGTAGCCCTGCGCCATCATGAGCAGGAAGTCGAGGTCGTACTGCTGGCCGTACTTCCGGAAGAGCGCCACGACCTCCCGGAACTTCTGCAGCTCGGAGTCGGCGGCCGCGTTGGTCACGTACTTCGTGCTCTTCAGGTAGCGCTGGAGGATCGTGTTCCTCGTGGCGGACCCGGCAGGGTACTCGGCGAGGAACCGGTCGATCTCGGCCTTGAGCTGAGGGCTGTCCTTCCGGATCATCCAGGCGAGGTCCGCTCCCACCTTCACGGTCAGCCCGGGCCGGGGGGTGATGTCGGGGAGGACCTGCTGCCAGAAGTTGGCCAGGACGTCGTCCATGACCACCACCTGGACCAGGCCGGCGTTGAGCATCTCGAGGAGGTCTTCGTCCTCCAGCTCCTCCGGTGCGGGGTGCAGGCGGACCGGAGACAGTCCCCGCCGCTTGAAGCTCGCATTGAGGGTCAGGAGGCTCTCGTAGTAGGCCGACGAGGGTCGGACGAACACCTCCTTGCCCGCCAGGTCCTCGATCGAATCCAGCCTCGGCGAGGCCGGCCCGGTCACAACGATTTCGGAGACGTTGGAGAGCGTCGGCGCGGAGAAATCCGCCACCGCCTGCCGTTCTGGTGTGATCGTCAGCCCCGAGGCCACGATGTCACCCCGTCCCGCGAGGAGCGCCGGCAGCAGTTCGTCGTGCCGGACAGGCAACAGCACGACGTGAATCGGCTGGGTGCCGGTTCGAAACTTCTTGTTGAGACTCTTCTCGAAGAGGCCGGCGGCGTCCACCGACAGGCCGCGGGGAGTGCCCTCGTCCAGGAAGTATTGGGTCCTGCTGGGGACCACGAGCATCCTGATCTGGTGATGGACCCGCATGGAGTCGAGGTCTCCCAGTCGGGCGACCGTCAACTGGCGCAGTCCGGAGTCTCCGGCCAGCGCGGCCGCGGCGCCCTCACCACCCGGATCCCCCGCCTCCCCGGCCTCCCCGCCGCCGCGTTCGCCCCCCCGGCAGCCGGCAAGAGACACCACGCCCAGAAGGCAGAGGGTGCACAGGACGTCAGCGGTTCGTCGCGACATGTGACTCACGTTCAGGAGGATGCTGGAGTGTAGCCCGGATCTCCATCGGAGTGAAGCAGCGCCAGGCCGCGGGCGCGCGTGACCCGTGGCGAAGAATTGGGTAAGTTTAGGTGCGGCGGGCAGATGGAGGCGTCTGCTGCGCCCTGGGACCCCCGACCGGGAGAACAGCATGGAATACGTTCGCGGTGGCTATGCCGTGGGCTGGGGTACCCTGGCCCTGCTCAATGCCGGCCTGGCGCAGGCCAAGGGAAGGAGCGGCCTCCTCTGGGGGCTGCTGTCGCTCTTCATCGGCCCGTTCGCGACGCTGATTCTCGTCACGGTCCACGCGGCATCCAGGCCCTGATCCGGAGCTCTCGATGACCGACCACCGGGTGCAGGAGCGACTGGACGGCCTGGCGAGCCTGATCGGCAATACCCCCCTGCTCGCCATCGAGTTCGAGTATCGGGGGGCGCGCCGGGTCGTCCATGCCAAGGCCGAGCACCTCAACCTGTCCGGGAGCATCAAGGATCGGATGGCGATCCACATTCTCCGGCGCGGCTATGCGACGGGGGCGCTGCAGCCCGGCGCGCTCATCATCGAGGCCACCAGCGGCAACACCGGCATCGCCTTCGCGTCGATTGGCCGGGCGCTCGGGCATCCCGTCACGATCTTCATGCCCGCCTGGATGAGCAGCGAACGGATCAACCTCATCCGGAGCCTCGGCGCCAGCATCGTGCTCGTCAGTCGGGAGGAAGGGGGGTTCCTCGGCAGCATCGAGATGGCGGAGGAGCTGGCCCGGAGGACCCCCGGCGCCTTCCTGCCGAGGCAGTTCTCCAATCGCGACAACTGTGACGCACACTACCAGACCACCGGCCCGGAAATCCTGGGGCAGCTGGCGGCGTTGGGGCTGGTACCGGAAGCCTTCGTTGCCGGCGTCGGCACCGGCGGGACCATCATGGGCACCGGAAGTTACCTGCGCGAGAAGGCACCCGGCATCCGGCTGCACCCGGTCGAACCCTCCAATTCGCCCACGATGTCCACTGGGCACAAGGTCGGGCACCACCGCATCCAGGGGATCTCGGACGAGTTCATTCCGGCCATCGTCGAGCTCGACAAGCTCGACCGGATCCTGGCCATCGACGACGGCG
>DAOLIZ010000076.1:0-12771 GCA_035328285.1 Gemmatimonadales bacterium
GCCCGGCGCCTCCGCGCCGCCATCGATGGCGCCGGCGGCGATCCACCAGGCCGGGCGGGCCATGCCCGGCCCCGCCTTCGCCTGCTGATAGCGCTGCACCCGGCCGTCGCGATTCATCCAGGTACCGTGCTCCTCGGCCATGGTAGTGACCGGCAGGACCAGCCCGGCGCGGGTCCACGCTTCGTCCTCCACGGTGGCGAACACCACGACGCTGCCCGCCTTGGCCACGGCGCCGGCTTCCGCCTCGGTGAGCGCCGCGTCGAGTACGATCACGAGGGATGCCGTGGCCGCCGCGGCGACCGCCTCGGCCCAGGCGGCATCGTAGCCCAGCGCCCTGGCGCCCTGCAGATTCGGCGCCCGCTCGGCGCGCAACGCGAGGCCGGGAACGCCGGCGAGGGGTTCCTCGTCCCCCATCGGCACCTGCACCGCGCCGGTGACCTGGTACCGGCCGAGGAGGCGGCTCACCCACCCGAGGGACTCGAGACTCGTGCGCGGGGACGCGAGCACCACTGCCGATCCGGCGCCGCCGCGGACCATCTGGCCGAGCTGGTCGAGCGCCGTGTCCCAGTCGACGGCACGCTGCCCGTCGCCCTCGCGCACGAGGGGCGCCTCCACCCGGTCGCCCCGGTTCATCCAGCGATAGTGCATCCGGCCCTCGTCGCACATGAAGTGCCGGTTGACCTCGAGGTTGGCGCGGGGGCGAAGGCGGACCACGGTGTTGTCGCGGGTGTCGATCGTGATGTTGCAGCCCTGGGTGCAGCCGGGACAGACGCTGGCGGTGCGATCGAGGTCCCAGGCGCGCGCCTTGTGGAGGAAGTCCTTCGAGATGAGCGAGCCGACGGGGCAGAGATCCACCACGTTGCCGGCCCAGGGGTGATCGAGCTCGCGGTCGGGGAAGATGCCGATGGTGGCCCGGTCGCCCCGCTCCGAGACGTTCAGGACCCCGTCCCCGGCGACGTCGTCCATGAACCGCACGCACCGGGTGCAGAGGATGCACCGATTCGGCACGTACAGGACGTCGGGCCCGAACTCCTCGACCGGGTTGTAGCGCTTCGGATAGTCGTCATGCCGTCCCGCGGCACGGCCTTCCTGGAAGGTGTAGTCCTGCAGCTCGCATTCCCCCGCCTGATCGCAGATCGGGCAGTCGAGCGGGTGGTTCGCGAGCAGGAACTCCAGCACCCCTTCCCGCGCCTGCTTCGCCGACGGGCTGTTCACGTGCACCACCTGGCCCTCCGTCACGGTGGTGACGCAGGCCGGCATCAGCTTCGGGGCCTTCTCCACCTCCACCAGGCACATCCGGCACACGGCCGGCGACGGGAGCGAGGGGTGGTAGCAGTAGTGCGGGATGAGGACGCCGGCCTGTTTGGCCGCCTCGATGATCGAGGTGCCCTTGGGGACGCTGACCTGGGCCCCCTCGATCGTGACGGTCACGCGTTCGGTCATCGGGTCAGGCCATTGCGAGCGCCGGCTGGCGCGCGCCGCTGAGGTAGGCGTCAAATTCGGACCGGAACTTCTGGATCCCGCTGACGATCGGCGCGGCGCAGGAGTCGCTCAGCACGCAAATCGTCTTGCCGGTCATGTTCTCGGAGAGGTCGAGCAGCAACTGGAGGTCCGCCTCCTTGCCCTTCCCCGCCAGGATCCGCTCCAGGATCTTGGTCGTCCAGGCGGTGCCTTCGCGGCACTGGGTGCACTGGGCGCAGGACTCGTGCGCGTAGAACCGGGCCAGCCGCCAGATCTGGTAGACCATGTCGGTGGAGTCGTCCATGACGATCATCCCAGCGGAGCCGAGCATCGAGCCGCACGCCACGACCCCTTCGTAGTCCAGGAGGCAGCCCTCGACCTCGGCGGCCGTCATGATCGGGACCGACGAGCCGCCGGGAATGACCGCCTTGAGGGTGCGCCCCGGCTTCATGCCGCCGCACATGTCGAAGAGCAGGTCGCGCATCGACGTGCCCATGGTGACCTCGTAGTTGCCGGGCCGCTGCACGTGGCCGCAGACCGAGATCAGCTTGGTGCCGGTGGACTTCGGGTTGCTGAGGCAGAGACCCTTGTACCACTCGCCGCCGCGATTGATGATGTGCGGCACCGCGGAGAGGGTCTCGACGTTGTTGATGGTGGTCGGCATGGCGAAGAGCCCTGCCTGGGCCGGGAAGGGCGGCTTGATGCGCGGGTTGCCGCGGCGCCCCTCGATGGAGTTCATCATGGCCGTCTCCTCGCCGCAGATGTATGCCCCTGCGCCGCGGTGGACCACGATGTCGATCCGCTTCCCGGAGCCGAACACGTCGGCACCGAGCGCCCCCTTCGCATACGCCTCCGCCACCGCGGCCTTGACCACGGTCAGCGGCTCGGTGAACTCGCCCCGGATGTAGATGTAGCAGCGCTCCGCGCCGATGGCGTACGCCGCGATGGCGCAGCCCTCGATCAGCTGGTGCGGCGTCCACCGCATGATTTCGCGGTCCTTGAAGGTGCCGGGCTCCGACTCGTCGGCGTTGCAGACGAGGTAGTGGGGCTTGCCGTCGCCCTTGGGCATGAAGGACCACTTCAGCCCGGTCGGGAACCCGGCGCCGCCCCGCCCGCGCAGCCCCGAGCTCTTGACCTCGTCGATGATCGCCTCGGGCGTCATGCCCAGCGCCTTGCGCAGCGCGGTGTAGCCGCCGCGCTCCACCCAGCCGTCATAGGTCCGCGCCGCGGCCTCGCCGAAGTGCTTCGAGAGCACCGGCGTTTCCTTCGGGTGGGACGGATGCGGATAGCCCATTACTTGTACCCCTGCAGGATGCCGGCAACCCGCTCCGGCGTCACGCTCTCGATGAAGTCGTCGTTGATCATGATCGGGGTGGCGAAGCCGCACGCCCCGAGACACTCGACCTCGGACACGGTGAACCGGCCGTCCGGGCTGGTCGCGCCGAGCTCCCCGCAGCCCGTCTCGCGCAGCAGCGCCGCCATGACCGCCTCGGCGCCGCAGAGGTTGCACGGCGACGTGGTGCAGATCTGGATGAAGTGCCGCCCGACCGGATGGGTGTGGTACATCGTATAGAAGGTCACGACCCCCTTCACGTACGCCGGGGTCAGCCCGAGCACCTCCGCCACCTCCGCCATGGCCGGCTCGGAAATCCAGCCCCGCTCCTCCTGCACCATCCACAGCGCCGGCAGCAGGCAGGCCTGCTTCGTGGGATACTGCGGGAAGAGCGCCTCGAGCCGCGAGCGGATCTCCCCCGTGAACACCGGCGCATGGGGCGCATCGGCGTGGCCGTGCGTGGAGCCGCTCATCGGTCGATTTCTCCCATGACGATATCGACGCTCGCGTTGGTCGCGATCACGTCGCTGAGGAGCGCGCCCTCGCACATCCGGGGCAGCGCGGAGAGGTTGATGAAGGACGGCGGCCGGATGCGCCAGCGCACCGGCTTGGCGGTGCCGTCGGAGACGAAGTAGTAGCCGAGTTCACCCTTCGGGTTCTCGATGCCCAGGTAGGCCTCGCCGGCCGGCGGGTGAATCCCTTCCATCACCTGCTTGAAGTGGTGGATCATCGATTCCATGTCGCTCATGGCGCGCGACTTGGGCGGCAGGATGACCCGCGCGTCGGCCACGTTCATCGGGGCGCCGCGGAGGCCGGCCAGGCGGTCGAGCGCCTGCTCGAGGATGCGGGTGGACTGGAACATCTCCTCCAGGCGCACCAGGTACCGGTCGTAGTTGTCGCCGTGCTCGCCGACGGGCACGTCGAAGTCGTACGTCTCGTACCCGAGGTAGGGGCGGTCCTTCCGCACGTCGTAGTCCGCGCCGGTGGAGCGGAGGAGCGGGCCCGACAGCGACCCGTTGATCGCGTCGGCCGCGCTGATGACCCCGACGCCCTGGTTGCGACCGCACCAGATGGCGTTCTTGGTGAACATCGTGTCGACTTCCCGCAGGACCTTCGGAAATCCCTGGCAGAACTGCCGCAGGCCGTCTTCCCAGCCCTCCGGGACGTCGGCCATCATGCCGCCCACCCGCGTCAGCGAGGTCGTCAGCCGGGCGCCGGTCCACGCCTCCTGCAGGTCATAGATCAGTTCCCGCTGCTGGAACAGCCAGAGGAAGGGCGTGAAGGCCCCGAGGTCGATGCCGGTGGTGCCGAGCCAGACGATGTGCGAGATGATGCGGCTCATTTCGCAGGCAATGACCCGGAGCACCTGGCAGCGCTCGGTGATCTCGATGCCCATGAGCTTCTCGACCGCCAGCGCGAGGGCGACGTTGTTCGACATCGGCGCCAGGTAGTCGGTGCGGTCGGTCAGCGGGATGATCTGGTTGTAGTGCCGGTATTCCCCCAGCTTCTCGAAGCCCGAGTGCAGGTACCCGATATGGGGAATGCACCGGACGACCGTCTCGCCGTCGAGCTCGATGACAAGGCGGAGGACCCCGTGGGTGGCGGGGTGCTGGGGGCCGATGTTGATGAGGGCGTGCTCCGAGGACATCTCGGCATCCGGGTGCCCCTGCACGCCGAGCGGCACGCGGATGTCGCGGCCGGCGGCGTCGACGCCCGGTGTGGTCAGCTCGAATTCGACGGTCCGGGTGCTCACACCACCTCCCCGCGCTCGCCGCGGCCGAGCCGCTCGCGCATTTCCACGCTCAACTCATGGTACGAGGAGGCGATGGAGAGTTCTTCGAGTGAGTAGTGCGCCTCGGGATTGGCGGCCAGCGCCTGCCGGGTCTGCTCGGAACGGCTGAAATGACCGCGGAGCGGGAAGTCCTTCCGGAGCGGGTACCCCTCGGTGTAGGTCTCCCACATGAGGATCCGGCGGAGGTCGGGGTGGTTCCGGAAGGTGATGCCGAACATGTCGAACACTTCGCGCTCCAGCCAGTTGGCCCCGGCCCAGAGGTCGCAGACGCTCTCGACCTCGAGCGGCCGGGCCTTGTCGAGCTCGACCTTGAGACGCAGGTCCGCCCGGCGGCCCAGCGAGCGAAGCTGGTAGACCACCTCCAGCGGCAACTCGCCGTCGCGGTATTCCACGGCAGTGATGTCGGTGAGGTAGTTGAAGTCCTGGCCCGGATCGTCGCGCAGCCAGGCCAGGATGTCGTGTGCCCGGTCGGGCGCGACCCAGACGATCGTGTCGCCGCAGAACACCCGGTCCCGGAGAATGGCGGCGCCGAACCGGCCGACGAGCGCGGCGACGGACGGCGAAACGGTGGCGGACGTCATGAGGATCGGGTCTGATGCACGGAGTTGCCGAACGGCTCCGACACCTCGTCGATCACGGCCGGCGCGCGGAAGAGCCCGTCGGGTCCCATCGACCGCTCGATGCGCAGCGACTGGTCCATGAGGCTTTCGCCCTGGATCTTCTTCTGGAGCAGGAAGATGGCGTAGAGGAGGCCTTCGGGACGCGGCGGGCAGCCGGGGACGTACACGTCCACCGGGATGATGGTGTCGATGCCCTGCACCATCGCGTAGTTGTCGAATATCCCGCCGGACGAGGCGCAGGCCCCCATCGAGATCGACCACTTCGGCTGGGGCATCTGGTCCCAGACCCGCCGGATGACGGGCGCCAGCTTGAAGGGAAGGCGCCCGGCGCAGATGAGGACGTCGGCCTGGCGCGGCGTATACCCCTGCCGTTCCATCCCGAACCGGGAGATGTCGTAGCGGCTGGCGGCCGTGGCCATGAACTCGATGGCGCAGCAGGCGGTGCCGAATGGCATCGGCCAGAGCGATCGGGTCCGCGACCAGTTGACCAGGTCGGACAGGCGGGCGGTCACCCAGTTGGGCGACTCCCCGCTCACTTCGGCCACCTGCGGCCCGCCGTCAGGCAGGGTCAATCCCATTGGAATGCTCCCCGCTTCCATACGTAGAGGTAGCCGATGGCGAGAATGAAGATGAAGACGAGCATCTCGACCAGCAGGAAGAGCCGGTCGGCGACCATCTGCCGGAAGGCCACCGCCCACGGCACCATGAAGACCGTTTCAATGTCGAAGAGGATGAACAGCATCGCCACGAGGTAGAACTTGACCGAGAATCGCTCGCGGGCGTCCCCGAGGACGGGCATGCCCGATTCGTACGGCAGCTGCTTGACCGCCGTCTTGCGCCGGGTGCCGAGCAGGAGCCCGAGCCCGTGCGAAAGTCCAAGCATGGCGACCGCCGTGATGACGACGAGGGCCAGCATGAACAGGATCGGAATGTAGGGCGTGAGGTTCAGAGCGCACCATCCGGACAAGGGCTGGGCCGAAGAGCGACCCAAAGTTAACAGGGGCCTCAGCGAGGTCAACCCAAGTCGTGGCCCGAGGCGCACCTAGGCGTTGCGGGGAGACCCCGGCGCCGGGTACCTTTCCCGGCGATTTCTCCCATTCCGAGGCAAGGCTCGTCATGTCCATCAAGTCCGACCGCTGGATCCGCCGCATGGCCCAGGAACACGCGATGATCGAGCCCTTCGAGGATCGGCAGGTCCGCCAGCTCGACGCGCAGGGTCGCCAGGTCATCAGCTACGGCGTCTCGTCCTACGGCTACGACATGCGGGTCGCGCCCGAATTCAAGATCTTCACCAACGCCCTCTCCGCCATCGTCGACCCGAAGGCGTTCGACGCGCGCAGCTTCGTGGAGTTCGAGGGAGAGAGCTGCATCGTGCCACCGAACAGCTTCGCGCTGGCGCGCTCCATCGAGTACTTCCGCATCCCCCGCAACGTCCTGACGATCTGCGTCGGCAAGTCCACCTACGCGCGGTGCGGCATCATCACGAACGTGACGCCGTTCGAGCCGGAGTGGGAGGGGTACGTCACGCTCGAGATCAGCAACACGACCCCGCTCCCCGCCCGGGTCTACGCCAACGAGGGCATCTGCCAGGTGCTCTTCTTCGAGGCGGACGCCGACGACGAGTGCGAAGTCAGCTACAAGGACAAGGCCGGCAAGTACCAGGGCCAGGTCGGCGTCACCCTGCCCCGCCTCTAGCTCCCGCCTCCCGCCAGCCGGGCCACCGCGCCCTCGACGGTCGCGGCAGCCCGGCGGGTGCGCGCCGTCAGATCGCTGACCTCGCTCGCCGCCAGCGCCGCATCGCCGTCTTCAATCGCTCCCTGCAGCCCCGGCAACCCGACCGCCCCGTACCCGTCGTCCCGGCCCGGGGCGAAGAGGACGTGCAGGTAGAACGGGCGACCGGGAATCCCCTCCGACCGCACGAACGCCCGCTCCGCCAGGCGCAGCGAGTCATTCGCGGCCGCCAGGTCGGCGGCATCGGGGCGCCGGCGCCCGGTTGTGGCGCTCACCGCGGCCAGCGCCGAATCGAGCCGCGTCCCTGCGCGTACCAGTTGCGCCACGGCACTGTCGAGCGGAGCCCAGCCCGGGACGGACATCCCCGCCACGGCCGCCTGGTCTCGGCGGAGGGCGACCAGCGCCCCGAGGGCGTGGCCGAACTCGGCGAAGTCGAAGGGGAGCAGGTCGGCGTTGGCCAGTCGCGTCACCGCGGCGGCCGCCATCCTCGCCGCCGCCGCGTGGCTCAGGTACCCCGGGTCGCCGTACCGGTCCATCCAGTTGAACGAGTCGTACGCGGAGTGATAGACGCCATAGCGTCCGCCGAAGCCAAAGTCGAACGCCGGAATGCCCAGCATGTTGTAGAAGCCCGCGAAGTCGCTGCCGCCCCCGAGGTCACCGATCGGGATGGCGACCGAATCAGGGATGTCGCTCTCCCGGCGCCAGGCCTGCCTCACGGAGCCCGAGTCGCCTGGCTGGGTGACATCGGCCGCGAGGTCGCGAATGAAGGTCCAGAGCGAGGCCGTCCCGCTGGCGCCGAAGTGCCGGCCAAAGGCGCTCATGTCGAGATTGAGATAGGCCACCGCCTGCTGGCGCAGCATCTCCGCCATCAGTTCCACGTATTCCGTCGAACCGACCAGGCCCCATTCCTCGCCATCCCAGGTAGCCAGCACGATGGTGCGCTTCGGCCGGAACCCGGCGGCCGCCGCGGCACCGATGGCCCGCCCCGCCTCCAGAATCGTCGCGACACCGCTCACGTTGTCCGCGGCGCCCGGCCCCCAGGCGTCGCGGTGTCCGCCGGCGATGACCCATCGATCGGGCCAGGTGGTGCCAGGCAGCACGGCAATGGTGTTCGTGACGGTCTTGTAGGCCGCCTCCCCCCGCTGGGCCCACACCCCGACGCGGATCTCGACTTCGCCCCCTCCCACGCGATACCGGAACGGCATCCCCCCCTGCCAGGACTGCGGCACCTCCGGCCCGCCGAGGGGCTGGAGGATGGTCTGGGCGTTGCGATACCCGACCGGGATCACGGGGATATTCGGTCCTGGAATCGAGTCCTGGGGTAGGCGCCGGGCATCGGGGGTCGACGGCCATCCGGGCGTCGACAGATCGCCCCGGGTGTCGCCACCGCCGAGGCTCCCCCGCTGCGGCGAGTCGGGGTGCCGCATCGGGCCATTCGGATAGGTGGGGCCGACGAAATAGCCGTCGTCCTGCGGATCGGAGTAGAGAATCAGCGCGATGGCGCCGTGCGCCTCGGCCTCGCGCGCCTTGATCCCTCGATAGGACCGCCCGTACCGCGCGACCACCACCTTTCCACGGACCGAGACCCCCATCGAGTCGAGCTGCGTGTAGTCGGTGGGCAGGCCGTAGTTGGCGTAGACCACCGCACCGGTGACGTCGCCCACGCCGCTGTAGCCGTTCATGGCGGGCCAGATGGCCCCGTGGGTCGCGGGATCTTCCCGGAGCGCCGGCTCGAGCAGGCTGAGCCGCTTCCGGACCGGCGTGATCAACTCGACCACGGCCGAGTCCTGGAAGGGGATGTACACCCGGAACGACACGCTGGACGTGTCCCACCCGGCGGCCGCCAGGGTGCGGTTCACATACTGCGCGGTCCGCTGCTGCGCGGGCGTCCCGGCGATGTGCGGCACCGCGGAGAGCGCTCTCGAATCGTCCCGGACGCTCGCCGGCGAGATGAGCGTGTCGAGGAGGCCCTCCATGGTCCGCTGGCGCGCGGCGTCGGGAGCCGTGAAGCCCGCGATGGACTGCGCGGCGGCGGGGGACGGGAGCGCGGCCAGGACCATCAGGGCGATTCGGAAACGGATCATGCTATCATCCCGTAGGTGGGTGTGGCGGAAATATCCACTCGCCCCCGACCGACGACAACCTCATTCCCCTGGAGTGTCCCGTGCGCGCAGGCCCGCTCGTTCTCTTGTGCCTCCTCTCGGCCCCGCTGGCGGCGCAGGACGCCGCCACCCCGCCGAAGCCAGCCCCCCCTCCGATCTCCGACCAGTCCCCGTTCCGGCGCCTGGACCTGCCGACCGCCACCACGATCCGGACGGGAAGCGGGATGCCGGGGCGCAACTACTGGCAGCAGCGCGCCGACTACGTCATCCGGGCCACGCTCGACACGGTGGAACGCCGCCTGCGCGGCGAGGAAACCATCACCTACGCGAACAATTCCGCGGATACGCTGCGCTACGTCTGGATCCAGCTGGACCAGAACGTCTTCAGCCAGTCCAGCCGGGGGACGGCCATCATGCCTCCCAACACCCGGTTCGGGCCACGCGGGGCGGACGGCGGCGTCACGCTGACGCGCGTCGCCGTCGGGGCCCCGGCGGGCGGAGGCCGAAAGTCGGCCCGCGCTGCCACGGAGGCGCCGCACCTGATCAACGGCACCATGATGCGCGTCGACCTTCCCCGCCCCCTCCCGCCGCGGGACCGCATCACCCTCGAGTTCGCCTGGTCCTTCCCCTTCGACACCACCATCACGAACCGCATGGGCATCGAGCTGGTGGACGGCAGCTACGTCTTCGAGGTGGCCCAGTGGTACCCGCGCATGGCGGTGTACGACGACGTGCGGGGCTGGAACACCGAGCAGTACCTCGGCCAGGGCGAGTTCTACCTCGAATACGGCACGTTCGACGTCAGCCTGACCGTGCCGGCCAACATGATCGTGGGCGCCACCGGCGTCCTGCAGAATCCGACCGAGGTCCTGACGGCGGCCCAGCGCTCCCGGCTGGCAGCGGCGCGCACCAGTGAGACCACCGTGGTCATCCGTGGCAAGAATGAGATCGACGATCCGGCGTCGCGTCCCCGCCCGGCCTCGGGCATGCTCACCTGGCGCTTCCAGGCCGACAGCGTCCGGGACTTCGCCTGGGCCGCCGCGCGGCACTTCATCTGGGACGCCGTGAGCGTCAACGGCGGCAAGACCCTCGCCATGAGCCTCTATCCTCCTTCCGCCGACTCGATCTGGAACCAGTCGAGCCAGTACGCCAAGTTTGCCATCGAGGCCTACTCGAATCAGTGGTATCCCTATCCCTACCCGGTGGCGATCAACGTGAACGGCCCCGAGGGAGGGATGGAGTACCCGATGATCGTCTTCTGCGGCAATCGCACCAACGCGCAGGCGCTCTACAGCGTGACCGACCACGAATTCGGCCACACCTGGTTCCCCATGGTGGTCGGCAGCAACGAACGGCTCTACCCCTGGATGGACGAGGGGTTCAACACCTTCATGAACTACTACAACTGGAAGCTGCGTTACCCGGACGCCCCGAACCGCCGCGGCAACGGCCGGACCTACGTCGGCTACGCCCTCTCGGGCCGCGAGGTACCCATCATCACGCCGGCCGATCGTACGCCAGGGCCGATCCTCGGCCAGGCGGCCTACAACAAGCCGGGATTCGGCTTGATCGTCCTCCGCGAGCAGATCCTCGGCCCGGACCGCTTCGACCCGGCATTCCGGGAGTACATCCGTCGCTGGGCGTACAAGCACCCGACCCCGGCCGACTTCTTCCGCACCATGGAGGACGGCGTCGGCGAGGATCTCAGCTGGTTCTGGCGTTCGTGGTTCTACACCACGGAGACGCTCGATCAGGCGGTGGATTCCATCAAGGTCGTCGAGCGGCAGGGAGTCCCGCAGTCGCGCATCTATCTGGAGAACGTCGGCCCGATGGTGATGCCGGTGGACCTGACGCTCTACTTCGACGGGGCGCCCCCGGAGCAGCGGCGGCTGCCGGTGGAAATCTGGTACGGGGGCAGCGCCTTCACGCTCGTCGTGCCGGACAAGCGGGTCGTGGGCGTCGCGGTCGACCCTGGCGAGGTGTTCCCGGACGTGAACCGCACCAACAACCAGACCGGTCAGGTGCCGGCACCGACGCCGTAGCACCGGCGGTGGGCGTGACACGCGAACGGGGAGGCGCCGACCAGGCGCCTCCCCGTTCGTCATGCCCCACCGGCGTCAGGGCTCGAGCGAGGTGACGTCGAAGATCAGGAGCGCCGGGCTGGCCGGGTTCCGGGCCGCGAAGACGTAGGTGTGTCCCGCGATGGTTTCCACGGTCGCCGTGTGAATGCCCTGGGCCACGGGATAGCTGGCCAGGAAGACCGGCTGGCGGGGCGAGGTGGCGAGCGAGTAGACATGCAGGCCGGCGTTCGGGCCATTCTCGGCGCTGAACACCAGGAGCTTGCCGTCGGCACTGACCTGCACGTCGCTGACCGTGGTGATCCCGCTGGTGATCACGGAGTCCACCAGGACGGGCGTTGCCCCGGACACCTGCCAGATCTTCACCGCATTGCCGGGCTGCGTGCCCCGGTTGCCCCACCCGCCCGTGTAGCCATACCCGTTCTGGACCCACAAGTCCGAGGTGAAACGCTCCGGCACGTTGTTCCCGCCCCCGACGATCGAGAAGCTCCCGCCGTTGTACCGCAGCCGCCAGAACCCGCTCAGCATGTCGGAAGCGTAGAGGTCGCCGTCCTGGTCCTGCATCACGCCCCACACGTAGGTGTTGCCAGGTCCCCCGGGCTGGATGCGCGCCAGCTCCCGGCTGCTCATGTCGGACGGCAACGTCCCGGACACGTCGAGGGCGACGACCCCCCCGTTGTAGTAGGCCGCGTAGAGGACCTGCGCGTCCTCGTCGACCCAGAAATTGTGGGTGCCCGCCCCGGCGAGCGTGTAGCTGCCCACCTCGACCGGCGCCGTCAGGTTCGAGACATCCACCACGTGGATCGACCCGGAACTCGCGGAGCCGATGCTCCCCGGGCCCTCCTCCCCCACGAAGAGATACTGCGTCGAACCGGTGGGCGAGTGATACCACCACGCGTTGTGGGCGTTGCCCCCCGCCGTCTTTACCGAGCCTACGAGCTTCGGTGACGCGATCGTGCCGCCACTGATCCCGTTCCCCACATCATAGATGTAGACCCCCTCGTCCCACACGCAGAGGAAGGCCAGGCCATCGCGGACGAAGGTGTCGTGCAGGCCGTAGTTGGCTGGGACCGCCACGGTACTCACCAGGGCGATCGAGGCCGCCGGGGGCGGCGTCGGGCCTGGGCCGGTGCTGTCCGAACCGGCGCACCCCGCGAGCAGGATGAGGCTGGCCGCGGTGGCCGGGCCCGGGAAGGTGAACCGACGTCGGAGCATGGTCATCGAGAGCTCAGTGATGATGTGGACCGCGCGCGTCGCGCGGGACGTCTTCGGACACCCCGTATCGACCCATCCGGTGCGTGAACGCCGTGCGCCCCAGCCCCACCGTCAATCCGAGGCTCACGCCCCAGAACTCCGTGCCATCGTACCAGAGCGCCGGATCGAACACCCCCGGCCCCGCCTGGGACACGGTCACGTAGGAGATTTCCACGAACGGGCGGAGTCGCGCCACGCCCCCACCGGCCAGGAGATCCCGTCCGACCCCGACGGTGTTGAGCGTCCACAGTGTCGTGCCCAGGATCGCGTCCTCCAGGTGAGGCCGGACGCTGCGCGTCGGCCGGGCAAAGAGCCGTTCTTCTTCAGGCCGCTCCGTGCGCTCGAACTGGTAGTACAGTCGCGTGGGGCCGAGATCCCAGGCTGCCTCGGCGAGGAACGA